>CALHHY010000036.1 GCA_938030665.1 uncultured Litoreibacter sp. | reverse complement strand
GACCATTGCACATTGTCGCACAGGTTGCGGGCATGGCTGACGGTGTCATGGATCTTCTCCGCCATCTCATCCTTGCTCAGGTTGGGAATAGCCCGGTGCAGGGGCGAGGTGCCGATAAACGTGTGAATACGCGGCTGCTTTGCATGGCGCACGGCCTCCCAGCAGCGGTCGATATCTTTGAAGTTCGCCCGCGCCAGCCCGCAGATCACGGCGCGCTTCGCCTGCCGCGCAATCCCGCTGACCGCCTCAAAATCCCCTTCAGACGCAATGGGAAAACCCGCCTCGATGATGTCGACGCCCATATCGTCCAGAAGCCCGGCAATCTCCAGCTTCTCGGCGTGGCTCATGGTGGCGCCGGGTGATTGCTCGCCGTCGCGCAACGTCGTGTCAAAAATGACAACGCGGTTCTTATCTGTATCAGGTCCTGTCATGGGTCCGGTCTCTTAGCTTGTCTGTCTGAAGATGGGGTCCGGCGCTGGTCTGCACTGAGCGGCACGCGCCGGAAGGCACGCTCAGCGCAGGCTAAGAAGCAGTAGGCCGCGGCGGGCAATATGCTGGAGTTTCAACATAAGAGGCACAATACAAATCTCTCACCGAAATGGAACCCATCACGGCTTGAAAAATACTCTCGGGGTGTCGCTCCTGCGGCTGAGGGGCGGAAAGCCCCTCAAAGAGCAGAAAACTTGGTGCGCGGCGCAGCCGCTCCTGTGGGCCACGCGGGTCGGGTTGACGCATGCCATGATTGCCATAGCTCCCCTGCATGAGCAGACATCTTATCATCGGCGCCTCAGGCGGTATCGGGGGCGCTGTGACTGCGGGGCTCACAGGCGAGGTGGTGTGCCTGTCGCGCAGCGCGGACGGGCTTGATATCACCGATGAGGCGAGCATCGCCAGAACCCTCGACCGGCTCGACGGCACCTTCGACACGATTTTTGTGGCAACCGGTGCGCTTGCCGTCAGGGGACACACGCCAGAAAAATCGATCAAGGCGCTCACCGCTGAGGCGCTTACCGGTCAATTCCTTATCAACGCGATAGGGCCCGCGTTGGTGCTCAAACACGCGCTCCCCCTGCTGCCACGCGACAGGCGCGCAGTCTTTGCGGCGCTATCCGCCCGGATAGGCAGTATCGGTGACAACCAGATTGGTGGCTGGCACAGCTACCGCGCGTCGAAAGCCGCGCTGAACCAGTTGATCCACGGCGCCGCGATCGAGCTGAAACGCACGCACAAGCAGGCGATCTGCATCGCGCTGCACCCCGGCACGGTCGAAACGCCGTTCACTGCCAGCTATGCAGGACACCACAAAACCGTGCCTCCCGAGGAAGCCGCGCAAAACCTGATCCGTGTCATGGACGGGCTGACGACAGATCAGACGGGCGGATTTTACGACTACGCCGGTGAGATGATTCCATGGTGAAGCTTGTCCTGGTGCTGGGCGATCAGCTGACCCCGACCTTGTCCGCGCTTGATGCAGGCGACCCCGACAAGGACGTGGTCGTCATGGCCGAGGTCGCGGATGAAGCAAGCTACGTGCCGCATCACCCTAAAAAAATCGCCTTCATCTTTGCGGCCATGCGCAAATTCGCCCAGAAGCTGCAGGATAAGGGCTGGACCGTTGCCTATACCAAGCTCGATGACGCCGGCAACACAGGCTCCATCACCGGGGAGCTGATCCGCCGGGCAGAGGAACACGGAGCCACCGACATCCTCGCCACAGAGCCCGGCGAATGGCGGCTGATCACCGCGCTCAATGAGCTAGCATTGCCCGTCACCCAGCATCCCGACACGCGCTTCATCGCCTCTCATGCCGAGTTCGAGACTTGGGCCGAAGGGCGTAAGGAGCTGCGGATGGAGTGGTTCTACCGCGACATACGCCGCAAAACCGGGTTGTTGATGGACGGGGACAAGCCCGTTGAGGGCAAATGGAATTTTGACCACGACAACCGCAAATCCGCGCCCAAATCCATCAACTATACCGGCCCCATGCAGTTCACCCCGGATGACACCGTCGAAGAGGTCCTGACGTTGGTGGAGACAAAGTTTGACACAAACTTTGGCGCGCTCCGTCCTTTCTGGTTCGCCACGGATGCCGGACAGGCGCAGCGTCAGCTGACGCGCTGGATCACCTACGCGCTGCCGCACTTTGGCGACTTTCAAGACGCGATGATGAACGAAGAGAAGTTTCTCTACCACTCCATCATCAGCTTCTACATCAACGCGGGGCTGCTGGACCCGCTGGAGGTCTGCCGCCAAGTGGAGCAGGCCTACCTCGACAATTACGCACCCATCAACGCGGTGGAGGGGTTTATCCGCCAGATCATTGGATGGCGGGAATATATGCGGGGCATCTATTTCCTTGAAGGGCCAGATTACACAACACGCAACGTTTTGGGCCACGACCGGGACCTGCCCGCGATGTTCTGGGGGGCAGACACGAAGATGAACTGCGTCGCGAAAACCGTAAGCCAGACCGCGGACGAGGCCTACGCCCACCACATTCAACGCCTGATGGTCACCGGCAACTTCGCCCTGTTGGCGGGGATCGACCCGCAGCAGGTGCATGAATGGTATCTGGCGGTCTATGCCGACGCCTATGAATGGGTGGAGGCGCCCAATGTCATCGGGATGAGCCAATGGGCTGATGGCGGCATCGTCGGGTCAAAACCTTATGTCTCGTCCGGCGCCTATATCGACCGGATGTCGGATTACTGCAAAAGCTGCGCCTATAAGGTGAAGAACAAAACCGGGGCGGAGGCCTGCCCATTCAACCTGCTTTACTGGGATTTTCTGATCCGGCACCGGGACCGGTTTTCGAACAACCCGCGCATGGGCAACATGTACCGCACATGGGACAGGATGAAGGACGACCGCAAAGACGCCGTGATCGCGGATGCCCAGAAATGGCTAGATCGCCTCGATCAGGGCGAGGCGGTCTAGCGAAGTCATACATCTGGCACGGACCAGTAAAGGGTACGAGGCTATTCGCCCTCGGAGATCTCGGTCAGCCGGCCTTCATCCCACTGGCCGCTGGTGACCTGCCCGTCGGCATAACGCATCACGCCCTCGCCGGAGCGTTTGCCGCCGATGAATTCACCTTCATAGACATCGCCGGTCTCGTAAGTTGCAACACCGGTGCCTTCGATCTGGCCGTCTTTCCACTCCCCCACATAGATGAAGCCGTCGGTCCGGGTCAGGGTGCCTTCGCCGGCGCGCTGACCATTCTCGAACGTGCCCTCATAGATGGAGCCGTCGGCATAGGTCGCCTTGCCCACGCCCTGCTGTTTTCCATCAACCCAGGCACCTTCATAGACGTAGCCGTCAGGGTAGGTCATCTTGCCCTGCCCCTCGAACTGAGCGTTCGCAAAGCCGCCCTCATAAACCAGCCCGTTGGCAAATGTCGCAATCGCCTGGCCCTCGTTCACCCCGTTCACCCACTCCCCTTCATAGGTCGCGCCGTCAGGGTAGGTCATCTTACCGGTGCCATGCGCCAGATCAGCCTTCAGCTCACCTTCGTAGACGGAGCCGTCAGGGTAGGTCACCTTGCCTGCTCCCTCGATCCGGCCATCGACCCAGTCGCCGACATAAGCAAAACCGTCAACGCGGGTTAGCGAGCCTGTGCCGTCTCGGCTGTCTTCCTTGAACGCGCCCTCATAGACATCGCCATTGGCGTAGGTCAGCTTGCCCTCACCGTCGCGGGTGCCGGACTTGAAGCCGCCTTCATAGATGTCACCGTTGGCCTGCGTTAGCTTGCCCTGTCCGTCGATCTGCCCGTCGGACCAGTTGCCCGTGTAGGTCAGCCCGTCTGCCATGACCAGAGTGCCTTCGCCCTCTCGCTTACCCGCCTTCATGCCGCCGTCATAGGTGGCGCCGTCCGGATAGGTGATTTTGCCGGTACCTTCCTTGACCCCTGCAACCCAGCCGCCCTCATAGCGGTAGCCATTGGGGCTGACCATGGTGCCTTCGCCGTGGTGTTGCGCGTTGCGGAAGCCCCCCTCGTAGCGGGTCTCATTGGCGTAGATCGCAACACCTTCTCCGTCGATCTTCCCGTCCTTCCAGTCACCTTCATAGGTGCCGCCATCCGCAAAGATGATCTTGCCGAAACCGTCAGGTTTGCCCAGGGCAAACTGCCCCTCGAAAAGGGAGCCATTGGGGAAACGCGCAGTGCCCTGCCCCTTGATCTCACCCTCGACCCAGTTGCCGGTATATTCGTACCCGTTCGGCAGGCTGAATGTGCCCTGACCGTGGCGCTTTCCCTCTTTGAAGGCGCCGGTGTAGATGCCGCCGTCGTCATATTGCTTTGTTGTACTCTCTTGGGCGAGGCCAGGGGCCGCAAGGCCCAGGGCAAGTAGACTCGCTGCCGTCAATCTGAAATGCACCCGCATATCTCCCACATAAGTGTCCGTCTATTCGGCCAACAGAGTATGCGAGCCGCACGGACGTGACAACAGGTTGCCCTTTCCCTTGGCCCCTTGTCTGCTAGAACGTGATCAAACTGATGTGAAAGACCCACATGACCCATGATTTCCGCCTTACAATTGCCCAATTGAACCCGGTTTTGGGCGATTTTGAGGGAAATGCCACAAAGGCGCGCGCGGCATGGGACACGGCCCGCGCCGCCGGCGCGCAGATGCTGGCCCTGCCCGAGATGTTTATGACGGGCTATCAGGTTCAGGATTTGGCGATGAAGCCGGCTTTCACGCAGGGTGCGATGGCGGCTGTCGACGCGCTGGCTGCGGACTGCGCGGACGGGCCTGCCATCGGGATCGGCCACCCGCTTTTGGAGAAGGGCAAGCTCTATAACGCCTACTCCATCCTGCAGGGCGGCAAGGTGGCCACGCGGGTTTTGAAATACGAGCTACCGAATTTCACTGTCTTTGATGAAAAGCGCGTCTACGAACGCGGCCAGATTCGTGGACCCTACGCCATCGGCCCGCTGCGCATCGGCACCCCGATCTGCGAGGACGCCTGGCACGAGGAGGTCGCAGAGACCCTGGCCGAATCCGGGGCGCAGATATTGCTGGTGCCCAATGGCTCCCCCTATTTCCGCAACAAGCACGAGGTGCGGGTCAATCACATGGTCGCCCGCGTTGCCGAAACCGGGCTGCCGCTGGTCTACCTCAACATGGTCGGCGGACAGGATGATCAGGTCTTTGACGGCGCCTCCTTCGTGCTGAACCCCGGCGGCGATCTGGCGCTGCAGCTGCCCGCCTTTGACGAAGCGGTGGCGCATGTTGACTTCATCCAGACCGATGAGGGCTGGCGGGTCGTAGCGGGCGAAAAGACGACCCTGCCAGATGAGTGGGAGCAAGATTACCGCATGATGGTCGAGTCCCTGCGCGACTACATGGCCAAGACCGGGTTCGAGAAGGTGCTGCTGGGCATGTCGGGCGGTATTGATTCCGCGCTGGTCGCCACCATTGCCTGCGACGCATTAGGGCCAGAGAATGTGCGCTGCGTCATGCTGCCGTCTGAATACACGTCCAAACATTCGCTCGAGGACGCGGCAGCCTGTGCCAAAGCGCTGGGCGCGCGGATCGACACTGTGCCGATATCAGGTCCCCGCCAGGCCGTGACCGAGGCGCTGGCCCCATTGATGGAGGGCACCGCGCCGGACGTGACGGAGGAAAACATCCAGTCCCGCCTGCGCGGCCTTATGCTGATGGCGCTGTCGAACAAGTTTGGCGAAATGCTGCTGACCACCGGCAACAAGTCGGAGGTCGCCGTGGGCTACGCCACGATCTACGGGGACATGTCGGGCGGCTACAACCCGGTCAAGGATTTGTACAAGATGCGGGTGTTCGAGACCTGTCGCTGGCGCAACGCCAATCACCGGCCCTGGATGGCGGCGCCTGCTGGGGAGGTGATCCCCCAGCGCATCATCGACAAGCCCCCCTCCGCCGAACTGCGCCCGGACCAGAAGGACGAGGATTCGCTGCCGCCGTATGAGGTGCTGGACGACATTCTGGAGCAGCTGGTTGATCTGGAACGCTCCGTGGCCGAGGTGGTGGCCTCGGGCCATGACCGCGAGACGGTGAAACGAATCGAGCATCTGATCTACCTCTCCGAATACAAGCGCTTCCAATCCGCCCCTGGCGCCCGCCTCACCTCCCGCGCCTTCTGGCTAGACCGCCGCTATCCGATTGTGAACCGCTGGCGCGACCCGAGTTGAGGTTGGACGTTTTAACAGAAAGCAGCTTGCACGAAGACTGGTTGCGCTACTCGACCTGACCACAGGCCGGCATACCCACGGTGACCCGCTGGGATTGGCGGATGGGGGAGTTTTACAGGCCACCGGCAAACGGAAGCGGGGCACAAAGGTGCCTGGGACGGATTTTGTTCCCTTGACAGAGGCAACTTTGGGCCGCGCCGCGTTTGCCGGCGCCTGATGTGGACCTGTTGCGGCTTGATGCCGCTCCGTTGAAGGCGCTGTTTCAGCTCTTGAAGCGCCAAAACAAGAATTGATCGATGACGTTCTGTTTGTGGCTGTTCGGGGGATTAGGTCGCGAGGCGATTGAAGGCTGGGGAATTTCGTTGCGCCGCTACGTCCGACCGTGGCCACGATCCCCAAACGGATGTTGTATCCCGCCCCGCTTGCTTGGCTGCATAGAGCGCTTGATCGGCGCGTTTCAGGGCATCGGCGGCCGTGATCAGAGCACCCGCTGGTCGAACGGAAACTCCGATACTGACCGTCATTGAACACTCAAAAGCTAGCTCCGAAAGCGCCTTGTGCAGTCGCCTACAAAGTTCTTTTGCGTCATACTCATCGGAGTTTGGTAGGATGCAGGCAAACTCATCCCCACCAAATCGTGCAATAGTGTCCGTTTTTCTGCTGGTCGTTCTCAGAACGTCGGCCAAAACCCGCAATGCTTCGTCACCAACGTCGTGTCCATACCTATCATTAATCGTCTTGAAATTGTCGAAGTCCAGCATCATTACTGCAGCCGGCCGCTCAGATCTGTCGGCATTCGTGAAAATACGGTGCAATGCTTCGTCGAAGCCTCGACGATTGGCAAGGCCGGTGAGTGCATCGGTGCGAGACAGCAGCTCCAACTCTTCGCGCTGCTCCTCGACGGCGCATCGAGCAGCTTCAAGCTCGTTGAACAACTTTGCCCGGTTTTGTGCTTCCACAAACACCCACGAAAAGCAGCCATCCGCTAATTGCTGGACGTTTGCAATTTTGGGTATAGCGTGACCGTGATCTGACCGAAGCGTCAAGAGCACCTCACAACATCGTCCATCGCGAAACACCGTCGGAACGACGTAGGTATCGCAGAAAAGTTGAGACGCTTTGGTTAGCAGCGCATTGAGACAATTGCCTTCGAGCCCTTTTCCTCCCAGGTTTTCCTCGAAGTATCGGTTCGCAAAAATGATTTTCCGGTCGTTTGTCGTGATCAGAAATCCACATGGGAGTTGATCAACGTCAATCAGGCGACCGGGCGGGATATCAAGCATTTGCAAATTTTACGATTGACGGCGCAATTGTCATTGGATGGGTCATGTGCAGGCAATGACCATTTGCCTCCACGACCTCCAATTCCGAATTGACCATGCTGGCGTTCACATGCTCCCCCACGGACACATTTGCCAACGAGTCATGTGTGCTTTGCAGTATCAATGTGGGCTGCGTGGCTTTGTCGAGAAGGTGTCGGCAATCAGAAAAGAAGGTCGCCCTGGCAAAAGTTTTTGCGAACACGGGGTCGGTTGAGCAGAAACTGTCCACCAGTTCCTCGGTCATGCCTGCGCCACTGGTTCCCATCACAAGTGGTGCCAGGTGGTTGGCCCAACCGATGTAGTTTTGATCCATAAGCTCAATCAGACCTTCAAGGTCTCCGCGTTCAAATCCACCGTGATAGTGAGGCGGGTCATTCAGAAAGAACGGAGAGGGGCACACCATGACCAGCTTGGAGATCAGACGCGGCGCCTCAATCGCGGCAATGAGCCCGGTCATCGAACTCACGGAATGGCCGACAAGAATGGCGTCCTCAATCTCTAGCGTTTCACAAACATCGATGATGTCTTCGGCATACCCTTTCAGTTCAGAGTATTTCTTGCCGCGAAAGGCCCTGGGATCGGACTTTCCGGAGCCAACATAGTCAAATAGAACGATGCGAAACTGATCTTGGAGATGTGGCGTCAACAACCGCCACATCGTTTGATCGCAGCCAAAGCCGTGCGCAAGCACGAGGGTCTTTTTCCCAGTTCCGACGACCGAAACGTTGTTGCGGCTACGTGTGTCAGTATAGATCATGTCGCGCGCCCCCATAGCTGTTCCTACGGTCTGCACGTCCGACGACATCCCGAAGAACGGAAGGAATAGGTAACCTAGGTTAATGTGCACTTAATGTAATGTGATATCCGGCTCGAAGATTTAGAAAACGGCCTTTCGCGACACCGAAGCATTCGGTGGAGAGGGCTCAAAGCAGAAATACCAGTACGCCAGCGCCCTACCTTCAGCGGCATTTCCCATGCCTGAACGATGGTCATTGCTCCGTAGCCTTCCCATTGGTAAGGATCTTTAACCAATGCAGGCCTGAAGTGAGTTAGCGCATGCCCACGATCACCGAAATCGCCGACCTCAAGCGCATCTATAAGCGGCGGGTGCCGAAGATGTTCTATGACTATTGCGAAAGTGGCAGTTGGACCGAGCAGACGTTTTCGGAAAACAGCTCCGATTTCGACCAGATCCGGCTGCGGCAGCGTGTGGCAGTGGATATGACCAACCGCACGACCAAGGGTCAGATGATCGGGCGGGATGTGGCCATGCCGGTGGCACTGGCCCCTGTCGGCATGACCGGGATGCAGCATGCCGATGGCGAGATCCTCGCGGCCAAGGCGGCGGAGAAATTCGGCGTGCCGTTCACGCTGTCCACCATGTCGATCTGCTCCATCGAGGATATTGCGGAACACACCTCCGCCCCCTTCTGGTTCCAGCTATACGTCATGCGCGACGCGCAATTCATCGACAATCTGCTGGGCCGCGCCAAGGATGCGGGCTGCGACGCGATGGTGTTGACGCTGGATCTGCAATTGCTCGGCCAGCGGCATAAGGACATCAAGAACGGCCTTTCCGCCCCACCAAAGCTGACGCCGATGGTGATCGCCGACCTGGCCACGAAATGGGGCTGGGGTCTGAAGATGCTGCAAACCAAGCGCCGCACCTTCCGCAACATTGTGGGCCACGCCCAATCGGTGGATGACATTTCGCAGCTGCACAGCTGGACCGCGCAGCAATTTGACCCGCGGCTTAATTGGGATACGGTCAAGGAATACCGCAAGAAATGGGATCGCAAGATGATCCTGAAGGGTATTCTGGATGTGGAGGACGCCCGAAAGGCGCTCGACGTTGGCGCCGACGCGATTATCGTCTCAAACCATGGCGGGCGGCAGCTGGACGGGGCGCTGAGCTCTATCAAGATGCTGGGACCCATTCTGGACGCGGTCGGTGACAAGATCGAGGTGCATATGGATGGCGGCATCCGGTCGGGTCAGGACGTGCTGAAAGCGCTCGCCATGGGGGCCAAGAGCACCTATATCGGCCGCGCCTTCATCTACGGGCTGGGCGCCATGGGGGAGCAGGGCGTCAGCGAGGCGTTGCGCGTTATCCACAAGGAGCTCGACACCACGATGGCCCTGTGCGGAGAGCGGGACATAGCCAACCTTGGCCGCCACAACCTGCTGATTCCCAAAGGCTTCGAGGGGGAGTGGGCGTAGTCTCAGGCCCCCCGCCGCCGCAGCATTGCCTGCAGCGGGAACAGCCCCAGGACCACCACCGCCACCGCCACAAAGGAGGCACGCAGCCCAAACCCCTGGGAAATCAGCCCCATGGCGGCCGGGGCCACAAAGAACCCGGCAAAACCTATCACGGCAGCGCGGGAGATCGCCTTGGTGCGGATCGATGGCGCGACCATCCGGCCCACCATGGCCAGCCCAATCGGCCCGATGGCTGACACGCCCAGTCCTAATGTGCCAAAGCCCAGATAGACCACTAGCGGCGTTGGCGCAGCGGCAGCGATCAGTGCGCCGATAACCGACAGGACGGCGCCTGCCGTGATCACGGTCAGGTCGCTCCATTTCTCGGCCACTGCCTGCCCGCCAAAGCGGCCGACGGCCATAGTCAGGCCCAGCATCGCGGGGCCAAGCGCGCCCTGCGCCGCGCGCCCGCCCAAGGTCCGCTCCACATGCAGGGCCGACCAGCTTTCAACCGCAGCTTCTGCCATGAAGGCGATCAGCACGACCCCGCCGCACAGCAGCACGACACCCCAGGGAAAACGGGCGGCGCCGCCCTCCTCGTCCGGCACCGGGGCGACCTGCATCCGCGTTCGGGTTGCCAGCAACAAAGCGACGACGCCGATCATGGCAAATATCGTCAGCGGGGCGAAGCCGGCTTCGCGCGCGATGCCCGTGAAAACGGCGGCGCAGGCATAAGCGACCGAAAACATCCCGTGATTTGCGTTCATCAGGGAGCGGTTGTGGACAGCCTCCAGCTCGGACACCCGCGCGTTCATTGACACGTCCAGCAGACCGGATGCGAGCCCCGCGCAGCACATCGCAGCAAAGAAAAACGCATAGCTTTGTGCCAGCCCAGGCAGCAGAAACGCGGCCGCCAGACCGACCGAGGCCACGGGCAGCGCCCAGCTGCCAAGCGCTTTGTCAAAGATGGGTGCAAGCAGCATTGTCGTCAAAAGCCCGATAGATGTACCCAGCAATAGCAGCCCAAAGGTCGCGTCATCCGCCCCGATCTGTGCTTTCAGCTGAGGGGCAAGCGCCGCCATGGAGCCCCAGAAAACACCCACAATCATAAATGCAGCGGCGGGGCGGTGGCACAATCGAAGGGCGTATAGAACGGACATGAGGCCGGCCCTACAGGCTTCGCAGACCACGCTCAAGGTCTGGCAAAGCCGTGGCTGTAGCGGCCGGTCAACAAACCCCTTTTCAACAAGGCGATTCCGCCCTATACGCGGCCCTTCATCAGCGGCCCGACACCCTTGGAGGCAGCCGCATCATTTTTGGAGAATTCAAATGGCAAAAGAGATCCCTGATCTTGTAGTTGAGCCACGCGCGGGGACAGGCAAGGGGGCCGCCCGCGCCGCACGTCGTGCAGGCATGGTACCCGGTGTTGTCTATGGTGGCGGGTCCGACCCGGTTTCCATCCAGATACCTTTCAACGTTCTGTTCAAGAAGTTGAAAGATGGTCGTTTCATGGCAACGCTGTTCAACCTGAAAATGGAAGGCCAGGACGACGTCCGCGTGATCTGCCGCAACGTGCAGCGCGACGTAGTTAAGGACCTGCCCACCCATATCGACCTGCTGCGCCTGAAGCGGACCACCAAGATCGCCCTGTTCATCCCAGTTGAGGTGATCGGCGAGGAGGTCTCCCCCGGCCTGAAAAAGGGCGGCGTGCTGTCGATGATCCGTCCAGAGGTCGAGCTGACTGTGACCGCGGCAGACATCCCAGATGCCATCACGATCGACATCTCCGAGATAGAGATCGGCGACAATGTCTCGATCTCTTCCGTGAACCTCCCTGCAGGTGCGAAGCCTACGATTGACCGGGACTTCGTGATCGCCAACATTTCTGCGCCATCCGGCCTGAAAGCGTCCAGCGATGACGATGAAGAGGGCGAAGAGGGTACAGAAGAGGCCCCAGCAGAAGAAGCGTCTGAGGAAAGCTAAATTCGAGCTGACTTCTGCGGTGGAGAATTCAAAGCGCGGCCTCGAAACAGGCCGCGCTTTTGCATTGGAGACAGGTGTTACGCAGCGAACTGCCACCTGCTTTGAATTGTGTCAAAGCCGCAGTTTCTGATAAGACTAATGCAAATCTTGGCTGGGCGTTCAGCGTCCACAACATGGCAATACAGGCATGAAACTCTTTGTGGGGCTGGGCAATCCCGGCGCGAAATATGCAGGAAACCGGCACAATATCGGGTTCATGGCGCTTGACCGCATAGCCAGCGATCATGGCTTTGGGCCGTGGAAAACCAAGTTTCAGGGCGAGATTACTGAGGGGCGTTTGTCGGGCGACAAGATCGTCCTGCTCAAACCCACGACCTTCATGAATAATTCCGGCCAATCCGTGGGGGAGGCCTTGCGGTTCTACAAACTCGACAGCACCGATCTGACCGTCTTCCATGACGAGATTGACCTGGCCCCCGGCAAGCTGCGTTGCAAGGCGGGCGGAGGGCATGCGGGCCACAACGGGCTGCGTTCCATTCACCAGCATGTGGGGCCGCATTACGACCGCGTGCGGATGGGGGTCGGCCATCCTGGCCATAAGGACAAGGTGCCAGGCTATGTGCTGCATGACTTTGCCAAGGCAGAACAAGGCTGGCTGGACGACATGCTGCGCGGTGTATCCGACGGGGCCGCGCATTTGGCAGATGGGGACACAGGGCGGTTCCTGAATGCGGTTGCCCTGCGGGTTGCGCCGCCGCGCTCGTCAAAGTCCACGCCAAAGCCCGCCCCCCTTGCCCCGCAGACCGATAAAACCGAGAAGAACGATGGGAAAGCCCCAGAGGCCCGCGACACACGCAGCGCGCTGCAAAAATTGATGGACAAGTTTTCATGAAGAAAATCGTCATCTGGGCCCTCCGCATTCTGCTGGCGTTTGGCGTGATTACGGTTGTTCTTGCCATCTGGAAACGTGAGGAAATCACCCGTCTTCTGGCCGTCAACAGCCTGTTTGCAGAAGAAAAGATCGTGGGCAACTTCTCCAACATGAACGGCGCGTTTCTGTGGCGTGAGATGGATCGCGGCCCCGGTCCGGTCACGCCTATTCCAGAAGGCACAGAATTAGAGCTGCCCGCCGCCGTGCAAGACTGGGTCGAGGCGCGCAATGTGACCTCCCTCATGGTGCTCAAAGACGGTGCCGCCGTGTTTGAGGATTATTTCCTTGGCACCGGGGCAGAGGACCGGCGGATAAGCTGGTCGGTTGCGAAAAGCTTTCTCTCCGCGCTGTTCGGCATCGTGGTGGCGGAGGGCGCGATTGACGATCTTGACGCCATGGTGACCGACTTTGTGCCGCGGCTGGCGGGCTCCGCCTATGATGGGGTGAGCATCCGCAATGTGCTGCAAATGACCTCCGGCGTGACGTTCAACGAGGACTATCTCGACTTCTATTCTGACATTAACCGCATGGGTCGGGTGCTGGCGCTTGGCACGGCCATGGACGGGTTTGCCGCATCCCTGAGCGAGCGGGACCGCCCCGCCGGGGAGCAATGGGAATACACCTCCATCGACACTCATGTGCTGGCCATGGTATTGCGCGCCGCGACCGGCACCGACTTGTCCGAGTTGATGGAAGAGAAGCTGATTCAGCCCATGGGGTTGCAGGCCGATCCTTACTTCATCACCGACGGCGAAGGCGTGGCCTTCGCGCTTGGCGGGCTAAACATGACCACCCGCGATTACGCAAGGCTGGGGCTTATGTTTGCCCAGGACGGCCAGCTGGGGGGCCGCCAGATCGTGCCTGCGGATTGGGTGAGTGAAAGCACCGCGCCTTCGGCTCCGACGGTGCCGGGCCAGATCAGCTATGGCTACCAGTGGTGGATCCCTGTGAGCGCCACCGAAGGGGAGTTCATGGCACGTGGGATTTACGGGCAATATATCTACATCAACCGCCCCGCAGGCGTCGTCATCGCCACCACCGCCGCTGATCGAAACTTCCGCCAGGACGGCGTGGCCGAACAGAACATTGCGGTGTTCCGGGCCATCGTAAACGCGTTGTGAGCCGCGATGCGCTGGCAAACATATTCCGCGAGCAGGGGAAAGCCTGCGGCCGTCTAGGCTCCCCCTTCATGCAGCGGTTGCTGACGCTGATCGCCGATAAACTACGCCCCGGCACACAGCTTATAGACCTGATGATTAACTGGCCGGGCGACCGCAGCAGTCGCGGCGCCTCCCTGCCCCTTAGGCTGGCGGGCAGCCTGCACGCGCTGGTGCTTGACGGATCTGACGCCGCCTTAGCCGCCACCTATCCGCCGCATGAGGTGGACGACGAAGCGCTCTGGCGCGCGGTGGAGAACGCGCTGCGGGTTCATGCGAACCAGTTGGCGGAACTGATGCAAAGCCCGCCCCAAACCAACGAGGTGCGCCGGGCCGCAGCGCTCATCCCCGTGGGTCATCTTCTGGCCCAAAGGTTCGGCCTGCCGCTTTGCCTGTCTGAAATCGGGGCGAGTGGCGGGCTAAATCTGAATTTCGATCAGTTTGGCCTTGAGGTTTCAGGGCAGCACAGGGGTCACCCAAGGCCGGTGTTGACGTTGCGCCCCGATTGGCGCGGAGCATTGCCCGAGGCCACGCCTTTCACCGTCGCCCAAGCAAGGGGTTGCGATCTTAACCCGCTGACCGGGCCGGATAATCTGCTTCGTCTGCGGGCGTATCTTTGGCCTGATCAACCGGCGCGGCGGGCGCTTACGGATGCGGCCATCGCGGCCGGATCGCAGCTTGTTGACAAGGCAGATGCCGCAGATTGGCTGCCGCACCGCCTGAAGGCCCCCATGGCAGGGCAAACGCACCTGATTTACCACACGATTGCCTGGCAATACTTGCCCGCAAAGGCGCAGCACCTCTGTAAAGGTGCCATTCTTGACGCAGGCTTGCGCGCAAGCGCTGACGCCCCCCTTGCATGGATGGGGATGGAGGCGGATGATGAGGGTGATGGTGCCGCGCTGACGCTCACCCTTTGGCCGGGCAATGGGCGGATGTCGCTTGGTCGGGCGGATTTTCATGGGCGCTGGATCGACTGGCGCCCGCAATGGGAAAGCTGATGTTATGAATATGGATCCCTCCCTCAATGTCTTGGGGCAACCGCTAGAAAGCTGTTCTATGGACCCGGTGACCGGCTTTTTCCGCAATGGCTGTTGCGATACCGGCCCGATGGATCAGGGTAGCCACACGGTTTGCGCGGTGATGACGGCGGAGTTCTTGGCCCTGTCGAAATACCTAGGCAATGACCTGTCCACACCCCGACCCGAATTTGGCTTCGCAGGGCTGAAACCCGGCAACCGCTGGTGCCTTTGCGCCGCACGTTTTTTGCAAGCCCATGACGAGGGGGCGGCCCCGCGGGTTCATCTAGCCGCCACGCATCAAAACGCGCTGGACATCGTGCCGTTGGATATTCTGACGCAATATACGCTGGACACGGAAAGCTAGGTCTCTACCCGTGCCATCTGCCAGTGGAGCCTGACGGGTGGGATAAAAAACAGCACCAGCCCGAAAGAGAAAAACACCCAGATCATCGTTGGGATCCAGATCAGGCTGAGCACCAGCCCCACCCATCCGGCCATGCGCGTGGCCTGCGCCGCCGGCACGACGCGCATCAGGGCAAGTTGAAACAGTTTTCCGCCGTCCAATGGCATCACGGGCAGTAGGTTGAAGATAGCCAGAAACAGGTTGATCTGAGCAAACCAATGAACGGCCGAGCCCAGCAAGCCGTCTGAGAGATAAGGGGAAATTAGGGAGGCCATTGCCCACAAAGCAAGATTGACGATTGGCCCCATGGCCACAATCAACTCCTGCTGATCGGCAGAGCGGACGCGGTCATGCTCGCAAAACCCGCCGCCGCCATGCAGCATAATGCGGCGCACGCCAACCCCTTGAACGCGGCAGCCCCATGCGTGACCCAGCTCATGCAGGAAGATCGACAGAACCATCATCCCGACAAAGGTCAGACTGATCGTCAGATCGGCGGTGCCAAGGAGGGATACGAAAATCAGCGCCAGCATCAAAAGGCTCGGCGCAACCTGCACGGGGATACCCCATGGGCCGCGAAACTGGAAAAGTACTTTGTCAGTGCCGAACATCTGCTTTCCTGCGATAGGGGCGGGCGATGGCAAGTCCTAGCATCCTATCGAGCGTTGCATCGTGGCGGTATAATAAAAACAGAAATGCTGTGCTTGTTTGGCAGCAGTATTCGATGTGGCTGCTGTATTCGGGGCTTAGGTCAGGCGCGCATCATGCCTCTCTCGGCAGTCTATGCAAGAAACCCAGACTACCCGGTAGACCGACGAGCGGATGGCTCGATTGTTCAGCCACACAGACGCGCGATGTCATTAAGCAGCCCGTCCACCCCTTTGTTAACGGTCAAACGCTCAACACGGCAGGCAATGGTTTCCAGCGCATCCAGCTCTTTGAGCGGATCATCACCGGGTTCTCAACCATTACCCTTGCCGTGTTAAGAAGCGAATGCGTGGCGTTTGTCTCTTCCCGGCGCCGGATCACGTTGACCTCTGCCTCTTTTTCTGCGGCAACGAAGCCGGTTAGTATGTCGCGCATCTCGGCTCGGACCGCGTCAGCAACCTCCGCATCGACGACCAGCTTGTCGGCCAGCCGCGCATCAAGCGTCAGCGCCATCCACGCTTAGGAGCGCGACATGGGCCTCGGGTACATCGAAGCCATCACGCAGGTTGACGCCGGTCATGGCCCAGAGACCTGCGTCGGTCCACACTGTCAGCCTGCTCTCAGACGACATCACCCTGTCAATGAACCGATCCAGGCTTATGACAGCCGGCTCATTCTCCGCGGTGCGGAATTCGGTGAGGTTTGCTGCAAACAGGTCGGGATGGCACCGGCGCAAAGCGCTTTCAAAGGTCGGCTCGAATGCGCCTTTGGAGATGTCGTGGGGCTTGAACTCATCCGGCCTTCGCAGAAGAGGTTCGCCCGCACCCAAGATGGTACGAATCCGCTCTCTGCGGATCAACAGTGCACGATTTCCCTCGGTCAGGGTCAGGCAGCGGCGGAGATCGAGGAGCCAGTCATGTCGCTGCAGCCCTTGCGGTTTGCAACGCTCTGACCGTCCCAGACGGGCGTGACCAGACATCCGATTTTGTTGACGTACCAAAAACGGATGGGTGGCGAACGCAAAGCGTCTCCGCATGGCCACGGGTGATGACGGGAGTCGAACCCGCTACAAAAGGACCAAAAGTCCACTGGTCTATCTATGAGCTACATCTGAGAGCGGGTAACGCGTCTTCCGATCTGCGTCTCGACCTTGACAGACTGCCTCAACAGGGCTGATCCGCACCGGGGCAGTGATCACCTGCACCCGCTAAGCTCCGTTTCACTGGATCGGGAGTTGGGGTCTATCCGATGCAATGCGATCCAAGATGGACTGAAAAAAGGCCGCCACGGCACCATCGCTTCGACGTAACAAAATTACCCGCTCACGTAACAAATGAAAAAGGCGGCCTGCAGTGAAAAACTTATCTCAGTTTTCCAAACCGTTTTAAGGTTGTGGCTTGTTTGAGATATTTTGACAGCACGGCACTACCGTCTGCCCGCCCTGAGCGCTTAGACCAGCGACTCGGCCATGAGGTCTTCGACAAAAAGGCTCAGAAGTTGAGAGCGACCGCTCACCCCGGCTTTGCGGTAGATTGCGTTGGTCTGCGCCTTGACCGTGCCTTCTGAGGTGTTGCGTAAGCCCGCGATCTCTTTCAGTGACATGCCTTTGAAGGCAAACGTGGCCACGTCGCGTTCAGCGGGCGTCAGACCCCAGCTTTCGAAATGCTCCTCCAGCACCTCCATGAAGGCGCCCGAGGCCACGCGGACCTGGCCTTCGGCTTTGCGCAAGCTGGTCTCGGTCCGGCGCAGGGCCACAAAGCCCAAAAGGCTGCCAAGAAGCAGCCCCATGATTGCGCCGATTTCGATCAACTCGCGTATCTGCCAGTTGATCGGGCTGGTTCGGAGGCCGAAGATCGAGGCCATTATGTCGTAGATAAAGATCATCCCGCAGGCCACCTGCACGGCCAGCACCGCTACCAGCATATGCGATAGCTTCGGTGTGTATGGAAGAGTTGCGGTGTCGCTCATCTACAGTTCTGACATCGAGCAGCCCCCGTCACCCGCTATGAGCGGGCAGGACCTACTTGTTGCGCCCTCCACCATTTCCACCACCGTTGCCGCCGCCATTTCCGCCGCCGCCACCATCATTTCCGCCGCCGCCACTGTTGCCGTTCCCACCACCGTTGCCGCCGCTGTTGCCATTCCCAGCAGCATTTGCATTCACGTTTTCGGAGCCGTTCCCGGTCTGACCGGATTTCGGCACGGCCTGACCCGTTGTCTGGGACCGGATCACCGATGTGGCGGTGCCCCCCGCAACGTCAACGGCATCGCGCAGAATCTCGCCCGTGTTGCTGTTCAAAACAATCTCACGGCTGTGCTTCGGGGATTTCGCCACAATACGGGAGCGTCCCAGCCACGTCTTTGTTAGCCGGATTTCGCTATAACCCATCTGCTGAAGCTGCGCGATTACCTCGTCCGTAGGTCCGGCTTGGGCAGCGCCTGATAAGAAAAACATGCCGATGAGGGCGATTTTGGAGATGCTCTTGATTGCCATAATAGTAATCCTGTTACCGCCCCAATGTCACAGCCGGACCCTGCGCGGTGTCGGTCTGAGACATGAAGGCCTCTGCCGCGTGTTGAGGGCCGAGGACCAAGAGGATTGATATGCTGAGGATGAAGACGACTTTTTCCATGTGAACACCTACATTGTTATTGAACCGATGATTTCGGCTGTTTTGAGGCAGGAATTCGTCAAGTGATAGGGTTCAAAAGTTTAGTTTAGGCCGCATAAACTTTTGGCACCTGCGCATAAACGAAAGTTTAGAAACTAAAATATAGCATTATCAGCCACTTAAGCCTAGACAGGGCATATTGCCATCTATTCAGCTCTCCCTCGTCTTTGTCGCGCGCGTGAACAGAAAATCGCCGGGATCACAGAACCCGGCGACTCAACCCACATCGATCATGCCTCTCCAGGCATTTCAAAAGGGCAAGTCTACGCGAATTCGCCCATCTCGAAACCAAGCGCCTTGGCGACGGTGAATATGTCCTTGTCGCCTCGCCCGCACATGTTCATGCAGATGATGTGATCCTTGGGCAGGTCCGGCGCGATCTTGGCGACATGGGCCAGCGCATGGGACGGCTCCAGCGCGGGGATGATCCCCTCGTCCTCGCAGCAAAGCTGGAACGCCGCCAACGCTTCCCTGTCGGTGATGGAGACATATTCCGCGCGTCCGATCTCATGCAGCCAGGAATGTTCCGGCCCGATGCCGGGGTAATCGAGCCCGGCGGAAATCGAATGACCCTCAAGAATTTGACCGTCCTCATCCTGCAGCAGGTAGGTGCGATTGCCGTGTAGCACGCCGGGCCGCCCACCGGTCAGGGAGGCGCAATGCTCCATCTTATCATTCACGCCCTTGCCGCCAGCCTCTACGCCTATGATGCGCACGTCCTTGTCGTCGAGGAAGGGGAAGAACAGCCCCATGGCGTTGGAGCCACCGCCGATCGCCGCGATAATTGTGTCTGGCAAACGACCCTCGGCCTCCTGCATCTGGACCTTCGTTTCCTTGCCGATGATGGCCTGAAAGTCGCGCACCATGGCAGGGTACGGGTGTGGGCCTGCCACCGTGCCGATGCAGTAAAACGTGTCGCGCACGTTAGTGACCCAGTCCCGTAGCGCGTCATTCATGGCGTCTTTCAGCGTGCCGCGCCCGCTGGTGACAGGTACAACCTCGGCGCCCAGAAGCCGCATGCGGAAGACGTTTGGGGCCTGCCGCTCCACATCATGGGCGCCCATATAGACCACGCATTTCAAGCCAAACTTGGCGCAGACCGTTGCCGTCGCGACCCCATGCTGACCCGCGCCCGTTTCAGCTATAATGCGGGTCTTGCCCATGCGGCGCGCCAGGATGATTTGGCCCAATACGTTGTTGATCTTATGGGCGCCGGTATGGTTCAGCTCGTCGCGCTTGAGGTAGATCTTGGCACCGCCAAACCGCTCTGTCAGCCGCTCCGCGTGGTACAGGGGGGACGGTCGGCCCACATAGTGCTTCCACAGGAAATCCATCTGGTCCCAGAAGCTCTGGTCAGTCTTGGCATGCTCATATTGATCTTCCAGCTCAAGGATGAGCGGCATCAGGGTTTCCGACACGAAGCGGCCACCGAATTTACCAAAACGCCCCTGCTCGTCCGGGCCGGTCATGAAGGAATTGAGAATGTCGTCAGGCATATCGCGTGGGCTCCATTTGGCAACTTAGCTGATGTAGCCCGCCGAATGTCGCGGGTAAAGCCGCTGCACTCAGAGTTTCACAGAAACTCCGGGTCCAAACTCTCAGTGAGAGTTTGCCCGCCCAGTACCGGCGCGCGCACGGGGGAGGCATTGCAAACACCACCGCCTGCCCGTCATTCTCGACTGCGTTGCAACCACGTCTGGCAATCTCCGCGTAAAAGGCGCGGATTTGGACGCGAAGAGATGCCGGAACCAGACGTCCGGGCTCGTCGGCGGGGCTAGCTGTCTCATGCGCCTGCAAGTCGCGCGGCAGGTTAAGAAACGGTGATCGTCGCCTTAACAAAGGCCGAAATCAGCGCCGGGTCCTTGACCCCTGGGCTGCTTTCCACGCCGGAGGAGACGTCAAGCTGGGCCGCCCCGGTCAAGCGGATCGCCTCAGCCACATTGTCAGGGGTCAGCCCGCCTGCCAACATCCATGGCACCGACCATTTGCGCCCCGCAATCAGACGCCAGTCAAAGCTTAGCCCGTTGCCGCCCGGCAGTTTCGCCGCTTTGGGTGGTTTGGCGTCGATGAGAAGCTGGTCGCAGACATGGGCGTAGTCGTCGATGGCGGGCAGGTCTTCCTCCCCCGCGACACCCACGGCCTTCATCACAGGCAGCCCGAACCTGCTCCGAACCTCGGCAACGCGTTTAGGGGTCTCGTTTCCATGCAGCTGCAACATGTCCAACGGCACGTCAGAGAGAAGCGCATCAAGCGCCGCGTCGTCCGCGTCCACGACCAAGCCGACCTTCGCCAGACCAGCGGGGACATCCCGTGCTAAGTCCGCCGCGTCACTGGTCGCCAAGTGACGCGGCGATTTTGGAAAGAAGACAAAACCCACATAGGCCGCGCCTGCGGTTACGCAGGAATCAACATCGGCGGCGGTCCGAAGACCGCAGATTTTCACACGAGTGGTGGTCATGGCCGGATGCTCCGCGCCTTGTTCAGGCGCTGGCGCCGTCAAGCAGGGCAAGCACTTCGTCCTGGCCTTGAGCCTTCTCGGCACGCATACCTTTGACCTGACGCTCCAGCTTTTCTTTTTCGCGGCGCTGCGCGCGGGCCTCGGTGCGGTGCTTATGCTCCCGCAGCCATTCCCAAACGAAGCCGATGAGTAGCCCCAGAACGATGCCCGCGAAGATCACGACGAAAAGCGGCAGCTCGTAGCTGATCGGCTGGCCAAGATAGGTTGCAAGCTCCTCAGGCAGCAGCTTGATGCCCACCATCTGGCGATTGGCCAAGGCGAGGATCATCAGGCAGAAACCTACGGCGGCCAGGAAAAGATATTTGATGTAGCGCATCATTTGTCAGCCTCTTTGCCGTTCAACCGGTCCCGCAGCAGCTTGCCGGTTTTGAAGAAGGGTACGTGTTTCTCGTCCACATGGACGGCTTCGCCCGTTCGTGGGTTCCGTCCGACACGCGGGTCGCGCTTTTTGACAGAGAACGCGCCAAAGCCACGCAGCTCTACGCGGTTCCCGCTTGAAATGGCGTCAATGATTTCCTCAAAAATGGTGCTAACAATCCGTTCGACATCGCGCTGATAGAGATGAGGATTCTCGTCAGCAATCTTCTGGATTAACTCGGAACGTATCATACATATCCTCCCCAGGATAAACACGGCTGTCAGGGGGCGGCCCACCTGATTGGACTATAGGCGCAATCGCAGACGTGAGAAAAGGTGTTACCTAGCGATCACGACCGCTTAAAGGGCTGAAAATCCATGATTTTGCATCCTTTTTGCGCGGAGGGGCCGCAAAGGACCGGACGACGTGCACGTCATAGTTGGTTGACAAGGACAAGTCGCTGCGATTCGCAGGCGCGCTCAGATCGTGTCAGCAAACCACGGCAAATCGTTTGTGTTGAGACGTAGATGATATACCAAAAAAGCCCCGCCAGTGATTGGCGGGGCTTCGATAGAAATGTTTTTAGACGTGACTTAGTCGTCAGACTTCAGCGCCGCACCCAGAATGTCGCCAAGGGACGCGCCGGAGTCCGAGGAGCCATACTGTTCGACGGCCTCTTTCTCTTCAGCGATCTCGCGCGCCTTGATCGACAGACCCAGCTTGCGGGTTTTGGCGTCGACATTGGTGACACGCACGTCGACCTTGTTGCCCACGCCGAAGCGCTCAGGGCGCTGCTCGGCACGGTCGCGCGACAGGTCGGAGCGGCGGATGAAGGATTTCATGCCCTCATACTCGACCTCGATGCCGCCATCCTCGATGGAGGTGACCTCAACGGTGATGATCGAGCCACGCTTGACCCCATCAACCGCTGTGTCGAAGGAGCCGTCCAGCGCCTTGATCGACAGGGAGATACGCTCTTTCTCGACATCGACCTCGGTGACAACGGCCTTGACCATGTCGCCCTTGCGGAAGTCGCCAAGCGCATCCTCGCCACGACCTTCCCAGGTGATGTCGGACAGGTGCACCATGCCGTCGATATCGTTGTCGAGCCCCACGAACAGACCGAATTCGGTGATGTTCTTGACCTCGCCCTCGATCTCAGTGCCGACAGGGTTGTTCTCTGCGAAGACTTCCCACGGGTTGCGCATGGTCTGCTTGAGACCAAGGGAGACGCGGCGCTTGGCGCTGTCGATCTCCAGTACCATGACCTCAACTTCTTGGCTGGTGGACACGATCTTGCCGGGGTGCACGTTCTTCTTGGTCCAAGACATTTCCGAGACGTGGACCAGACCTTCAACACCGGGCTCCAGCTCAACAAATGCACCGTAATCGGTGATGTTGGTCACGCGGCCCTGATGGGTTGAATCCAGCGCATATTTGGCGGCCACGGCTTCCCATGGGTCGTCCTGCAGCTGCTTCATGCCAAGGCTGATGCGGTGCGTCTCTTTGTTGATCTTGATGACCTGCACCTTGATCGTCTCTCCGATGGAGAGGATCTCGCGTGGGTCGTTGACGCGGCGCCATGCCATGTCGGTAACGTGCAGCAGGCCGTCTACACCGCCAAGATCGACGAACGCCCCGTATTCGGTGATGTTTTTGACGACGCCGTCCACGGCCTGACCTTCGGTGAGGTTGCCGATGACTTCCGCACGCTGTTCAGCGCGGGATTCCTCAAGGATGGCGCGGCGCGACACAACGATGTTACCACGGCGGCGGTCCATTTTCAGGATTTGGAACGGCTGCTTCAGACCCATCAGAGGGCCCGCGTCGCGCACAGGGCGCACATCCACTTGGGAGCCGGGAAGGAACGCAACAGCGCCGCCCAGATCCACGGTGAACCCGCCTTTGACGCGGCCAAAGATTGCGCCTTCGACGCGCTCTTCGTCGGCATACGCTTTTTCCAGACGATCCCAGGCTTCCTCGCGGCGCGCTTTGTCGCGGCTGATGGAGGCCTCGCCGCGTGCGTTTTCGACGCGGTCCAGGAAGACCTCGACCTCGTCCCCAACGGACAGGTCAGGCGCTTCGCCAGGGTTTGCAAATTCTTTCAGATCGACGCGGCCTTCCATTTTGTAGCCGATGTCGATGATGGCTTGGCCGGCCTCGATGGCGAGCACTTTGCCTTTGACAACCGAACCCTCGTCCGGCGTGTCCATTTCGAAGCTTTCGTTCAGGAGGGCTTCGAATTCCTCCATAGATGCGTTTGTAGCCATGTGGCGTAGGTTTCCTAACAAGTGTTTTATGCGGGCCGTGCGGTTGTCTCCGCCGGTCTTTAGGGTTTCAGTTGGTCCTCGGGGTTGTGGCGTTTCCCAAAACAAGAAGGGCCGGAAAACCGACCCTGCCCGTAGCGATCACGCCGCGAGGTTGTTCTCACCCCTTCGACAGTCGCGCGTATAGCGTGGCATGGGCAAAAGGGCAAGCCATCAAGAGGCGGCGCCAGCCGGATCACCCCGCATCGGCATCACGGCGGACGGCGACATGGGCAATGGCGGCATCAACCGCCTGCCCGATGCTCATGTCAGAGGTATCCAGCACCAGCGCATCGGCGGCCGCCATCATCGGGGCCGCGTCCCGGTCGCGGTCGCGGGCATCGCGTTTACGCAGATCGCGCAGCACGCCGTCCCGTGTGACGTCTTGCCCCTTGCCGGACAGCTCAAGGTAGCGCCGCTCCGCCCGTATTTCGTCGGAGGCGGTTACAAACATCTTCACCTCGGCTTCCGGGCAAATCACCGTGCCAATGTCACGCCCATCCAGCACCGCGCCGCCATCCCGGCGGGCAAAGTTCTTCTGAAAAGTAATCAACGCCGCGCGCACCTCGGCGATGGCCGCCACACGGGAGGCCGCCTGCGCCACCTCCCCCGTGCGCAAATCGTCGCGCGCCAGATCAGCAGGCGATAGCGCCCGCGCCGCCGCAATCGGGTCCTCCCCCGCCAGCACCCGCGCGCCGGTGGCCCGGTAGATCAGCCCGGTATCCAGATGCGCAAAGCCGAAATGATCCGCCACCCGGGCAGAGATCGTCCCCTTGCCCGCCGCAGCTGGCCCGTCAATCGCGACTGTGAATATCATCCGATCCCCTTCCCTGACGCCAACACTGTATCAGGGACGCAAAGGCCAGCGACAAGGCGGCGAATTTGATCGCTGTCATCCAGCTCGCAAGCCGCGCACCGTGAGAGGCACCCATGACGAGCTGCGCAACGAGATAATTCTCGGCAAAATCAGCAAGCGCGTAGATTGCAGTGAACCCTATGGCAACCTGCCAGAACCGCCGGGGCCGCAGCGCGGTCGCGCATGCATATAGCAGGGCGCTCAGAAACAGGATCAAGCCCGCATCAAGTATGAGGTAGACATCCAGATAAGCGGACCGCGCCTCGGCACCAAGGTTACCTGCAAACGTCACGGCCTCTTTGGGCGTATATCCCAGCACCCGCAGATCAAGCAGCTTGTTGGTGAAACTCCCCTGCTGGACCTTGAAAAAGGCCACGTAGCTCACGGCCCCAAACAGAACCGCCGTGACAAAGGCAAGGCGCTTGATGACGCCCATCCGGGTCACTGTGTGTCCCGCGTCAGCTGCGCGCCCAGCCCCCCCATCAAGGCCTCAAAAATCGGGAAGGAGGTTGCAATCGCCCCGCCATCATCAATCGAAACGGGTTTCTGCGCCGCCATCCCGAGGCACAGGAAGGACATGGCAATCCGGTGGTCGAGATGCGTGGCGCAAGTCGCCCCGCCCGGCACCCCATCCGCGCCCCGGCCATGCACGGTCCAGCTGTCTTCCGTCTCGTCCACATCCACCCCATTGGCACGCAACCCGACGGCCATGGCGTCAATCCGGTCGCTTTCCTTGACCCGCAGCTCTTTGACGCCGGCCATATAGGTGCGCCCCTGGGCGAAGGAGGCCACGACCGACAGGATCGGGTATTCGTCAATCATCGAGGCCGCGCGTTCCGGCGGGACCTCAACCCCTTTCATCTCGGGGGAGAAACGCGCCCGCAGGTCGGCAACCGGCTCGCCCCCTTCTTCCCGCATGTTTTCGTAAGTCAGGTCCGCGCCCATCTCGCGCAACGTGGTGAACAGCCCCGCCCGCGTCGGGTTCAGCCCGATGGTCGGCACCAGCACGTCCGAGCCCTCGACGATCAAGGCCGCACATACCGGGAAGGCCGCCGATGACGGGTCGCGTGGCACCACGATCTGCTGCGGCTGCAATTCCGGCTGACCGGTCAGGGTGATCACCCGCCCTTCCGCGCTTTCCTCGGTGCGCAGGGTCGCGCCGAACCCCGTGAGCATACGCTCGGTATGGTCACGGGTCGCCTCCTTCTCGATCACCACAGTTTCGCCGGGGGCGTTCAGCCCTGCCAGCAGCACCGCTGATTTAACCTGGGCCGACGGCATCGGCACCGTGTAGCGCACCGGAACCGGGTCGGCAGCGCCAATGATCGTCATCGGCAGCCGACCGCCGGACCGGCCATGGCTTTGCGTGCCGAACAACGCAAGCGGATCCGTAACCCGGCCCATGGGCCTGCCATTCAACGAGACGTCGCCGGTGAAGGTCGCGGTGATCGGGCAGGTCGCCATGGCCCCCATGATCAGCCGTACCCCGGTGCCGGAATTCCCGCAGTCAATCACCTGCCCGGGCTCGCCAAAGCCACCAACACCTACCCCATGCACCGACCAGCTGCCGCCGCCATGGTTCACCACATCAGCCCCAAAAGCCTGCATTGCCCGCCCGGTATCCAGCACGTCCTGCCCTTCGAGCAGGCCGCTCACCTTGGTCTCACCCACGCAAAGCGCACCGAGTATCAGCGACCGGTGGGAGATCGACTTGTCGCCCGGCACCTCGGCCACGCCGCGCAGCGGGCCTGATTTATGGGCGGTCATCGGGATCGGTGCGCCGTGGCTGGACATGGTCGGAAACTCTCAGGTCAGGGTCATCGCGGCGGTGATAAACCAGCCCGACGGCGGCGTCCATCGCCCCATCACTGTTTCAAAAATACTCCGGGAGTTTGAGGGCAGCGCCCTCAAGAATGACCCGCGCGGCGCGCGCAAAAGCATCGTGGGCGCGGAACGCGCACCTGCCGGTCAAAGCCTGCGGAAAGTCATGTAATGGGGCACCCGTCCCTCTCGCAGGGCTTTCTGCTCGTAGCGGGTCGACAACCAGTCCTGCCAGGGCTCCCGCCAGTCCTCAGGCCCTTTCACCAGCCACTCAAACCCTGCCCTCGGCACCTCCTCCATCGTCTGGCGCACATAGTCGGGGATGTCGGTGGCCACACGAAATTCTGCGCCGGGTTGCAGGACACGGTGCAATGGCGCCAGATGCTCAGGCGTCACAAAGCGGCGTCGGTGGTGGCGCGCCTTGGGCCAGGGGTCGGGGTAAAGTAGAAATGCTTTGGCAATGCTTTGGTTCGGCAAAACGTCGAACAGATCCCGCGCGTCGCCCGCATGCACAGCAACATTGGGCCGTGGCTGCCGCCGCAGCTTGCCCAACAGGGCCGCGACACCGTTCAGGTAGGGCTCGCAACCGATAAAAGCCGCGTCCGGGTTCAAGTCAGCCATGTGATGCAGATGCTCGCCCGCGCCAAACCCAACTTCCAGCCAAACGGGGCGGCCACCAAAGCGCTGCTTCAAGTCCAGCGGCACGCGGTCCGGGTTATCCTCGAACGTGATCGCCCCGGGGGAGAGCGCGGGCAGGTCCGCCTCCAGCCAATCAGCCTGATGGGGCTTCAGATTATGACCCTTGATCCGACCATAAAAATTGCGCTTCAGCTTGCGCGCTAAGGGTCCGTAATGCTGTTTGTCGCTCATCGCTCTCAGCCTGACAGAGGTCCCGCCCTGCGGCGGCCGCTCATTTCGTCAGCACCCCGGCTGCCACCAGCCGGATGCGGTAGGGAAACCACATATCCCCCGCCTGCGCGCCGAAGGTCTCGATCGCAAAGACCGGGTCAACGCCGCGTTCTACCATGTAGAGAAGCGCTTGGTGAACCTCGCGCTGCGTGTCTTCGTAGACCCAAGAAGAGAACTCGAACGGGTCGTTCCAGCCTTCCTGCTCCGCCTCGCGGTTGTAATACCCTTCAACGCTTTCAGGGTCCCACCAGTAACGGTGAAACCCCATGCGAGAACCGCGGCTCATGCTGCGGGCCTCGCCAGCCAAAAAAACCCGTACGCAGCTGCTGCTGCATTCGCCGTTCACATGAGTGTCGAGGCCATAATCAATCACGATGTCGCTGATTTTATGGGAGGCCCAAAGCGATCCGCCGCCGGAATTCAGCTCTAACAGCGTAACTTCGGGATTGTCCTTAAGCAGCAGCCGCAGTACCTCCGCATCATCGCCTTGGATACCACCTGTCACGTCGTCAGGCAGGTTGATCGTGTCGTAGATCAGGCGCGAGTCCTGAAGACGAAACTTCGTGCTCCCGCTTTGCGTGGTTTCCTGCGCTGCTGCGGCGAAGACGCTTACGCCAACGATACAGAAGGTCGTGGCCGTCAGAACGGCCACGACCTTGGCACGAATCGGTGACGATAAGCGCTTCAGAGCCATCGCGCCTAGATTGCCTTTTTTAGGCCATCGACAAGGTCGGTTTTTTCCCATGAAAAACCGCCGTCCTCAGCCGGCTGCCGGCCAAAATGCCCATAGGCGGCCGTGCGCTGATAGATCGGGCGGCGCAGATTGAGATGCTCGATGATCCCGCGCGGTGTCAGGTCCATGCAATCGGCAACGGCTTTTTCAATAGCGGCCTCTGCCACTTCACCCGTCCCATAGGTGTCACAATAGATCGAGAGCGGCTTGGCCACCCCGATCGCGTAGCTCAGCTGGATCGTGCAGCGGCTGGCCATCCCGGCGGCCACCACGTTTTTGGCCAGGTAGCGCGCGGCATAGGCTGCCGAACGATCTACCTTGGTCGGGTCTTTGCCCGAGAAAGCACCACCGCCATGCGGCGCGGCACCGCCATAAGTATCAACAATGATCTTGCGCCCCGTCAGACCTGCATCACCATCAGGCCCGCCGATGACAAACTTTCCGGTCGGGTTGACATGCCATTCGGTCGCGTCCGTGATCCAGCCCTCGGGCAGGGTGTCGCGAATATAGGGGGCAACCAAGTCGCGCACATCATCAGAGCTCATCGTCTCGTCCAGATGCTGCGTCGACAGAACGATCGATGTCACCCCAACAGGCTTGCCGCCTTCGTAGCGGACGGAAAGCTGGGATTTGGCATCTGGTCCCAGCTGCGGCACTTTCCCGGCATGCCGCGCCTCGGCAAGATTACGCAAAATCGCGTGGGAATACTGAATTGGCGCAGGCATCAGTTCAGGGGTTTCAGTGCAAGCATAGCCAAACATGATGCCTTGGTCACCCGCGCCGTCATTATCCACACCTTGCGCAATATGAGCGGATTGCGGGTGCAAAAGGTTCTCGAATCGCAGGTTCTCCCAGTGGAACCCTTCCTGCTCGTAGCCGATATCCTTGACGCAACCACGCACGATTTCTTCGACTCCCCCCATGAAGCTGTCCAGCCTGTCGCGTGACGACAGCCCAACCTCGCCCCCGACAACAACCCGGTCGGTCGTGGCAAAGGTCTCGCAAGCCACTCGTGCCATGGCCTCTTCCGCCAGAAACGCGTCGAGAATTGCATCGGAAATGCGGTCACAAATTTTATCGGGGTGGCCTTCAGAAACTGATTCCGAAGTGAAAAGGTAATTATTACGGGCCATGAACAGCGCTCCATTGAAATGAATTGCCACGCCAGGAAGCCGTTGTGACAAAAGACTGCCGAGCCTTAGTCTGGTCGCACTCGCCCGTCAATGTCGGTTATTGAATACGGTACAATCCTGAACAGAAACAATAACAAACAAATAACAAGGGCAATCGGCAGATCCCCGGTCTTGCTATAAGGCGTCGCAGGCAAAGCGGATGGCAGCGGCGTATCAAGATAGCCGGCCTCATTCAGCGGGGCCTGCTTGGTGACATTCCCCACGGCATCAATCACCGCGCTAACCCCGGTATTGGCGGAGCGGACCAACCCAACCCCCTGCTCAACCGCGCGGAGGCGGGCCTGCGCCAAGTGTTGATAGGGGCCCGAAATATTGCCGAACCAGGCGTCATTCGTGATCTGGATGATCAGGTCCGGGCGTTCCGCCATGTGAACGTGCCGCGGAAAAATCAGCTCATAACAAATCAGCGGCAGCGCACTGCCAAGGCCCGGCACATCGATCAGGGTTGGACCGGGGCCGGGCGCGAAGCCCCCGCCCTCCCGTGCGGCAAGGCCGCGTATCCCAAAGCGCGACAGCCAGTCGCCCAGTGGAACATATTCGCCAAACGGGACAAGGTGGTGCTTGTGGTAGACCTGATGCAGCTGGCCACTGCCGCCCATGACGGCCAATGCGTTGCGAAAAGCGCCGTCGACAAACTGATTGGCACCGAAAACCACCGGCACGCCCCCCGCCGCATCGGCCATCGCCGCAATCACCGAACCCGCCTGCCCCAGCCGCGTCGTGATCGACGTCTCAGGCCAGACAATCAAAGCGAGCGGGTTTTCCTGCGGCGCCGCTGTCATTGTCAGTTGCCGGTTCAGGAAGGTGGGGATATACGCCGGGTCCCATTTCAGATGCTGCGCCGCATTGGGCTGGATGACCCGCACTGCAGGACCGAAGGCGGGCAGGTCAACCGACGCCAGCCGCGCGGCCCCCCCTCCCCAGGCGATGCTCAGCAGTAGAAGGGCGGCACTGACGCCAAGCGCTGGGCGGGGCAATGCCGCGGGGATGGCGGCAATCAACAAGGTCAGCAAGGTCAGCAGCCCCGCCCCGCCCCAGGCCGCAAGCTGCATGACGTCATGCCCGATCCAGACATGGCCGATGGTCGCCCATGGAAAGCCCGTCAGGATGACGCCTCGCGTCATCTCCGTCAGGGTCAGTGTGATGGCGGTGGCTGCAACGTGGCGGCCCCGCCCCGCAACGACGTATCCCGCCCAAAAGGCCAAAGCCCAGAACAGCCCAAACCCTGCGGCCATGAAGAACAGGGCGAAGGGTGCCATCCAGCCATGGCGCGGCAGGTCTACAAGAAAGGGTTCGACAATCCAGAAAAGCGAGACGCAGACATAGCCGGCACCCGCAGCCCAGCCCAGCCACGCCGCGCGCCGTGCAGACGTGACATCGCGCAACCACCAGAACAAGGCGCCAAGAGCCAGAAGCGTCACCGGCCAAAGCGACCAGGGGGCTTGCCCAAAGCCTGCCAGCCCGCCCAGCAGGATGGCGCCGGCAGCAGCCGGCCAACGCCCGTCAGGCAGGCGCGGCATCATTCGGCGGCAAATCCCGGCATGCGCACCCGGATGCGTTTGATACGGCGTGGGTCGGCGTCGACGATCTCGAACTCCGCGCCGGAGGCATGTTTTACCACCTCCCCCCGCATCGGGACCCGGCCGATCATCATGAAAACCAACCCGCCGAGCGTGTCGATTTCCTCATCCGTGTCGTCATCCGACAGGCGTAACCCGATATCGGCCTCAAAATCCTCAAGCGGGGCGCGGGATTGGGCGATATAGACGCCGGGCTTTTCCAACCGCCACGTGTCGGCTTCGTCAATGTCGTGCTCATCCTCGATCTCGCCAATCACCTGTTCAATCAGGTCCTCGATGGTCACCAACCCGTCCACGCCGCCATATTCGTCGATGACCAGCGCCATGTGTTTGCGCCCCGACTGCATCTGCTGCAGCAGCACACCTATGGGCATGGAGGGCGGCACGAATATCACCTCCCGTACCAGCCGCTTGAGGGAAAACCCGCCCTTCTTCGCGCCCTTCCCGCCAAAGCCATGCTGCAACGCAAGGTCTTTGAGGTGGATCAGGCCAATCGGGGTGTCCAGCGTTTCTTTGTAGACCGGTAGCCGTGTCAGGCCGCTGTCGCGAAACACCTGAATGAGGTCATCGAGCGCGATATCGACCGGGACCGACACCATATCCGCGCGCGGAATCGCCACATCCTCTACCCGTTTGGCATGCAAATTGCCAAGGCCAATGCCCTGTTTCAAAACGCGTTCGTTGGCCACACCGCCTGCGACCACGTCGGGTTTGGTTGGGGAAAGCACACCGGTCAGCCGCTCAAACAGGCCAGGCCTGCGGGTGGCGGCGTCAAAGTCATCTGTCTGCGCGCCCGGCGCTGCGCTAGACGATCCGTCGTTTTCTGGGCCCATCGGTCCTTTTCCAAAAGTGGCCCGAAGAAGCGGGCCAATGTTGTTAATATGGGTCTGGAATATCCAGTTTTGCAAGTATCTCGGTCTCAAGCCCTTCCATCAGGGCGGCGTCTTGGTCGTTCAGGTGATCATAGCCCAGCAAATGCAGCATTCCATGTATCATCAGATGGGCCACATGATCGGCAAATACCTTGCTCTGTAGGTGCGCTTCTTTTGCGCAGGTGTCATAGGCAATGGCAATGTCTCCCAGCTCAGGGTCTGACGGGTCGGGCCGCTCCGGTACGCTGCCCGGTTGATCACGGGGCAGGGCCCGGTCAGGCCAGCTCAGCACATTTGTGGGCGCGGGTTTGTCTCTGAAATCCGCGTTAAGCTCCGTGATGCGAGCGTCGTCACAGGCCAGCACGCTGATCACGAACCCGTCGGCCAGATCAAGCTGGCCCGCAACAGCGTTGCAGGCGCGTTGCGCGATGCCCTCAAAGCCCGCGTCGTCCCAGCGCGGGTCGGTGATCTGCACTTCGATCTCAATCACCCGGCGCACCTGATGTCGATTTGGGACCTGCGCTTCGGATCACTCGGCCGGGATCTGCTTGCGCCGCCGGATCGTTCGGATCATCACAAGGAAGAACACACAGACACCCCCGGTGAAGGACGCGCCGATAAACAGCGGAACGGCGTAGGAGGCGATGGTATCGTACATGGAAGCTCTTGCATGTCAGTCGGCACAGCCCTGAGCTAGGCAAAGAATACGGCAAAGTTTCGGCGCTCAGCTTGGTATTTTGCAAAGCCAAGACCGGCCATGGGGCGGCAAGCATCATGCCGACCCCGAAGGGGACGACAATTGGGTCACGTCTGTTTGGCCTCGAATGCCTCATAGGCTTCGATGATCCGGGCCACCAGCGGGTGGCGCACCACATCTTTGGAGGTGAAATAGTTGAAAGAGACCCCCTTCACCCCTTTCAACAAATCCTCCGCGTCGCGCAGCCCCGACTTGACGCCGCGCGGCAGGTCCACTTGACTGCGATCGCCGGTCACCACCATGCGCGACCCCTGGCCCAGCCGGGTCAGGAACATCTTCATCTGCATCGTCGTCGCGTTCTGCGCCTCATCCAGCACAACGAACGCGTTTGACAGCGTCCGTCCCCGCATGAAGGCCAGCGGGGCGATCTCAATGCGCTTTTCCTCGATCAGCTTGGCGGTCTGCTTGCCCGGCAGAAAATCATTCAGCGCGTCATAGAGCGGCTGCATATAGGGATCGACCTTGTCCTTCATGTCGCCGGGCAGGTAGCCCAGCTTCTCGCCGGCCTCTACGGCCGGGCGGGATAGGATGATCCGGTCCACCTCGCCATTGAGAAACTTCGACACGCCCACTGCCACAGCTAGGTAGGTCTTGCCGGTGCCCGCAGGACCAATGCCGAACCCCAGCTCGTTATTCATCAGCGACAGCACATAGTCCTTCTGGGCTTGGGTGCGCGGCTCGATGGTTTTCTTGCGGGTCTTGATCTCGACGGGGGCGCCTTTGAACATCTCGATCTGGTCACCATCCCGCGTGCCGGTGTCCGCGTCGGAACCACCCATGCGGATCTCAGCGGTAATCTCGGCTGGTCCAACCTCCTTGCCGCTTTCCAGCCGGACATAAAGCGCGTTCAGCGCGCGCCCCGCCTCGTCCCGCGCCTCGCCCATTACGGCAAGCTGGTTGCCGCGGCGCACAATCTGCACGCCAAGGGTGGATTCGATCTGGGTCAGGTGGCTGTCCAACTCTCCGCAAAGATCAATCAGCAGCCTGTTATCGGGAAATTCGAGCAGAAGTTCGGGGTCCGAGGCATCCGCGCTAGGCGGATTAGAGGTGCTGAAGGTCAATCCGTGCTCCTTTGTTGGCTGACCCGATGCTGCCAATTCGGTCCCAGAGGTGCAAGCGCCGCGCCCCAGATTTCATCAAGTTGACATAAAAAACCGGCGGGCGGACGTCGCAGGACGCCTCAAGCCACCAGCTCTCCGGTGAGAGAGTTCGTCAGGTCATTGACGATTCTCACCCGCTGCACCGTGCCGATCATTGCCTCCGGGGCCTCGGCATGGACCGCGTGCAGGTAGCCTGACTTGCCGATCAGCTGCCCCCGCTGGCGGCCCTTCTTTTCGAATAGCACCTCTACCTTGCGCCCGACCATGTCAGCCTGGGTCTGGTATTGTTGCGCACTTAACAGGGCCTGCAATTCATGCAGCCGCGCGGTGGCCACGTCGGCGGGCACATCTTCTTTTTCGGCCGCTGGCGTGCCGGGGCGGGCGGAGTATTTGAACGAATAGGCTTGCCCGTAATGCACGTCGCGCACCAGCTGCATCGTGGCCTCAAAATCGGCATCCGTTTCGCCCGGGAAGCCAACGATAAAATCGCCTGACAAAAGCAAATCAGGCCGCGCATCGCGGATGCGGCCAATAAGGTCACGGTAGTCATCCGCCGTATGCTTGCGGTTCATCGCCCTCAAAATCCGGTCAGAGCCGGACTGCACCGGCAGATGCAGGTAGGGCATCAGTTTCTCGCAGGTGCCATGTGCGTCGATCAGCGCGTCGTCCATGTCATTGGGGTGCGAGGTCGTGAATCGGATGCGCTTTAGGTCGTTGATCTCCGACAGCTTCCAGATCAACCCGGCCAGCCCGTCCTTATGCCCATGATAGGCGTTAACGTTCTGCCCAAGCAGGGTGATCTCCCGCACGCCGCGCTCTACAAGCGCTTCCGCCTCCAGCAGGATGCGGTCCGCCGGGCGGGAAACCTCAGCGCCGCGTGTGTAGGGCACCACGCAAAAGGCACAAAACTTGTCGCAGCCTTCCTGCACCGTCAGGAACGCGGACGGGTTACGCGCGGGCAGCACACGTTTGGGAAGATGGTCGAACTTGTCCTCAGGTGGGAAATCAGTGTCGAGCGCTTGCCCCCCCGCATTCACCGCCTTCATCATTTCGGGCAAGCGGTGATAGGTCTGCGGGCCCACGACCAGATCAACCATGGGTTGGCGGCGCATGATTTCCTCCCCCTCCGCTTGCGCCACGCAGCCTGCAACGCCGATTTTCAGGTCGGGTTTCGCGTCATGCAGCGGCTTCATGCGGCCAAGGTCGGAATACACTTTCTCGGCGGCTTTTTCGCGGATATGGCAGGTGTTCAGCAGGATCATATCGGCCTCGGCCATGTCCTGCGTCTGCTCGTAGCCGTCCCCTTCCAGCGCCTCGGCCATCCGTTCGCTGTCATAGACGTTCATCTGACATCCATATGTCTTGATATAGAGCTTCTTTGCGTCGGCCATGGGCGCACCTTGATCCAAAGGGGTGAGCGGGCCGTTTACAACAGCCATAGCGCTCTTGCAATTGAAGGAAGGATGCAGGAGCGTGGATCAGAAGTAAGGCAGAAAATTCCTCATGCGGCACCGCTCCCTCAGCGCATTTCTGGACCACGGCCGCGCCGGGCTCGATCCCGGCGGACCCTGTGCTGTCATTCTGCTGGAAGACTCCACGGAGGTGCAAAGCACTATCGCTCATGCCCAACGATGCGGCTTTCAGAACGTGCTGGTTGCCGGCGCTCAGGCATTGTTGCCAGACATCGATCCTGAGGCCGGTACGGGGTTGCATCTGATCGCCCATGAGGTCCATGACGCAGGCGCGATGACCGAGGTCGTCAACCCCCTGATCGATGTTTTGGCGGGGCGTTGGATACATTACTGCTTCAACGCGGAATATCTGCATTTCCCGTTTTGCGAAAGCCGCTCCGTGGGGGAGCTGACCCGGTTTTGCAACGAAGAGCGCCGCGCCTCCATCCTGACATATGTCGTGGACCTTTATGCCCGTGATCTGGTAGCCCATCCCGACGGGGTAAACCGCCATGACGCTCATTTCGACAGCGCAGGCTACTACGCGCTGCAACGCAGCTCTGGCGCGGGAGAGGTGTTGAATCGGCAGCTCGACGTCTTCGGCGGGCTGCGCTGGCGGTTTGAGGAACACGTCCCGTGGACCCGCCGCCGCATCGACCGGGTGGGGCTGTTTCGCGCCGCGGAAGGTTTGCGTCTGCATGAGGATCACAGCTTCAACCAGCCCGAATACAACACCTTCGCCTGCGCCTGGCACCATAACGTATCAGCAACGATCTGTTCGTTCAGGACGGCCAAAGCATTGATGACCAACCCCGGCTCGAAACACGCGATCACCAATTTCGCCTGGCGCAATTCCGAGCGGTTTGACTGGACGTCGTCGCAACTGATGGAGCTTGGCCTGATGGAGCCAGGGCAATGGTTTTAGCCTCCCGACCTCGACGACCGCTCGGGTCCGCGACAGATCAGATAGCGGCTGTAAGCTGCCCCTCGTTTTGAAGTCGCGCCATTTTGTGTTATTCTCTTCACAAGTCGGGTTGTGTGCGAGTTTGATCCAGTGAAGTTTCTTTTCAACCTTCTTTTGGTTGGCGCGGTTGGTGCAGGAGCAGCACTTGCGGAAGAAGCGCCTAACCAGGTGGAGCTGGCGGATACGGACTGCGATGAAGTCATCGAAAAAACCGCTAACGGGGAAGTCCTGACGCCTAAAGAAGGCGATCTTTTGCTGACATGTTTTACCTTCCCACCCTTTGACTCCGACGATCCTTCGGGCTGGCAGGCCAATCATCCCCCAGACTCGCTGTATAATGACCGGAACTTTATCGATGTTCCGGGCGTTCTGGGTGGCGGAATGGTACGCGGCTGATGCACCTGAGCGATATCATAGCCGGACTAGAACGCGGCGCGATTGTGTTTGGCCTGTCATTCGGACTTGCCGCACTGATCTTCATTCTTGGCCAGTGGTCGAAGGCGGTTCTGGGCAAGACCGTCCCTAATCTGTTGACGCTGTGTGTTGTGGCATTCGTGTTTGGCATCTTGGCCTTGGTGACCGGCCTCGTCACTGGGGCAAGTCGGAGCGCCGCAGTAGGGCAGGTTTTGCCCGCGGCATTGGGCCTCATCGGGGCCGTGGCTCTTTTTGTGGTCACAAAAAGTCCAAAGGACATCCCGCTTGCAGCGACAGCAGTCGCTGCCTTTTCGGTTATGCTTTTGGTCGGCACCGTGTTGGGGAGCTATGAGCGCGTCCGCTCCGTCGCATACGAGAATGCGCAACGCTACGACCTCAAACGGCTCAAAACCGAGGCCGATGTTGAATTCTTTATCAATGGGTACCGGGGTTCGCGCGGATTGGCACCGCTGAGCTTTGAGGGCGAGGCAAAAGAATAACGCGGCCCCGGGAGAGATCGGGGCCGCGTCCTCTATGTCTGGCCTTTGGGAGGATTAGGCCGCGACAGTTTCGTTCGTTTTGCTTTCAATCGCTTTGGACGCACCGGTCGCGATTTCAATGGTGCGTGGCTTCAGTGCTTCCGGCACTTCGCGTGTCAAATCGACATGCAGCATGCCGTTGCTATGTGACGCACCGGTGACGCGCACGTGGTCTGCAAGGTGGAAACGCTTCTCAAAAGCGCGGGTCGCGATGCCCCGGTGCAAGTAGCTGCGGTCGCTGTCGTCGGTGGCTTTCTTGGCCGACACGATCAGGGCGTTTTCGCGCTGCTCCACATTCAGGTCGTCATCGGAGAAACCGGCAACCGCGATCGAAATACGGTATGCGTCTTCATCCGTCTTCTCGATGTTATAAGGGGGGTAGGTCGTGTGATTGACCTCGGAGGTCAGAACCCGGTCCATCAGATCGGCAACGCGGTCGAAGCCCACGGTGGCACGGTACAGGGGGGCGAAGTCATAAGCTCGCATGTGTCTCATCCTTTCGAAAAAGCAATGGTATGTCAGCGCGGCCTTCCATCATGGACAGACCGCATTTTAGGTTACCGGACCCGTCATTGGCATCCGATGAGAGAGATATGGGAAAGGGTTGCGACCCCTTCAAGAGGGGCGGCCGGAATTTTGGGTTTTGCTGTTTTTGCGAGCGTTTCTTGCCCTAAGGCTTAAGAAACCGTGCCCCGGACGGCTGCAAGCCGCTTTGAAAATTCAATCTTGTTCCCCCACTGGAGGCGGTCTGCTTGGTCAGCGCCATGCGCAGCTCGTCAAACCGGTCGGCAACGCCAGTGGCAAGCGACACATGCTGTTCCTTCCATTCCGCCTTCGCGGAAACCACCGACATGATGACGGGCCGCCCGTCCTCACCCACAACGAAAACAGGCGCCCCGGAGGAGCCGAAATCGACCTCGCAAGAGGTCACGTATAGATCGAGGTCCTTTTCCAGCACATGGCACCGGTTCTGCAACGCAGGCGCATCGGCCCGGTCGCGCGCGTAGGAGACGACTTTAAGCTCCTGACCTCGTGGGGCGCGGTTGCCGGTTTGAAAGGGCGTAATTGACGGATGTCGGATCGGTTGATCCAGTTGCAGAAGCGCGATGTCGGCCCCTACCCGTTCTGTGTCGGCGCGGCCACGAAACTGGTAGCTGTCATGCACGACGCTGTGGCGCACGCCGCGATAGGCCGATGCCCGCCCGTCACGCCACCCGGCCAGAAATTCGATATCGGCATCCTCAGCCCGTTGGCCGGTGGAAAGATCATAGAGGCAGTGCGCGGCTGTCAGCACCAAGTCGGGGGCCACCAAAGTCCCAGTACAAAACCCGATGCGCCCGATGTTGAGCCGCCCCACACCTTGCCATACGCGCGTCGCGTCAAAGGTTTTGAGCGACACCAGGCCCGAGGCATCCTGGGACTGAGCAGAGGCAGCAAGAATGAGTGCTGCAATGAGGGAGGTAAAAAACCGCATGAAAGCTCCGACACCAAACTAACGTGCCAACGCTTATGCACCAGTTTTGGCGAAATTGCGGCCCCAAGATTAACGAAGGACGGGAATGTCAAAATTATGTGGCTCTGACGTCATAGCGCGGGGCTTTGGCCCGCCCGTGGCCCAATCCAGCAGCTCGACCGTGTGTACGACGGGTATCGGCGTTCCCGATCCGATTTGCATCATGCATCCGATATTGCCGGCAGCGATCACATCGGGCTTCTTTTCCTCCAACGTGCGGACTTTTCGAGCCTTCAACTGCCCCGAAATTTCCGGCTGCATCAGGTTGTAGGTCCCCGCGCTGCCGCAGCACAGATGCGCGTCGGCGGGCTCAACAATGTTAAACCCGGCCTTGCGCAAAAGGTCTTTCGGCAGCGTCTTGATCTGCTGCCCATGCTGGAGCGAGCAGGCGGCGTGATAGGCGACGGTCATCGGCGCGGCCCCGCCTTCCGGCAGGTCCAGCTGGGTCAACACCTCGGAGACATCGCGCGCAATGGCGCTGATCGCCTGCGCCTTCTCAGCCAGTGCAGTATCGCGGAACATATGCCCGTAATCCTTTACGGTCGTCCCGCAGCCCGAGGTGTTGATCACAATCGCGTCAAGTCCGCCTGCCATCATCTCCCGGTGCCAGGCCTCGATGTTTTTGGCGGCGGTGGCATGGCTCTCAACGGTCTTGCCCATGTGATGGGTCAGCGCCCCGCAACAGCCCTGGCCTTCCGCGATCACGACCTCAGCCCCATGGCGCTGCAGCACCCGGATCGTGGCATCGTTGATATCGGTGTTCAGCGCTCGCTGAGCGCAGCCGGTCATCAGCGCCACACGCATCTTCTTGTCGGTTGCCGGGAACACCTGCGGATCATCATTGCGTGACACGGGCGGGATCGTCTTCGGTGCCATCGCCAGCATGGCCTTCAGCCGTGCGTCAGGCATCAGAAACGCAAAGGGACGGCCAATCTTGGCCCCTAAAAGCGCCAACCGGAACCGACCGGGGTAAGGCAGGATTTTCGACAAGACCCATCTGAGCGCCCTGTCGGACAAAGGCCGTTTATACCGCCGCTCGATATAGTCGCGGGCGTGGTCGACCAGATGCATGTAGTGCACGCCGGACGGGCAGGTCGTCATGCAGGCCAGACAGCTAAGGCACCGGTCGATATGCTTGACCGTCTTTTCATCCGGGTCCCGGTCATTCTCAAGCATGTCCTTGATCAGGTAGATGCGCCCCCGCGGGCTGTCGAGCTCGTCGCCCAGCACCTGGTAAGTTGGGCAGGTGGCTGTGCAAAACCCGCAATGCACGCAGGCACGCAAAATCTCGTTCGAGCGCTGGATGCCCGGATCTTCAAGCTGCTCGGGTGTGAAATGCGTCTGCATAAGCTATCCCATCAATCCGGGGTTCAGTATGCCGCGCGGATCAAACTTGGCACGCAGCGCGACATTCAGCGCCTCAATCGGGGCGGGTTCCGGCTGGAAAACGCCAAGCGTCTGTTTGGTGGCCTCGCTGGCCCGCACAAGCGTCCGGTGACCTGCTATGCCCGGCGCAACCGCACGCAGATCCGTGCCCGGCGCGCAGGAAGCCCAGACCAATCCGCCACCCCAATCCATCATCGTCTCCGCGCCAGGTAAGGCGTCAATCAACACGGGCGCGTCGGAGGGTTTGACGGACATGCGCCACACATCACGGTCACTGCCCGCAAACGCCGCAACATTGCCAATGGCCTCCCAGGTCTGGGCGACCACATCGGGGTCACGTTCGATTGTAGCCGCGTCGCCCAGAAGCGCTGCAAGCTGCTCGGACCGGTAGGCCACAGAATCTGACAGCCCCTCGATCCGTATCAATGTCTCGCCCCGCAGATGCGCGGCACCCGACACCTCGAACGGGGAGCCGAGCGCGCGGGACATGGTCGCCACGGCCTCCGCCGCGCCTTGGTCCTTGATCGACAGCGTGGCCTTGGCAGCAATGCCGGGCAGCAGCTTGAACGAGACTTCCGATAACACGCCCAAAGTGCCGTAGCAGCCGGCCATCAGCTTCACGAGATCATAGCCGGTGACATTTTTCATCACACGACCGCCATTCTTGAGTGCCGTCCCACTGCCATCCACAAAACGCACCCCGATCAACGCGTCGCGGCAGGCACCTGCCTGAATACGCCGGGGGCCGGAGACATTGGCCGCCACCACGCCGCCAATCGTCGGCTCCCCCGCGCTGCCCATCACGGAGCGATGGTCCATCGGCTCAAAAGGCAGCCGCTGGTTTTCAGCCGCCAGCGTGGCCTGCACCTCTGCCAGCGGGGTTCCGGCCTTTACGACAATCGTCAAAGCGCCCGGCTCATACAACGTGACGCCTGAAAGAGCCGTCGTTGACAGCACCTCCCCCGCCCCAGCCACGCCGATAGGGCGGGTGCCGCCGCCGCGAATACGCAGCGGGCCGGAGGCATCGCGGATCGCGTCGGCCAGCTCGGCCTCGTTCGATGGTTCCATCATGTTGACGCGCTTTCCTCAGGCCGCACGGCGGGTTTCGCTGGCCGCCAGCGGGAATACCTTGGCCGGGTTCAGCAGCCATTTGGGGTCGAACACATCCTTGACCTTCATCTGCACCTCCAGGTCTTCCGGGGTGAATTGCGCCACCATCAGGTCGCGCTTTTCGATGCCCACGCCATGCTCCCCCGTCAGGCAGCCGCCGGCCTCAACGCAGAGCTTCAGGATGTCGGCGCCCATGGCCTCGCACAGCTCCAGATCGCCTTCCTTGTTGGCGTCAAACAGGATCAGCGGGTGCATATTGCCGTCGCCCGCGTGGAACACATTGCCCACATCAAGCCCGTATTGCTTGGACAGCTCGCCAATCCGGCCCAGCACCATCGGCAACGACGACACAGGGATCGTGCCATCGAGACACATATAGTCGTTGATCTGCCCCATGGCCCCGAAAGCCGATTTGCGCCCCAGCCAGATCCGCGCGCTTTCCTCGGCAGAGGTGCTTTCCCGCAGCTCAACCGGGTTGTGACGGCGGGCGATTTGCAGGATCAGGCCAAGCTGTTCGTCGATCTCGGCATCCGATCCTTCGACTTCGACAATGAGCAGCGCCTCGCAATCGGGGTACCCCGCTCCGGCAAATGCCTCCGTCGCGCGGATGACCGGGCGGTCCATGAACTCGATCGCAACCGGCAGAACCCCCGCCTTGATGATGTCGGATACGCAGGCGCCCGCCACCTCGTTGCTGTCAAAGCCCATCAGAACGGGCCGCGCGCCTTCGGGCTTGTGCAGGATGCGCAACGTGGCCTCCGTCACCACGCCAAGCTGCCCTTCGGAGCCGCAGATCAGCCCCAGCAAATCATAACCCGCCGCGTCCAGATGCGCGCCGCCGATCTCAACCACTGTGCCGTCCATCTGAACCATGGTCACGCCCAGCAGGTTGTTGGTTGTCACCCCGTATTTCAGGCAATGCGCACCGCCGGAATTCATCGCGATATTGCCCGCAATCGCGCAGGCCAGCTGTGAAGATGGATCGGGCGCGTAAAAGAAATTATGCTCTTCGACCGCGCCGGTCACGGACAGATTGGTCCGCCCGGTCTGCACGCGGATATAGCGGTCGTCGTAATTCGTCTCCAGCACGTCATTCATCCGCGCGACGCCCAGAATGACCGAATCGGCCGTGGGCAAAGCCCCGCCCGCAAGCGAGGTGCCCGAGCCGCGCGGCACCACCGGCACCTCCATTTCGTGGCAGATTTTCAGCACCGCGGCGACTTCCTCGGTCGAGGCGGGCAACACGGCACAAAGCGGCGGGCATTTATAGGCGGTCAACGCGTCGCATTCATAGGCTTTGATCTCGCGTTCCGCATGGATCACCGCGTCCTCCGGCAAGACGGCGGTCAGCCGCTCCACCAGACGGGGTTTCTTCGCCAGGACGGCGGCGTCAGGGGTAGGCATTTCCATGTCAGAGGCTCCTTACCGCTTTAATTGGTAAAAACATATTACCAATTTATCCCTATGGCAAGTCTCAAACCGGGCGTATAGCCAGCCCCATGGAAACGATTACCGACCCTTTGACACTGCTGCGCCTGCCGGACATGGCCGCGCTGGCGCTTTTGTTTGCGAGCTGGTTGTTTCTGGGCTGGCGGATCGAGCATCCAAGCACGAAACACCCCTCCGTCACCATTATCATGGCCGATTACCGCCGCGAATGGATGCGCCAGATGATCACGCGGGAGCCTCGGATTTTCGACGCCACGCTGCTGAACGGGTTGCGGCAGGGCACGGCCTTCTTTGCCTCCGGCTGCATGATCGCGATTGGCGGGGTGCTGGCTGTCGTTGGCAATACCGAGACGCTGCAAGGCGTGGCAACCGAACTGACGCTGGAGGGCGGGCCGGCGCTGGTGTGGCGGGTCAAGCTGCTGGTGGTGGTGCTTTTCCTGACCCATGGCTTTCTGAAATTCGTCTGGGCCAACCGCCTGTTTGGCTATTGCGCGGTTGTGATGGCGGCCGTCCCGAACGAGGTGGACCACCCGCTGGCTGGCGCACGGGCGCAACAGGCCGCTGAAATCAACATTCGTGCCGCTTGGAACTTTAATCGCGGGCTCAGGTCCATATATTATGCATTGGGGACGCTGGCGTGGCTTTTGGGGCCGCTTGCCCTGCTGGTCGCGACTGTGCTGGTGTCCTACCTTATCTGGGAACGGGAGTTTTCCTCCCGCCCACGCAAGATTTTGATGGCGGATATCCCCGCCAAGGAGAGCTGACATGAAACGCCTACTGGCCGCTGCCGCACTAGCCCTGACCGCCCTGCCCGCCTTCGCGGATCAGGCTAAGGTGGAAAGCGCCAACGCGCGCCAATCCGGCAATAGCTGGACGTTCGAGGTTACAATCCGGCACCCTGACACCGGCTGGGACCATTACGCGGATGGCTGGGCGGTCTTGGCTCCCGATGGCACGCAGCTGGGGTACCGCAAGCTGCATCACCCACATGAGAACGAGCAGCCATTTACCCGGTCGCTCTCCGGCGTGCAGGTGCCTGACGGGCTGAGCGAGGTGCGCATCCGTGCCCACGATTCCGTTCATGGCTGGTCGGATGCGACCTATACCGTCAAGCTGAAGTAGGGGGCGGCCCTCGTCTTTAAAGGCTGGCAGGCCCCGTCTCAGGCAGGCCCCGTCTCAGACGGGCCCGCCCAGTGGGGCTAATCGCCCAATTTCGCGTGGACCTCGTCCAGATCAACCTCCCCCGTGGGGCGCTTGTTGGCGGGGTTGTCGAAATCATACCGGAACAGGTCGAAGTCACGTTTGTACATCTCGTAGACGAGATGCATGGACAGGTCGTCGAAATAATCCTCAATCGGGTGCGCGCGTCTCGGGCCATGCCCCTCGCTTTCGTTGAAACGGGGCACATCGGCAATCTGCACCGGGACGGGCGTGTCCACGGCTGCAAGCACCTCCGCCATGCCCGCGTTGAAATCCTCGGTCGAGAAGATTTTGTCGTAGCGCCCGCCATTGACGATGAAGGTCGAGATATGGCCTGACATGGCCGACCAATGAATGTCCGGGTCCATAGGCCTGCGCCAGCGAATAGTGTCGCGGGCAAAAAGCAGGAACCGGCGAAAGCTTTTGATCTGGTCGAACTCGAACTCATTCTCGGGGTTGCCCACCTCGATCCCGTAGCGCTGGACCAGCAGCGGGACCAGATTGCCCCGGTAGCGCTTGCCGTTGCGCTGGATGCCGCAAATCTTGTCAAAGAACGAGCTGAGGATGCGCCCATAGGGGTTGCGCACGCAGGTGAAGGCGTAGCTTTTATGATTTTGCACATTCTCGGTGATGCGCGGCTGGCTGTCTTCCTTGGCCCATTTGTGGATACCGTCGGTGGCATCATGGATGTCGCCGTCAAAATAGCCGCCATGGTCGGAGTAATACATGATCTGCCCAATAGAGGAGCAGGCGCATTTCGGCACCACCCGGTACACCATGCTTTCGCTTTGCGTCATCCATGTGCCGGGAAACCCCATGCGCTGTCTCTCTTTCTTCACGGCGGCCGTTGTTTACGAATTGGCCACAATTGGAGCCACATAACCAAGTGGGGGCTGTTTATTCAACAATCTCTACGGTTATGTGGACAAACCTAAAACCCAGTTAAGCCACGGGCGGCCCCGAAATCCAGATGGCAAAGATCGCGTTCATCCTGTTGTGTCACAAAGACCCCAAGGCGGTGATTGATCAGGCACGGCGGCTCACGGCGGCGGGCGACTGCATGGCGATCCATTTTGATGCCTCCGCCAGCCCGGCTGATTTTGCCGTGATCAAGACCGCCCTGAAGGACAATGAGAACGTCGCCTTCGCCCGCCAACGGGTGCGCTGCGGCTGGGGGGAGTGGTCGCTGGTCAAAGCCACCTTAAGTGCCCTTGAGGCCGCGTTGGAGGCCTTCCCGCGCTGCAGCCATGTCTACATGCTGTCAGGCGATTGCATGGCGATCAAATCGGCCGAGTATACGCATGAATTTCTGAACCGGGCCGATGTCGACTATATCGAAAGCGTGGACTATTTCGCCTCCGACTGGATCAAGACCGGCATGAAGGAGGAGCGCTTGATCTACCGCCACTGGTTCAACGAACGCACCCAGAAGCGCCGGTTCTACACCTCCTACGAGCTACAAAAACGGTTCGGCCTCACCCGCAAGGTGCCGGCAGATCTGCAGATGATGATCGGGTCGCAATGGTGGTGCCTGCGCCGTCAAACGGTGGAGAAAATCCTTGAATTCATCGCCCGCCGGCCCGACGTTCGCCGCTTTTTCCGCACGACCTGGATCCCGGACGAGACGTTTTTTCAGACGCTGGTGCGCCATCTGGTGCCCGAGAAAGAGATAGAGAACCGCACCCTGACCTTCCTGATGTTCACCGATTACGGCATGCCGGTGACCTTTTATGACGACCATTACGACCTGCTTTTGAGCCAGGATTTTCTGTTCGCGCGCAAGATCTCGGTTGAGGCCACGACGCTGAAGGAAAGGCTTGGGGCGCTTTACGCCTCCGAACGGATGGACTTTCAGACCTCGAACGAGGGCCGGACACTTTTCAAATTCCTCACCGGGCAGGGCCGTATCGGCCAGCGTTTCGGCGCGCGGTTCTGGGAGCGCCAGGCAAGCCTTGGCCGCGACCGGGAGGTTTTGGTCATTGCATGCAAGAAATGGCATGTCGCCAAACGCCTGCTGGCTCGGATCACCGAGGCAACGGACCTGTGCGGCTGCGAATACCTGTTTGACGAGGAAGGCACCGACCTGCCCGATCTGGGCGGCATCCAGAACCGGTTGGAAAAACGCACCCGCCACCGCCGTGCTTTTATGCGGCTGCTGTTTGACTATCACGAGACGGACCGGATGTTGATCTGCCTCGACCCGGCCAATATCGACCTGCTGCATGACCTTTCAAATGACCGCAGTACGACGCGGCTGTTGGAGATCGAATGCCGGTTCGGCGACGACTACCTGTTGGGCCACGCGATGCGGGTGGGCCTCGCCGGCGAGATGACGCCGCAGGACACAATCGACCGGTTACTGCCGACCGTCCGCCAACGCTTTGTTTATGAGACCGATCAGATCAGGGATGCAGGTTTCGCGAATACGCACCGGGTGAGCGAGTATCAGGACCAGGCCGCCAATGTGGCCGCGCTTGCCGCGTTTTTGGATGTGGACGCGGAGGTGGCAAAGGGTATCCTGTCAATCGACTACCTGTTTGTGGATTAAGGAGCGCTCCGGCCGTGGCATTCACCTATGACGACCAGAACATCTTCGCCAAGATTTTGCGCGGGGAGATACCAAATGACACCGTGTACGAAAATGACCACGCGCTGGCATTTCGTGACCTCTATGCGCAGGCCCCCACCCACGTGTTGGTGATCCCCAAAGGGGCCTATGTGTCGCTGGATCATTTCACCCGGGAGGCGTCAGAGGCGGAGCTAGTGGGTTTCATGCGCGCTGTCGGCGAGGTCTGCCAGCTGGAAGGCGTCAGCGACGCGGGCTTCCGCGCCATTTCCAACGCCGGCGGGCACGGGGTGCAGGAGGTGCCACATCTGCATGTCCACATCCTGGGCGGGCGTCCACTGGGCCGGATGCTGGCCAAGGAAGCCTGACCTGATTGCGCCGCGTGCCGCGGCCCACGATTTTGGAGATATTTGCCGGCCTGAGCCCCATGTGCCCCTTGTGGGCGCATCCCGCTTGGCTATGATGCCCCCGACCAGTTTCAGGGATTTATGTGCCATGACCATCGCTCCGCCAGAGACCGAGATTGTAGACGCCTACCGCATCGCCTGCGATGGCGGCGAGGGCGCTTTGGGTCACCCGCGTGTCTGGCTGCAAATTCCGGCCGATACCGGCTTTGTGGAATGCCCCTATTGCGACAAGAAGGTCATCCACCGGGAGTTTGAAGGCAAGGTTTGAGGCCTGTGCGCGCTACTGCGTGGCCGTGTTGACCCGCCTCACAGGTATCACCACATTAGGGAGGCGATCATGGTCCAACCGCAATTTGGCAAAGGCTGCCACCTTCACCTGATCGACGGCTCCGCCTTTATCTTTCGCGCCTATCACGCGCTGCCGCCGCTGACGCGCAAATCAGACGGGCTGCCCATTGGCGCGGTCTCGGGCTTTTGCAACATGCTGCAGCGCTATGTTGACGACAATGCAGGGCCCGATGCGCCCACCCATGTGGCGGTGATCTTTGACAAGGGCAGCCACACGTTTCGCAACGACATGTATGACCAGTACAAGGCCAATCGCGAGGCGATGCCCGAGGATCTGCGCCCGCAAATCCCGCTGACCCGCGCCGCAACCGAGGCCTTCAACATCGCCTGCGAAGAGCTGGAAGGATATGAGGCCGACGACATCATCGCGACGCTGGCCGTGCAGGCACGCGCACTTGGCGGGCGCTGCACCATCATCTCGTCGGACAAGGACCTGATGCAACTGGTCGGCGGCGGGGTCGAGATGTTTGACGCCATGAAGAACAACCGCATCGACGCCGAAGGGGTTGAGGCCAAATTCGGCGTGGGCCCCGACCGCGTGGTTGACGTGCAGGCGCTAGCGGGCGACAGCATCGACAATGTGCCCGGCGCGCCGGGGATCGGGATCAAGACGGCGGCGCTTTTGATCAACGAATATGGCTCTCTGGAAGAACTGCTCGACCGGGCAGAAGAGATCAAGCAACCCAAGCGCCGACAGACGCTGATCGAGCATCGCGCGCAAATCGAGCTGTCTAAGAAGCTGGTCACACTGGACGCCGAAACGCCGCTGACCTTCACCATTGACGACCTTGAGGTGCGCGAGCCGGATCCCGAAAAGCTGATGACCTTCCTGGCCGAGATGGAGTTTCGCACGCTCACAAAACGCATCGCCGACAAGCTGGAAGTTGAAGCCCCCGTCATTGAGGACACGCCTTCCGCCGCAGCCGACGCGCCCGAGATGCCTGATTTCAAGGACGCCGCGTATTCGATTGTTCGCGACGCAGCAGGGCTGGAAGCTTGGATCGCCAAGATCTACGGGCGCGGCTATGTTGCCGTCGATACCGAGACCACCGGGCTAAACGAGATGACCGCCGATCTGGTCGGCATCTGCCTTTGCGTCGAGCCGGGGGAGGCGTGCTACGTCCCGCTTGGCCACCGCGCGGGCGAGGGGGACGGGCTTTTCGGCTCTGATGAGCTGGCGGAAGGGCAAATGCCACTGGAGGAGGCGCTGGCCCTGATAAAGCCGGTGCTCGAAGATGACAGTGTCATCAAAATCGGCCAGAATATGAAATACGATGCGAAGATTTTCGCGCGATACGACGTGGCCGTGGCCCCTATTGATGACACGATGCTGCTCAGCTACGCGCTGCATGCCGGCCTGCACAACCACGGTATGGACGCGCTGAGCGAACGTTACCTGGGCCACAGCCCTGTCCCCATCAAGGAGCTGATCGGCACCGGCAAATCAGCGATCACTTTCGACAAGGTCGCCATCGACAAGGCCGCGCATTACGCGGCTGAGGATGCCGATATCACGATGCGGCTGTGGAAGACCTTCAAGCCGATGTTGCACGCCAAGCAGGTGACGACCGTCTATGAGACGCTGGAACGCCCGCTCATCCCCGTGCTGGCCCGCATGGAAATGAACGGCATCAAGGTCGACCGCGACACGCTGTCTCGTATGTCCAACGCTTTCGCCCAGAAAATGGCCGGGCTTGAGGCCGAGATACATGAGCTGGCAGGCCAGTCGTTTAACGTCGGCTCCCCCAAACAACTGGGCGAAATCCTGTTTGACAAGCTGGAGCTTCCCGGCGGCAAGAAGGGCAAGACCGGGGCCTATTCAACGGGGGTCGACATCCTTGAAGATCTCGCAACCGAACATGAATTGCCGGGCCGCGTGCTGGACTGGCGGCAGCTGTCGAAGCTGAAATCCACCTATACTGACGCGCTGCAGAACCACATCAACGCCGATACTGGGCGGGTCCACACTTCCTATTCCATCGCCGGGGCGAATACAGGTCGGCTGGCCTCCACCGATCCTAACCTACAGAACATCCCCGTCCGCACCGAAGAAGGCCGCCGCATCCGGGAGGCTTTCGTGGCGGAAGAGGGCAATGTGCTGGTCTCCCTCGATTATTCGCAGATCGAGCTGCGCATCCTCGCCCATATCGCCGACATCGCGGCGCTGAAACAGGCATTCAGGGACGGGCATGACATTCATGCGATGACCGCGTCGGAGATGTTTGACGTACCCCTGAACGAGATGACGCCAGAGGTACGCCGGCAGGCAAAGGCGATCAATTTCGGGGTGATCTACGGAATTTCAGGTTTCGGTCTGGCGCGCAACCTGCGCATCCCGCGCAGCGAGGCGCAGGGCTTTATCGACCGCTATTTCGAGCGCTTTCCCGGCATCAAGGATTACATGGACGAGACGGTCAAATTTGCCAAGGCGCATAGCTATGTGCAGACGTTGTTCGGCCGAAAGATCAACACGCCGGAGATCAACGCAAAGGGCCCCGGTGCAGGCTTCGCCAAACGCGCAGCGATCAACGCGCCCATCCAAGGTACCGCCGCCGACGTGATCCGCCGGGCGATGATCCGCATGCCGGCTGCGATCAAGGACATGCCCTGCCGGATGCTGCTACAGGTCCATGACGAGCTGATCTTTGAGGTGCCGAAAGATGCCGTGGATCAGACCGTCAAGGTGGTGCGTGAGGTCATGGAGAATGCGTCAGACCCAGCGGTTAAATTCGACGTTCCATTGGTCGTGGATGCGGGGCAAGGTCAGAACTGGGCCGAGGCGCATTAGAAACGCCGCGCTTCTGCGTCCTCAAGAACCGAGGGCCAGAAATGCAAACGGCCCCGCAAAACCGGGGCCGTTCAAAAATCTCATCTATTTCTTTTTGCTTTAGCTGCGTTTGCGACGGATTAGCGAAAGCAAAACGATTCCCGCTGCAAGCAATGGTGCGCTGGCCGGTACGGGTACAGCCGTCAGGCCCAATGCGTCGTCGGCAGCACCCGTCGCTCCGGCCGTTGCCGACGTTCCTGCTGTACCAGCGATATCCACCACGTCCGGAAGCCCTGTTGCCGTAAGACCTGCGGCACCCGCAGAACCGCCGCTTGATGATCCGGCGTTCAGGCTCGGAAAGTTGAATGACGGGCCGCCAGATCCATTATTTACGGCGCGTTGCGCCACACCCAAACCTTTGCCGGCGCCTTGAGCACCAACGCCAAATCCCGGCGCGCTCGCAACTGCCGAGAACTCCACCGGCCAAGACGCGTCAAACGGCGCAATACCGCCCGCGTCCACAATCAATTCTTCGAACTCCGCCATAACCGCCTCCAAGGCGTAATCGGAGAAGTCAAATCCAGGAGCTAGATCCAGTGGCGGCACGGCCAGATAGGCCGGTTCGCCACGAACCTCAGGCTCCGGCTCGATTTCAGGGAGCACTGCAGCAACCGATGCCACCTCCAGCGGCGCGTCAAGCGCGTCTGCTTCGAAGCCTGCGAGAAGGCTGGAAATGACCGACTGGCCTCCAGTACCTGAGTGCTCGACCAGCTGACCGGAAAAGCCCGTAATTGATGCAGCCGCAGCAAACGTTGCCACTGGCGCCAGATACAGACAGCTTAATCCTAGAATGCGCATATTCGTCCCCACACAATTCAAATCACCCCCTGCAAACTCCTTTCGGAAACTTACAGGCCAGTTAACCTTACACTGACTCGTTCCGGAAGGGAAACAGTTTAGGTTGCCGTCTTTGAAGTGTCCGCGTCTATTGGCGTCGAAAGCGTGGCTTGCGGGCAACGGCAGGCACGATAGACGGCCTTTCGAATAACCGGCCCTGCCAACAGGATCACGACAAATGCCACCGGCCAGGCGGTTGTCCAACCTCCGAACCACATATGCATGAATGCCGCCGTAAGCCCCGCCATCTTATAGGTCATCACGCCGCAAACGATGGCCGACATCACGGCAGACGTGATGGCGCTAAATAGAACCAAGGCGATGAGGGCACGGTACATGGGAGGCAAATTTCTCGGCTTTTGCTGATCAAGTGAATTGACGTTGTAGCGGAGGCACCCTGTAGAAGAAACGTGCTGACCGAACGCCCTTTGTGCGCTGATGCGGAGAATCGCCGCTTTTTACTGTGATATTTCAAATATTGGGACCGACTCACGGAAGAGTGAGCGCACATCGCCTCACAAATCCGCGCCGTATCGCACTGATTCCCAAACCGATTCTTCCGGCCGCGAAAATGAAGGGCGACCTCAGCCTTCCAATTCCGCGCTAAGCATGATCGGGAAGAAGGTGCCCGCTGACCAAAGACCGAACCAGTTTTCGCCCTCATGGCTGTGATGCACACCCAGATCGATCAACCGATAGAAACTTTTCCGGTCGATCAGCGCCTCAAGATTGCGGCGCACCAGAACGTAGGGTGACGGCTCGCCCTTATCATCGTAGCTGACCCGCAGCGGGTGGTCAGGACCCGCGACAAATCGGTCGCCAACATGGGTTTCAAACCGCAGCTTTTGCGAATCGCCGGTGCCCGCTGCGTCGAAATCGATGGCCACGAAAGGCGCGTCATCGACGATGATGCCCACCTTTTCGACGGGGGTGACCAAAAAATAGGCATCGCCATCTTTGCGAATGATCGAGGAAAACAGCTTCACCAGACCAGCACGGCCGATGGGGCTGCCTTGGTAAAACCAGGTCCCGTCCCGCGCGATACGCATGTCCAAGTCCCCACAAAACGGGGGATTCCACTTCTCCACCGGCGGCAGCCCGCCTTTGGCGACTTCCTGCGCGCTGGCCGCGATGCTCTCGGCGGACGGCATCTCAAGGTTTTGTGCGCCTGTTCCTTTTGCCATTTCTTCGTCCCACCTTAGCTCTATAGTTCAACAGACAGATATAGCGGTTCAGGGAGCATTGTCATGGCCGACGCGGAAGAGATGGTGAACGAGATCGAGCGGCTGGGCGGCAAGCTGTCAGAGGCGCGTACATCCATCGCCAACCAGATCATCGGCCAGCAGGATGTTGTCGACCTGGCGCTGACAGCGCTTTTGTCCGGCGGCCACGCCCTTCTGATGGGGCTGCCGGGCCTGGGCAAGACGCTGCTTGTTGATACATTGTCGACCGTTATGGGGCTCAGCACCAACCGGGTGCAGTTCACACCCGACCTGATGCCCGCAGATATTTTGGGCTCGGAAGTGCTGGACACGGGCGAGGATGGCAGCCGTTCTTTCCGCTACATCGAGGGGCCGATTTTTGCGCAGCTTCTGATGGCGGATGAAATCAACCGCGCCTCCCCCCGGACGCAGTCAGCGCTTTTGCAGGCGATGCAGGAACGCTCCGTCGCGGTGGCGGGGCAGGACCGCCCCCTGCCCGCGCCCTTCCACGTGCTGGCCACCCAGAACCCGTTGGAGCAGGAAGGCACTTACCCGCTGCCCGAAGCCCAGCTCGACCGCTTCCTTATCCAGATCAACGTCCGCTATCCCGACCGCGCGACGGAGCGGGACATTTTGCTCGCCACTACCGGCAGCGCCTCAGCCAAAGCGACGAAGGTGTTCACGCCCGAAGACCTGATCGCCGCACAATCCCTTGTCCGCCGGATGCCTGTCGGCGACGCCGTGGTGGAACACATTTTGGATCTCGTGCGCTCTTGCCGCCCGACCGAGGAAGACGCGACCGAGGAAGTCCGCCAGACCGTATCCTGGGGCCCCGGCCCACGCGCGGCACAGGCACTTATGCTGACGGTGCGCGCCAAGGCGCTACTGGATGGCCGCCTGGCCCCCTCACTGGATGATGTAACCGCCCTTGCCGAACCGGTTCTGACCCACCGTATGGCGCTCAGCTTTGCTGCGCGGGCGGAAGGGCGCGAGCTTCATGAGGTGATCGCTGGCACATTGGCGCATGTCTCCAGCCGCAAAGCCGCAGCTTGAACCAGGACCCGGCAATAAATCCCGCAGGTCTGCGCCACCGGGCAGAGGCGCATGCCGCCGCTTTCCCGGCGCTGCTTGCGGATGCCCAGCATCTGGCCGCAACCGTCATGCTGGGCGATCATGGCCGCCGTCGTGCGGGCATGGGTGACGAGTTCTGGCAATACCGCCCAGCAGAGGATGGCGACGGGCTGCGGGCCATTGACTGGCGCCGCTCCGCCCGTGGGGACGCGCATTTTGTCCGCCAGAAAGAATGGCAGGCCGCCCAATCAGTGATGTTCTGGGTCGATGACGCGCTGTCGATGACCTTCACCGGCGGCAATAACCGGCCCACCAAGGGCCACCGGGCGCGGGTGCTGGCCTTGGCGCTTTGTGTGCTCCTGAACCGTGGAGGGGAACGTTTTGGCCTTGCCAATCGCGGCACCCCGCCCCGGCGCGGGGAAGCGCAGCTGACCCGGCTGGCCGGCCACCTGATGGACGCGGCCTTCGGCGGTGAGACCGATATCGACTACGGCACCCCCAATGCCCGCGTACTGCCCGCAGGCTCCCGCGCGGTATTTCTGTCCGACTTTTTCGGGGATCCTGAGCCAGTGACCGCCGCGCTGACAAAGGCCACGGATCGCGGCGTATCAGGCATTCTGATCCAGGTCCTCGACCCGGACGAGGAAGCGTTTCCCTATGACGGCCGCACCATATTCGAAACCATGTCCGGCGCCGTCAAATTCGAAACCCTCAAGGCGGGCAAGCTGAAGGACGACTACCTTGCCCGGCTAGCCGCCCGCAAAGCGCAGATGCGCGACCTTTGCCGCGCAACAGGCTGGCGCTACCTCTGCCACCACACCGACACCTCCGCGCTCGAGGCGCTGATGTGGGCCTACCGAGCGCTGGATAAATCGCCATGATCGCAAACCTCGCCTTCACCACCCCGCTGCTGCTGGCCGCGTTGCTGGCCTTGCCGATCCTGTGGTGGCTGCTGCGCGCCGTGCCGCCCGCGCCGATCAAGCGGCGTTTCCCGGGTATCGCGCTGTTGTTGGGCCTGAAGGATGACGAAAGCCAGACGGACACGACGCCTTGGTGGTTGCTCCTGCTGCGCATGATCGCGGTGGCGGGGCTTATCGTTGGCTTTGCCGGTCCCATTCTGAACCCCGATGACCGGCAACCGGGCGACGGGCCGCTGCTGGTGGTCATGGATGCCAGCTGGGCGTCGGCCCGCGATTGGCCCGCCCGCGTCTCCCGCGTTGAGGCGGTGTTGGCCGAAGCGGCCCGCGATGGCAGACCCGCCGCGCTGGTCAAGCTGACCGACCCGACGCCAGACGCTTTTGAATTCACCGCCGCAGACGCTTTGCTGCCCGGTCTGGCTGGCATGGTGCCCGACCCCTGGACGCCAACGGCGGACAGCGCTGGCCGGCTGACGGAATTGTCGGAGGGGCGGGATTTTGACAGCATCTGGTTCTCTGATGGGCTAGACTACCCGGCGCGGGCCGACATTGCGACGCTTCTGGAAAGCAGGGGCGAGCTGCGCGTGATCCAATCCGCACGCCCTGCCTTCGCGCTGCGTCCCGCCCGGTTCGAGGGCAGCGATGTGGCGATCACCGCCTTGCGGGCCGAGGCTGACGGCCCGCGCGACGTCACCCTGACCGCCCTTGGCCCCGACCCCAATGGGGTGGAGCAGGAACTGGCCCGCGCCGTCGCAAGTTTTGGCAATGGCGAGACGGAGGCCGAGGTCGTGCTGTCCCTGCCCACAGAGCTGCGCAACCGTATCCGTCGGTTTGAGCTGCAGGGCATCCGCTCCGCCGGGGCGGTGTCGCTGACCGATGACGCGCTGAAACGGCGCGAGGTGGGCCTGCTGGCCAGCAATGACGGGCAGGAGGCGCAGGACCTGCTGTCGCCACTCTTTTACCTGCGCCGCGCCTTGGTGCCGACCGCCGATCTGATCGACGGCACCCTCGAAGACATGCTGCTGGCCAGCCCCGACGTCCTCATCCTGGCCGACATTGCCGCCTTCAGCGAAGCAGAGGTCGACGCCCTGACCGACTGGGTCGATGCCGGCGGCTTGCTGGTACGCTTTGCCGGGCCACGTGTGGCTGCCACCGATATCGAAACCGTCGATCCGCTGATGCCGGTGCGGCTGCGCGCGGGCGGGCGGTCTGTCGGCGGCGCGCTCTCCTGGGGGGAGCCGAAAGCGCTGCGCGCCTTCACCCGTGATAGCCCGTTTTTCGGCCTGCCATTGCCCGACGATGTCACCGTCACAAGCCAGGTGGTGGCCCAACCCGACCCCAATCTGGCGGAGCGGACGATTGCTTCGCTCGCTGATGGCACGCCGCTGGTGACCCGCAACGCGCTTGGCGACGGACAGATCGTGCTGTTCCACGTCACCGCCAATGCGGAATGGTCGACCCTGCCGCTTTCGGGGCTTTTCGTGCAGATGCTGGAGCGTCTGGCGATTTCCACAAGGCCGTCGGAGCTTGCCGCGACAGAGCTTGAAGGCACGATCTGGCAGGCGGAAGAGACGCTTGACGGTTTCGGGCGGGTCCGCAGCGCCGACGCGCTCGCAGGCATTTCCGGTGAACTGCTGGCCGACCCCACCTACGGCCCCGACTTGCGCCCAGGACTTTACAGCAATGATGACCGCCGTGTTGCGTTGAACGTTGTCGCCGCAGAACAGACCATCGCGCCTGCGGTCTGGCCCGCCTCCGTCACGGTCGAGGGGATCGCGCTGGAGGGGGAGACACCGCTTGCCGGGCTGCTGCTGACCCTTGCAATGGCGCTTCTGGCCGTCGATATCGTGGCCTCCCTCTGGCTGGGCGGACGGCTGACCCTACGCGGCGGGGCCACTGCTGCTGTCGTGATGGTGGCGCTTTCCTTGCCTTACGCGGCCAGGGCGCAGGGTACCGAGGTTGAATTGCGGGCCATTGAGGCCACAGCTGAGGTCGTGCTGGCCTATGTCAAAACCGGCGACGCCACGCTTGACCGGGTGTCGCAGGAGGGACTTGCGGGGCTGTCGCAAAGCCTTTTCCGCCGGACCTCGGTCGAGCCTGCCCCGCCGATCGAGGTTGATCTGGAAACCGATGAGCTGTCCTTCTACCCGCTCATCTACTGGCCCGTTTCGGAAAGCCAGCGCCTGCCAAGTGACGCGGCTTATGCCAAGCTGAACCGCTTCCTGCGCAGCGGTGGGATGATCGTCTTTGACACGCGCGACGGCAATCTTGGCGGCTTCGGCGCGTCCACGCCTGCGGGGCGCAAGCTGCAATCGCTGGCCCGCCCGCTCGATATTCCCGCGCTTGAGCCGATCCCCGAAGACCACGTGCTGACCCGCGCTTTCTACCTGCTGCAGGACTTCCCCGGACGCCATGCCAGCAACGATGTCTGGGTGGAGGCCGCGCCCGCCGACGCCGAACAGGTCGACGGGCTGCCCTTCCGCAACCTCAATGACGGGGTGACGCCGGTGCTGATTGGCGGCAATGACTGGGCCAGCGCCTGGGCGCGCAACGCTGCCGGCCAGCCGCTTTATCCCGTCGGCCGCGGCTTTGGCGGCGAACGTCAGCGGGAAATGGCGATCCGCTTCGGCATCAACCTTGTGATGCATGTGCTGACCGGCAACTACAAATCCGATCAGGTCCATGTGCCTGCCCTTCTTGACCGGCTGGGGAACTGAAATGGACGTGATTTTTGACCCCCTCGTGCCCATGCTGCCTCTGGTGGCCATCGCCGTCATCATCGGCGCGCTGCTGCTTTTTGCGGTGATCCGCGGGCTGCCGGGATGGTGGCTGCGGGGGTTGGCAGCGGTGGTCGTGCTTGTGGCACTGCTTAACCCGTCCCTGCAGGACGAGGACCGCGAACCGCTAAGCGACATTGTGATTCTGGTCGTCGATCAATCCGCCAGCCAGGCACTGTCGGACCGGGGGTCGCAAACCGCTGAGGCGGCAGAAGCGCTCGCCGCCGAGATTGAGGATCGCGGCATGGAGCTGCGCCAGATCGAGGTGCGTGACGGTATCGGCGACGCCGGCACGGAGCTCATGACAGCGCTGACCGAAGCCCTATCGGAGGAACCCGCCTCGCGCATAGCGGGCACCGTGCTCATCACCGATGGCCAGCTGCATGACGCCCCCCGCGCGCCTGAGATGCAGGCGCCGATCCACACGTTGCTAACGGGCCGCTCTGATGATTGGGACCGGCGGCTGATCGTCAAAAACGCCCCCGCCTTCGCCATCCTGGATGAGGAGGTCGTGCTCACCCTCCGCATCGAGGATCAAGGTGCTGTGCCCGCCGATGCCGGGCCAACCGCGCTGATCACCATCGCCATCGACGGGGAAGAGCCGCAGCCCTTCACCGTCCCCGTCAACGAGGATCTGGAACTGCCCGTGACCCTCAACCATGGCGGGCGCAACGTGCTGCAATTTCAGGTCGAGGTGGCAGAGACCGAATTGACCGACCGCAACAACGCGGCCCTCGTGCAGATCAATGGCGTACGCGACCGGCTGCGCGTGCTGCTGGTCTCCGGCGAGCCACACGCGGGGGAGCGCACCTGGCGCAATCTGCTGAAGTCGGACGCGGCGGTGGACCTTGTGCATTTCACCATTCTACGCCCGCCGGAAAAGCAGGACGGCGTGCCGGTCGCAGAATTGTCGCTGATTGCCTTCCCAACACGGGAGCTGTTTTTAGAGAAGGTCGACGAGTTCGATCTGATCATCTTCGACCGCTACAAACGTCGCGGCATTCTTCCCTCGCTCTATTTCGATTCAATCCGCCAATATGTCGAAAACGGCGGCGCGGTGCTCGTTGCAGCGGGGCCTGATTTTGCCTCCGCCGACTCGATCTACCGCTCCCCCTTGGGTGAAATCCTTCCGGCGGAACCGACCGCCCGCGTGTTTGAAGAGGGCTTCAAGCCGCTGGTCTCCGATACCGGCAACCGCCACCCCGTCACCCAAGGCCTGCAGGAGCTTGCACCGCTGCCCGAGGGCGAGGATGGCAGCCCGGGCTGGGGCCGCTGGATGCGCCAGATCGAAGTGTCGGAGCTGTCCGGCGACACGGTTATGACCGGCATAGACGACAAGCCGCTGCTGACGCTCGACCGCGTGGGCGAAGGACGGGTCGCGCTGATGGCGTCTGATCATGCGTGGCTCTGGAACCGGGGATATGAGGGTGGCGGCCCACAGCTAGAACTACTGCGGCGGCTGGGGCATTGGATGATGAAAGAGCCCGATCTGGAAGAAGAGGCGCTGACCGCACTCGTTGAGGGGCAGACCATCACCCTGACGCGCCGCACGCTGGCCGAAGAAATCGGCGAGGTCACCCTAACAGCCCCCGACGGCACGGAGGAGATCATCTTGCTGGAGGAAGTCACCCCCGGCCGCTACAGCGCAACCTTCGAAGGCACCCAGCAAGGCCTCTACCGCGCCGTGGAGGGGGAGATCGAGACCGTCTTCGGCCTCGGCCCCGCCGCCCCGCGCGAGTTTGTGGAGACCGTGGCCTCCGGCGACAAGCTGGAACCGATCGTGACCCCGCTCAGAGGCGGCATTCTGGCGTTGGAGGATGGTATCCCCTCCCTCCGCATGGTGGGTGAAGGGCGCAACGCGGCGGGTCGCGGCTGGATTGGGCTGACGCCGCGCAATGCCTATGTGACGACGAACATCACCGTGACCTCCATCGTGTCCCCGTGGCTGTTCCTGCTGCTGGCCGCGCTGCTGAGCGTTGGCGCATGGTTGCGTGAAGGCCGCCGGTAAAGCAGACCGTTTATCAACACCGAATTGGGGGACGCGCATGCGCAAGCTGAAACAGACCGCCGCCGACATGGTCGCCGCCGCCCGCGCCCGGATCGAAGAGATCGACACATCTGACCTGATCGCGATGGCAGACGACCCCGATGTGGTAGTCGTCGATATCCGCGACATAAGGGAAAGGCAGCGCAGTGGCTTCATCCCCGGCAGCGTCCACGCCCCGCGTGGCATGATCGAATTCTGGGTTGACCCCGACAGCCCCTACCACAAGGACGTCTTCGCGCAGGAGGGCAAGACATATGTCTTCCATTGCGCCAGCGGCTGGCGGTCAGCGCTGACGGTGGCTACGCTTCAGGACATGGGGTTTGCGGCCGCGCATCTGAAAGACGGCTTCTCAAGCTGGGCGGCTCAGGGCGGCCCGGTCGAAAAGGCCGAGCCCCGCGATTAGCCCCCGCAGCGTGTTCAGACCGCCTGCTTACGGCTTTCTTCCAGATACAGCTCCCGCAGACGTAGCGCGGATTCTCCTGGTGTGCCATCGCCCAAGGTCACCCCGTCAATCTCCACCACCGGCATCACGAAGGTAGAGGCTGACGTGATAAAGGCCTCATCCGCCGCTTTCGCTTCCTCGATGGTGAAGGCGCGTTCTTCGACCTCCATCTGCGCGGATTTTGCATAGGCCAGCACCGCCGCGCGGGTAATCCCGTGCAAAATCTCATTACCGAGATGCCGGGTGATGATCTTGCCGTCTTTCACGATATAGGCGTTGTTGGAGGAGCCTTCGGTGACATGGCCGTCCTCGATCATCCACGCGTCATCGACGCCCGCAGCCTTCGCCGCCATTTTCGCCATGGACGGATATAGCAGCTGCACTGTCTTGATGTCGCGCCGTGACCAGCGCTGATCCTCAACGGAGATGACCTTCATCCCCGTCTTGATCTTCGGATTGTCCAACAGGTTGGCGGTCTGAGTGAACAGCACCAGCGTCACCGGGGTGTCCGCCGGTGGGTAGACGAAATCGCGATCACCCGGATTGCCGCGGGTCAGCTGCAGGTAGATCATGCCTTCCTTGAGGTCGTTCTTGGCCACGAGCTGGCGATGCACCTCCATCAGCTCATCCTCGTTGACCTGATAGTCGATGCCCAGCTCATCGCAGGAGCGTTGCAGCCGTTTCACATGGCCGTCAAAGGCGATGATCTTCCCGTCCAGCACCGACGTGACCTCATAGACCGCATCGGCAAACAGAAAGCCCCGGTCAAAGACGGAGACCTTGGCCTCCTCCTCCGGCAGATAGTCCCCGTTAAGGTATACGATGCGTCCCATGTCTCTATCCCCATAATGCGGCCGCGGGCGCATGCACCCCAGCCTCGTCAAATCGTAGCGGTGTGTCGCGGTCTTCGGCCAACAGAAGCGGGCCGTCAAGGTCGGTAAAGGCCACCCCTTGGGCGACCAGCGTGGCCGGCGCCATCGCCAGCGACGAACCGACCATACAGCCCACCATGATGCCGTAGCCTTGGGCCTCGCCTGCGCTTTTCAGCTCCAACGCCTCGGTCAGCCCGCCGGTCTTGTCGAGCTTGATGTTGATCACGTCATATTTGCCCTTGAGCCCCGGCAGGGAGGCGCGGTCGTGGCAGGCCTCATCTGCGCAGACCGGCAGGGGGCGGGCAATTTCCGCCAGCATGTCGTCCGCACCCGCAGGCAGGGGCTGCTCGACCAGCTTGACGCCGAGGCGCACCAAATGCGGGGCGAGATCGGCGTAGACCTCGGCGGACCAGCCCTCATTTGCATCGATGATAATCGGCGTGTCCGGTGCGCCGCGCCGCACGGCCTCAAGTCGGGGCATGTCATCCGGCGTGCCCAGCTTGATCTTCAGCAAGGGCCGGTGGCTGTGTTTGCGCGCCGATGCCTCCATCGCGTCGGGGTCGGCCAGCGACAGCGTGTAGGCGGTGATCTCGGGCCTTGGCTCAGGTGCGCCGATCAGATCCCAGACCCGCTTGCCTTGCTGTTTGGCCTCCAGGTCCCACAAGGCGCAATCGACCGCGTTGCGCGCGGCCCCGGCAGGCAGCGCCGATTGTAGATCGGCACGCGTGATGTCATCCGCCAGGCCCTCAACCTCAGCCGTGACGCTTTCCAGCGTCTCGCCGTAGCGAGCATAGGGCACGCATTCGCCCATGCCGGTCACACCGTCGCGGATGATGCGGACAGTCAGCACCTTGGCCTCCGTCCGCGACCCGCGCGAGATAGTAAAGACCTCCGCCAGCCGGAAGCTGTCAGCAGTGACCGTGATCACAGCATTTCCAGCGCATCCACAAGCTTTTCCGCACCGAACCGGAACGGGTCGGTGGTCGGCAGGCCCATACGCTCCTCGATCTCGGCCAGATAGGCTTTCGCCTCATCTTCACCCATGTGCTGGGTGTTGACGGATACACCGGTCACCTGACACGCCGGGTTGGCAACACGCGCCAGGGGCAGCGCCATGTCGCGCAGCGCCTCCAGCGAGGGTTGCTGGTATTCGGGCAGGCCGCGCATATGGGCGCGCGTCGGCTCATGCGCCAACACCAGCGCGTCGGGCTGGCCGCCATGGATCAGCGCCAGCGTCACCCCGGAGTAGGAGACGTGGAACAGGCTGCCCTGCCCCTCGATATGATCCCAGTGGTCGTCGTCATTGTCGGGGGTCAGATATTCCACCGCACCGGCCATGAAATCCGCAATCACCGCATCCAGCGGCACGCCACCACCGGTGATCAGGATGCCGGTCTGCCCCGTGGGGCGGAAGGTCGATTTCATGCCGCGCTTGCGCATCTCGGCATCCATGCAAAGCCCGGTATACATCTTGCCAACCGAACAGTCGGTGCCCACGGCCAGAATGCGCTTGCCTCTGCGCTTTTTGCCATTGGCAATCGGGTAGGCGACGGAGGGGATGCGCACGTCATGCAGGGTGCGGCCATGAACCTTGGCAGCGCGCTGCAGCTCGTCTTCCTCGCGCAGCAGATTATGCAGGCCCGACGCGATGTCGTAGCCCATTTCCAACGCCTGCACGAGCACCGCTTTCCACGCGTCGGAAATCACGCCACCCCGGTTAGCCACGCCAATCACCAGCGTTTTTGCACCGGCATCAAGGCCGTCTTGCAGCGACATGTCGGTCAGGCCCATATCGGCGTTGCAGCCTTCCATGCGGAACTGGCCAAGCGCGTTGTCGGGGCGCCAGTCCTTGATGCCTTGCGCGACCTTGGCGGCCAAAGCGTCCGGCGCGTCGCCGAGGAACAAAAGATACGGTGTCTGGATCATGGCAGGGGCCCCCGAATAATGGTCGAATCTGTGTCAGCGCCGTGTATACGCGCTTGCGCGAGACATGCCCTTGCGAAATGCCGCGCGATAGGGCCAGATCGCCGAAGATATCGGGCCAATTCCGGGAGCGCACGCAAGAAGCTTCGCACAATCGGGTCACCCGTCGAATTATGCCGGATGCGCCGATACCTCGCCCCGATCAAATACTCACAGCATGCGGGCGCAACCTGTCCACCTCTGCCCCATAGGGCGTCGCACCCTTGGGCAGGGCCGGGATGATCACCGCGTCGCGGTAGCGCAGCTGCCTTAGAAGCACCGGCATCAACTGCGCTACCGCCGCCGGGATAGATCGGACGGGCGGCGGCAGGTCATGGGAGATCAACGCATGCAGCTTGGGCAGGTTGTAATAGGGCACCATGGTGAACAGGTGGTGCTCCAGGTGGTAGTTCATATTGAGGTAAATGAAACGACTGACCGGGTTCATCAGAACCGTGCGTGTGTTCAGCCGGTGGTCATGCACGTTTTCGGCCAGCCCCAGATGTTGCAGCACGCCGGTCAGCACGTGGTGCCACGCCCCGTATAGCCGGGGTAGCCCCACCATCATCAGCGGCAGGATGGAGCCGGTGGCAAGGCATGTCAGGATCACGGCCACGTAAATCCCCAGCCAAATCCGCGCGACGCGGAAGACGCGCGGCGCATCCTCGGGGCGGACGTAAGCCTGCTCCTCCAGATGAAGCCGCCCCAAGGCATGCAGCACCATGCGCCGGACAAGGTGCCAGGTATCCATGATCCCAAACAGGTTCAGCCCCAACCGAAGCAGGTCCGGGGGGCGCATCGCGACGATCTCTGGGTCCCGGTCAGTGATGATCGTGTCCGTGTGGTGCCGGACATGGCTCGCCCGCCAGCAGACCGGATTGCGGAGCAACATGAAGCAGGCAATCTGGTAGACCACCTGATTTTTCCAACCCGTACGGAACGCCGTTTGATGCCCGCATTCATGCCATCGGCTATCCGACGCAGAGCCATAAAGCACCCCGTAAGCTACCCAGAACGGCGCTGACCACCAAGACGGCCAGAGCATCACCCCCAAGCCGCCCGTCAGCACCATCAGCCCCAACCAAAGCGCCGTGTCGCGAGTCGCGATCGCGTCCGATTTCACCATGAGCGCCCTAATCTCGGCCGGGTCAACCTTTGGTCGGTACCATGTGGGGCTTGCCGAAGTCGTGGGTTCAGCAGCGCCGGTGTTGGACAAGGGGTCAGGCATGGCCTCCACGCTAGGGCGGCGCAGGCTAGGGGGTCAATACCGGCGCGTCATTGGCCTCTAGATCGGCCCAAATCTCCTCCACCCAGGTCTTGATCACTTGCGCTTCTTTCCAGCGGTTCGACATCTCCCGCCCGTCAGGGCCGGTCATCGCGTATTCCGGGGGGCCAAGTTCGCAAACAAAGATGCAGTCTCCGCTCACATTGCGCGCCCGCCACGAGGCCATGCCTTCCCGCCACCAGCCCTTGAAGAGGTCGACCCATTTCTGATGTTGCGGAAAACCGAGCTGCAGCTGAATCTGCTGGCGCGACGCGACCCGCCCCTGAAAGCTGTCGGACCGCGCAAGGATGCGCGAGATCAACCCAAGGTCATGCTCGGACAGCGGAAACCAGAATTCCCGGTCAACAACGTAGTGGCTGAGATCCGCACAAATCCGCATTTCCGGGACGCGGTCGATCAGCTGCAGCGTGGTGTAAAGGTCGTTGGTAATGCAGTTGCGATGCGTCTCGAACTGGATAGGAACGCCGATCTGGTCGGACATCTCCATCCAGGTTTCGATCACCGGCACCATGTCGTCCAGCGCAATCGGCGTCACTTGCCCGATTACATCCACGAAAGGCGCGCCGAAATCGGCGGCCATGTGCAATGTGTCCTCCAGGCTTTCGATGGTCTTGGGGAAGGCCACGATCAGCGGCGTCAGGCCGTTGGCCTCCATATGCGGGCGGACGGCATGCGCGACCGCCACGTCCGAGGCACCCAGATCAATCGCCATCCCGTCAAAACCGGCCCCCGCTACCATTTCGCAGACCTGGTCCAGCGGCAGCTTTACCCCGGTTGGGTCATGCGGCTGCATGGCCCAAAGCGAGGTGTAGGTTTTAAGCTTCCTCATTCGGCGGGGATGCGCGCGGAGCGTCCGCCGGAGGTTGGCACCACCCAGACCTCATCCATCGGGTATTGGCTTTCATCTTTCGCGCGGAGCTTCGCGATGACCTCGATCTGGAACTCGATCCAGCCCATCCGGTGCACTCTGCCTGCCTTATCCTCGATCCGCTCATTCAGTTTCCGCAGCTTCCAAAACGGCACCGCCGGGAAGGTGTGATGCGCCGTGTGATAGGGCATCTGCCAGCACAGCCAACGCCCCAAAGCGTTGATCCGGGTAGACCGCGTGTTTTCCAAAATGTCGCTCTCATGGCTCAGGCCCAGATGCTCAATCGTGTTTTGCAGCTGATGGATGGGCTTGGTCAGAACCATCGGCAGCAGCCAGAATGTCACCGCCACCCAACTTCCCGCCGCGATGCTGACAAGTGCGATCACCCCGTAAAGCGCCAAATGCACGCGCGCCTCGAAAATGACTTTGGCCTCTTCCTCTGCGCGGATATAGGGCTCCAGAATGATGCCACGCGCGCGGCGGATATTGCCCACGATCCGGTTGCGCCAATAGGTGACGCCGCTCAGCCATAGCAGGTAGGTGGTCAGCGTGTAGGGCTCGCGAACCAGCTCCCCATCCCGTTCCCAGTCTTGGGTGTATTGGTGATGTGCGAAATGCATGATCTGGTCAAAATCGCGGGGAAAGATCTGGATGAATCCGATTATGCGACCGAAAAGCTCGTTCAGCTTGCGGGTTTTGAATACCGTGGCGTGGCTCAGCTCATGCTGGCCCGCGTAGAGGAAATTCAGCAAGACGCCCAATGACAGCCCGCTGGCCAGCACCCACAATGACCCTATGGCCAGGCTGTGCAGATAGACAACGACAAAAATGGCGCCAAAGTGCGACCCAAGCTGCGCGAACCCCCAGAGGTCGGAGCGTTCCGATAAGGCCCGCAATTCAGCTGGCGTTAACAGCTTGCGACGCGAAAAACTGGCTTCCATGGCACCCTCCTGTCATTCAACCGGAAGACTGCCAGCAGAATGGGCGCTTGTCATACTGATTTTTTGTCGCGGCAAGCGGTGGTGTCAGTGTACCGGCAGCAGTGCGGCAGGGGCTTCCGCATCAACGTAGAAATCGCGCGCAGGCGCAGTCGCCGCGATGGTGTTGCGCTTGAATTCATAGACACGCGCGCCGTCCTCGTCGCGGGAGGTGATGACAAGCGCCTGATAAAGGTGCCGTCCGCCGTCAAAAATATCTACAAATCCACGCAGTTGCGGCACGTCCGTAGCATCCACGCTGAAGGTGCTCTGCCCAAAATTCAAAATCGGGTAGATATCGTCGCCAGCATGGACCCGAAGCCGGGACTTCTTTTTTGCTGACGCGCGCTGCGCCGCCTCAAGCCCCGCCTGAACTTCGCGGGATAAAAACGTCGTCATCCTGAAACCTCACTCGTTACGCCTAACAATCAGGCGAATTGCCTAAAAACTCCTCCATATTCGTTTCACTTGCGTAACAATTGCAAGAATTTCTCAAATTTTCACCTTGGGCCGTAAAACATGAGGAATTTCAGGATCATAGAGGGCAGAATCCTTGAAGTTCTTGATGTCCGCAAGCGCGGGCCCCACGAGAATCAGGGCCGTGCGGGTGATTTTTTCGGCCCGAACCTTCTCCCGAATGTCGCTAAGCGTGCCTTTCAGGAAGACCTGATCCGGCCAGGAGGCGCGGTAAGCCACCACAACCGGGCAATCGGCCCCATAATAGGGAATCAGCTGCCGTTCGATTTCGCGCAGCGCACGGATGCCCAGATGGATGGCGAGCGTGGCCCCAGTGCGGGCGAAATTCTCCAACGTTTCGCCCGGCGGCATGGAGGTCGATTTCATCGACATACGGGTCAAAACGATGCTTTGCGCGATCTCCGGCACCGTCAGTTCCTGGCCCAGGGCAGCAGCGGCGGCGGCATAAGCGGGGACACCGGGAATGATCTCATAGGGGATGCCTGCGGCCTTTAATCGCCGGATCTGCTCGGCAATCGCGCCATAAAGGGAAGGGTCGCCCGAATGCACACGTGCCACGTCTTGCGCCTGCGCATGGGCCGCTTCGATCTCAGCATGGGTGTCATCCAGCGTCATCGGGGCCGTGTCCATCACACGAGCACCCTCTGGGGCACCGGCCACCACCGCTTCGGGGACCAGTGACCCCGCATAGAGACAGACCGGGCAGGCCGCGATGATGCGTTGCGCCTTGAGGGTCAAAAGCTCCGGGTCGCCGGGGCCTGCACCAATGAAATAAACCGTCATGTGTCACACTTTTCTGCGGGAGGGTGGGCGGGGCGATGCGCCTTGGCGCGAGCGTCGCGCGGCCTCACGACAAGTCCCCATCAATTTTGCGCGCATATCCGCGCGGCGTGTACATCCGTGGCCCCTCACCCAATTTAGCCAGGCGCGAATGGCTGGACCCCACCAGCACCACAGTCAGCATGTCGACCTCGTCGACATCCAGATCGGCGAGGCGGCGGTAGCGGATATGCTCCTCCGGCCGGCCAAGGGAAGAGGCAAGCATCACCGGCGTATCCTCTGGCCGGTGCGCCAACAAGATGTCGCGCGCCTCTGCCAGCAAGGTGCGCCGCCGTTTCGAGACCGGGTTGTAGAAGGCGATCACGAAGTCCCCCTCCGCTGCTGCGTGCAGGCGCTTGACGATATCCTCGCGCGGGGTCAGCAAATCACTCAGCGAGATCGCGCAGAAGTCATGCCCCAAAGGCGCACCCGCCCGCGCCGCAGCACCTTGCAGGGCCGAAACACCGGGGGTGGAAATGACCTCCACACGGCGGGCGGCGTCGCTCACGCCCATCTCCTCCGCGCTGCGGTCCAAAAGTTCGAAAACAAGCGCGCCCATGGCGTAGATCCCGGCATCACCCGAACAGATCAGCGCCACGTTGCGCCCTTCGCCGGCGCGCTCCAGCGCATAGCGGCAGCGGTCTTCCTCCCCCCCAAGTGGAAAGTCGGAGCGTGCCTTGCCATAGGCCAACGGCCCCAACAGGTCGATATAAAGGCCATAGCCCACCAGCTCCTCCGCCTCTTGCACCAGGTGTGAGGCCTCCGGCGTGCGCCAGCTATGCTGCCCCGGCCCGATCCCGATGATCGACAGCTTGCCGCGCGCGCGGCCGTGTAGCGCCGTCAGGGGTGCGGGTGCGCGCGCGATGGCACAGGTGGCATTTTTGGTTTTGCGTTTCTCGACCAGCAAAGCGGCATCAGGCCCCGCCCCTGCCAGGGCCGCCGCCTCGCAGACCCCATGGGTGCCGACCTCGGCAAAGACGACCTCCGACGGGTTGGCGAGGCGCGGGGCCTCGGCTTCCAGCGCGGCTGCATCAAACACCCGCACCGGCAGGTTCAGCGCCTCGGACAGTGCGTGCACCGCAGGCTCGTCGGCTTTCAGATCCAGCGTGTAGATCGCCTTGATCCCGCCCGGTGCCACATTTGCCGCGTTCAGCGTCTCGGATACCAGCTCCACCAGTTCCGCCGCCGCGCAGTTCCGCGCGCAGCCTACGCCGAGGGTCAACATCTGCGGGTGAAAGGCGAGGTCCGCGTCCGAGGGGGCCGTGCCGCAAGATATCCGCAAATCGGTGCCTGCGGGCAGGCTGTGGAGCCAAGGTGCCTCCCCTTCTACTGTCGCGCCGCCCCCTGACAGCAGCGCGGCCATCGCGTCTTTGGCGGCCTCCGGGTTGGCCAGCATGTAGCCTTCAGGCGGCTCGTCCAGCGCGACACCAAGTGCCACGTCCCCTGCCGTGGTGACCGCAGCCGTCGCATCCAGCGCCTCTGCGATACGTGCGGCCAGCCGGTTTGCACCGCGATGCCCGCCCAGAAGCGGCACCACTACCGCCCCGTCATCAGAGACCGACAGCACCGGCGGCTCCACCGTCTTGTCCGCGAGAAGCGGTGCCACAGCGCGGATCAGGATGCCCGACGCGCAGACGCCAATGATCGGCGTGCCTGCCGCGAACAGCATGCGGACATGGTCCAGCGCGTTGGCAAAGATCACATCCGCCTGGTCAACGCGGCCCTCCCGCCCATGCACAGGGGCTGCAAGCAGCGCGCCGAGCCGGTGCGCAAGCGGCTCGCCTGCCCGGTTCAAAAAGAGAATTGCGGGGGTCACAGCCATGGATCGGCACCCTTCGTCAGCAGGATTATGGAAAAGTAAGGGGCAGTTTGCGGGGCGTCGGCCAGCGGTAGCACGACCTCCTGCGGCAGGGTCGCACGTTCAACATAGGTGGCTTGATCGGTCAGCCCGAGCGCGTCGATCACACCACGGATCTTGGGCAGGTGGCGACCGACCTTCATGATCACGACGCTCTCCGCGCCCTCGATCCGCGCGCGCAGCTCCGCCTCCGGCAGAGGGCCGGGCAGCACGGTCAGCCTTTCGTTACGCGCGGCCAGTGGCTGGCGGGCGCGCGTGGCGCAGGCGGTCAGCGAGGTCACGCCGGGGATCACCTCTACCGCAAAACGGTCGACCAGACGGGCGTTGAGATACATGAAGGAGCCGTAGAAGAACGGGTCACCCTCGCACAGGCACACAACGTCCTCGCCCCGTGCGAGCACCTCCGCGATTTGCGCAGCACCCGCATCATAAGCAGCCTGCGCCGGCGCGCGCGCCGTGGTCATGGGCACGTCCATCCGTATCTCCGTCGTGCCGGGTCGGATCAGATCGGCGGCAATTGCGCGTGCAAAACTGTCACCGCCGGCCAGCGTGGGGTAAGCGATGGTCGTCGCCCCCTCGATCAGGCGGGCGGCCTTGAGCGTGATGAGCTCCGGATCGCCCGGGCCCACCCCTATGCCATAAAGCGTGCCGGTCATCGTTTGATAAGGCTCCATTGAGTCACCGTCATCGCCGGGCGCCATCCAGTAAGCCGGCCCACGGGTTCCGCCCGGTCGACGCTGAGCTTCACCAGCTCCCCGCCGTGACGGGCGTAAAGGGCCATCAGCAGCGCCTCGCTTTCCAGCGTGACGGCATTCGCAACCAGCCGGCCGAGGGGGCGCAGGTGTGCCCAGGCGATGTCAAACACCTCCTCGCTGAGGCCCCCGCCGATGAATATCGCATCGGGCGCGGCAAGACCTTCCAGCGCGGCCGGCACTTCGCCCTCGATCAACTCCAGCTTCGGCGCACCGAGCGCCAGTGCATTTTCGGCAGCCATGGCGCGTCTGTCCGCGCGCGGCTCAATCCCGATGGCGCGCGCGTAGCGAGCCGCGCGCATCCATTCGATCGCAACAGAGCCCGACCCCGCGCCGATATCCCATAACAGCGCGCCCCGCATCGGCATCAGCTTGGCGAGCGTCACAGCGCGCACCTCCCGCTTGGTCATGGTGCCATCGGATTGAAACAGGTCATCGGCCAGCCCCGGCACCCGCGGCAGCAGCGCCGCATCGGACGCGGCCAAGCAATGGACGGCGAGCGTGTTGAAGGCAGGCACCTCATGCGACCAGCCGGCGGCGGTGCCATCAAAGCGCGTCTCCTTCTCGCCGCCCATATTGGCCAGCACTGTCATGGGGGAGCCGCCAAAGCCGCGCTCCGTCAGAAAGGCCGCGATCTGGGCGGGCGTCTCGGCGCCTGTGGTCAGGATGATTAGCCGTTGTTCAGGTTGGATGAAGGCCACCATCTGGTGGACGGGGCGACCGTGGACGGTGAGGGTTTCGACATCGGCAAGGCTCCATCCCATCCGCGCGGCCGTCAGCTGAAAAGCAGAAATCTGCGGGTGGTAGACGATCTGGGCCGGATCAATCGCCCGCCCGATCCGCGCCCCCACGGAAAACCACAACGGATCGCCCGTGGCCAAAACGACCACGCGGCGGCCCTTGAGATCGTTGAGCGTGTCAATCAACGCATCAAAAGGCGAGGGCCAGGCCAGCCGCTCCGCATTCAGGTCGGGGGAGAGCTGATGATGCCGGTCGCCGCCGATAATCACCTCAGCCGCCTCGACAACGGCGCGGGTCGCGGGGGCGAGGCCCTCCATCCCGTCCTCCCCAATGCCCACGATGTGGAGCCACGGGGCGGTCATGCCGGGTCCTCCGGCGTGCCAGCGGCCAGCGCATTCACGGCTGCCGATGCCATGGCAGAGCCGCCCCGGCGCCCGCGCAGGACCACGAAATCGCAACCGCGCGGGTCGGCAGCCAGCTCTGCCTTGCTTTCGGCCGCGCCCACGAACCCCACGGGAAAGCCCAGAATGATGGCGGGTTTCGGGAAGCCCTCGTCGATCAATTCCAGCAGGTGAAACAGCGCCGTGGGCGCATTGCCGATGGCCACAACTGCGCCAGCGATATGCGGCTCCCACAGTTCTGTTGCGGCTGCTGACCTTGTGTTTCCGATCTGTTGAGCGCGGTCCGGGACCGATGGGTCATTGAGCGTGACGATGACCTGATTTTCCGCCGGTAGGTAGCGCCGGATTATGCCCGCGCCGACCATCTCGCAATCGCAGAGCACGGGTTTGCCTGCAGCAAGCGCGGCATGCCCGACGGTGTATGCATCCGGGGAGAAGGCCAATCGGTCTGCAACCTCGACCATACCGCAGGCATGGATCACCCGCGTGGCAAGCCGGTCGAGCCCGTCTGGAAAGCGCGCCAGATTTGCCTCCTCCCGCACGGTGGCAAAGCTTTGCGCGTATATGGACGCCGGATTCTTCTCGTAAGGACGCATGTTCAGGGGCGCAATTTTTCGAGGAAAAAATGGGGCAGAGTATCTTCGAAACTCTGTGCCTCGAACGGATGTATGCCAGCCACGACGAAGTCCATCAGAGTTTTACTTTCCGCGCGCTTTCTGGCCCGTGCGGATGTTTGGCATGAGGGTAGACCGCGTGGTGATGGTCATGATCGTGGTGGTAATGGTCGTGACCATGCGCATGGTCGTGGTGATGATGATGGTGGCCACGGTGATGATGACCGTCCTGCGCCTCCAACCGGCACAGACCGGTGCAGAACGTATCGCACAGCGCGCAATCAGCCACGTTTGACCCCGGCGCGGAGGCGCCTTGCCCTTCCACATGGTGGTGGTGGCTTTCCTGCACTGCGCCGACTTCGGCCTCAAACCCCAGCACTTGCACGCGGTATTTGCACAGCACGCATGTGGGCGGCGGGGTGTCGGAAAAGGCAGGGTGCCCGTCGCGCATCTCCGCAGGGATGGTCACCTCTTTGCCGCCCTCCATGGCCAGAACCTGAGTGCGGTAGGCGCAGATGCCGCAATTGGGGGGTGGGTTGGCGCCCATCTGCTCCGTCACTCTTTCAGCGAAGGTTTCCAGCACTTTATCGTGGTCGTTGAGGTAACCCGCCTTGACGAATTCGATGTCAGGATGCTGGGCCGCAACCTGATCGGTGAAGCCGTAGATCCGGTCGATCAGGATGCCCGTGAACAGAAAGTAGGGGAAGACCACGATGCGTTTGTAGCCCAGCTTGGCGGCATGGGTCAGGCAGGGCTCCACCAGCGGGAAGGTCACCCCCGAATAACCGACCTCAAGCCAGCCAAAACCCATCCCCTCCTGCAAAAGGCGGGCAATCTTGGCGACGTTGCCATTGGCATCCGGGTCGGAGGCGCCCCGGCCGATTACGACAAGGCAGGTTTCCTCGAGCGGCACAGGGGTGTGCGCATTGGCGACATCGACGGCTTCCTGGATGCGGGCACCAGCAGCGGCGACCATTTTGGGGTCAACGCCCAGCTCCCGGCCGTAGCTGATCTCGATCTCATGCTTGGCGGCGTAGGTGTTGAGCACCGTCGGGATGTCGTTCTTGGCGTGCATGGCGGCAAACAGCATGCCGGGCACCGCCAAAATCTTGTCGCACCCTTTTTCGCGCAGCCGGTCCAGCCCGTCGCGGATCACCGGGTTGGCAAATTCGAGATACCCGTATTCAACTTCCCATTCTGGCGGGAAATAGCCTGGCAGCTTTTCGGCCAGCACGGAAAACTGGTCAACCGCAGCCTGGCTGCGCGAGCCATGGCCACAGATCATGACGCCGATCTTGCTCATGCGGGTTCTTCCTCGATGGCTTCTTCATCGCCAGGGTCTTCGGCCTCCGCCTCGGGGTCTTTACGGCCTTTCAGCGCGCCCCAGATCGTCAGCCCGATGGCCAAACCAACCGCCGCGCCTGCGACCCAGTGGTCATGGCCTGCCGCCTCCCCCAGATGGCCGACATGGCCAAACGCCGGGGTCGCCATTGCGGCGAGGCTCATAAATGTCATGCGGATCATTGCGGCCCTCTTCCTGTGTCACAAACGGAGAGGCGCCCCAACCGGGACCTGCCTGACGATGCAACCGGGGGACCCCCTATTTGGGTCGATCCGAAGGCCGCCAACCTCTCTGGGGCCAAAGCCCCTCGTCTTTCGAGTCGCAGGTATAGAAGCGGCAGGGCAGGCTCGCAATGGGGGAAGCGGCTGGCGGCGGCCTGTTTGCGGCATGCACCGTTTCTGTGCGGATGCAGGGGGTGACTTTTTGGCCCCCGGCGCGTTAGCCAGTCAAACGCACAGAAAAGGAGCGGCGTAATGGGCCTGTTGGTAGACGGCGAATGGAAAGACCAGTGGTATGACACGAAATCCTCGGGTGGGGCGTTCAAACGTTCTACCGCGGCCTTTCGCAACTGGATCACCGCAGATGGCAGCGCCGGCCCGTCAGGCGAGGGCGGTTTCAACGCGGAGGCCGGGCGTTATCATCTGTACGTCTCATACGCCTGCCCCTGGGCGCATCGGGCGTTGATTTTTCGAGCGCTGAAAGAGCTGGAAGATCTGATCGGCGTCTCGGCCGTAAATCCCGACATGCTCGGGGACGGCTGGACGTTCGAGACAGATGATCACGGTGCCACGGGCGATACGCTATATGGGCTGCCCTTCGCCCGCGACATCTACCTCAAGGCCGACCCCAAAATTTCAGGCCGCGTAACGGTGCCCATCCTGTGGGATAAGCAGCGTGAGACCATCGTCAGTAACGAAAGCTCCGAGATCATCCGTATGTTCAACACGGCCTTTAACGGGCTGACCGGCGACACGCAGGATTTCTGGCCCGAAGACCTCCGCGACGCGATTGAGCCGGTGAACGACCGCATTTACGATACGCTCAATAACGGGGTCTATAAATCCGGCTTCGCCACCACGCAGGACGCCTATGACGGCGCCGTGCACCCGCTATTTGACACGCTGGACTGGCTGGAGGCGCGCCTGAGCGACAACCGCTACCTGATGGGGGACAAAATCACTGAGGCTGATTGGCGGCTGTTCACGACGCTCGTGCGCTTTGATCTCGTGTACCACCAACATTTCAAATGCAACCGTCGCCGGATCACTGATTACCCCAATCTATGGGCCTACACGCGGGAGCTGTATCAATGGTCCAAAGTTCGCGAGACGGTGAACTTTGAGCATATCGTGCGCCACTACCATTACAGCCACACATCGATTAACCCCAACCGGATCATTCCGATCAACCCGGTCATCGACTGGGACGCCCCGCACGGCAGAGGGTAGCGGCGCGGGCGATCTTCTGGCATCCTGACGGCATTGATTGATTTATTGTAACCGTCTTACCGAGGTGCCTTATGAAGATTCTGAATTGGAATATTGAATGGATGAATGACTGGTTTTCGGGCAACCGGAACCCGGTCTGGGGCAGCAAGCTTGGCCCCACTGACCCCGGCGATCTGACCCCTGACGAGGCGCGGGAGGTCGCAGGCCGCGCGGCCGGCGTGATCCGCGACATCGACCCCGATCTGATCTGCCTGCAGGAAGGCCCAAGCGCCACGCAGGAAATGCAGCTGTTTCTTGACGACTTTCTAAGTGAGGGGGGGCAGGCGCTTTACGAGCCACTCATCGGCCATGATGGCGGGGCGCAGAAGCTTTATGTGCTACGCAAGCTGGGCGGGCAGGTGGCCGCGATGGACTATGCCACCGACCCGGAAACACTCGCCCTGCAGGAGGTCTGGGACGCAGATGTCAACGGCGACATGCTGCTGGAACCCTATGACTTCACCCGGCTGCCGCTGGTGATCGATATTGACCCTGTGGGCAGCGACCCGGTGCGGGTCGTGGTGCTGCATACAAAGTCGAAATACGTGCATAGGGGGGAGCAGATGTTTCGCGACCCCATGCGGCGGCAGAACTTCGTCGTGGCCGCCCTGGAGGCGCGGCGGCGTATCTCGGCGGAGGGGTTTCGGCTGCGGGGGTATCTGGACGCGCTGATCCAAACCGACCCGGACCGCAAAGTCATCGTCTGCGGTGATTTCAATGACGGGCCGGGCCGCGACTTTTTTGAGCGCGGATACCTGACCCATAACGTCACCGACATCCTGCTGGGCTCGACCTTCTACCCATCGCTAATCTTCTCGCACCCGCTGGTCTCACGACTCAGCCCTGCGCGGTTGTTCACCGCGCGGTTTGACGACTTTGTGGACGGCATCGACGACCGCCCGCTGCTTCTGGATCATTTCGTGGTGTCCCCCGCGATGGAACCGCGCATCCGCGACGCCGATATCGCGCACGAGGCATTTGAAGCGCAGATCAAGGGCAGCGGCGCACGCCGCACCCAACGTCCAAGCGACCACAGACCCGTCTGGATCGAGGTGGGCGCGCCGTTGACTGGCTAGCGCGCCCTGAGCTAGGCGCAGTTCGCGTGATGTTCAACCAGCGCTGCCATGTCTTCGGGCCTGGTGGCGCCTGGCACAAAAGCGCAGGCATTTGCCATATAGGTAAATATCGAAGGCCCCGAAAAGAAGCTTGTCGAGGTCACCGTGATCAGTTTGCAACCCGGTCGCCTGTAGCTGGCATAATCGGCCACGGCCACCGCGCTGCCCTGAGATAAATCCAGATCAAGCACCAGCACGTCGAAATCGACGTCCTGCAGCGCCTCCACCGCGTCCGCTTGGCAGCAAACCAGATGGACAGTGGCACCTAGCCGCGCAATATGGCGGCTCCATATACGCCCCAGATTGGGGTCGCACTCAACAATCAATACTCGCATCGCAATCCTCGACCTTGGCATAAGCACCTACATGGGCGTCTGCGGCCGAAACCTTTCCCCTTAAAAATACTCCTCAAATTTTTCGCGTTTCCGTTAACAAAGGGTAAAATATTCCACTCAATAACCGCACGTTCCTGTGACTTCTTGCGCCCCCGGCATAAATCCGCTTTGAGTGCTGCCAGAAACGGCGGAGCCCCGCCATGCAGGAGCCACGAATGACAAGCTGGATCACGATTTGCGACACATGCAAGCGCCCTGACTGGACGCCGGAGCAAAGCTCGGAGACCGACGGGGAGCAGTTCGCGGTTCTTATCGAGGCCGCAGCCAAAGGCGAGGATACGGTAAGCGTCCGGCGTCATTCCTGCCTGATGGGCTGCGCGCGCGCCTGCAACGTGGCCATTCAGAGCGCGGGCAAGCTGAACTACACACTGGGCGAGTTTGACCCCACCCCAGAGGCCGCTGAGGCAGTCGTGGCCTATGCCAAGCTTCATGCCGAAAGCGATACGGGCCAGGTACCTTACCGCCAATGGCCGCAGGAAATTAAAGGCCACTTCGTCACCCGCCACCCCCCACTGCCATCTGATGGAGCAACCAATGACTGAGGCCCCGCGCGATCATGGGGGCGGGCTGGACGCGGCAATCGCCCAATACGGCGGCGATCGGGCTGACTGGCTTGACCTGTCAACGGGCATCAACCCGCAGCCCTACCCCGCCCCGGAACTCAGCCCGTATGCCTGGACCGCCCTGCCCGACAAGGCCGCGCAGGACCGGCTGATAACTGCCGCCCGCGCGTTTTGGAACGTGCCCGCCGAGGCAGAGGTTGTCGCCGCTCCCGGCGCATCCGCGCTGATTGCGCGGCTGCCGATGCTGGCAGAACGGCCCGGCGCCTATATCCCGACACCAACCTATAACGAGCACCGGGCCGCGTTTGACGCCCATGCCCCCGGTGCCGCCAGCGATGACAACGCGCCCAGCCATGTCTACGTGCATCCCAACAACCCCGACGGCAGGTTGTGGCCCGCAATGGTGATGGGTAAGGCGCCGCTGACCATCATTGACGAGAGCTTCTGCGACGTCGCGCCTGATGACAGCCATATCGCCCTGACCGCCCGTCCGGGCGTGGTCGTGCTGAAAAGCTTTGGTAAATTCTGGGGGATGGCAGGCCTGCGTCTTGGCTTTGCGATTGGCCATCCCGACACGTTGCGCCCTGCTCACGGCCCTTCCCTGCCCGAAATGCTGGGGCCTTGGGCCGTGTCGGGCCCCGCGCTTGAAATCGGGGCCACTGCGCTGGAAGATCAGGCTTGGGCGGCAGCCACCCGCGCGCGTCTTGCGCAGGACGCGCTGCGGCTGGACGCGATCATGAGCATGGCAGGCGCGCATGCCCTTGGCGGAACGGACCTGTTTCGACTGTTTGACGTAGAAGACGCGGCCCATTGGCAGGACCGGCTGGCAAAGGCGCATATCTGGTCACGGACCTTTCCCTATGCCGGCAGCTGGCTCAGGTTGGGCATGCCCACGCCCGAAGGCTGGGCGCAGCTTGGACAGGCCATCGCATGATGCTGGTGGCCGCGTTAGCGCTGGACGCGGCTCTCGGGGAGCCGCGCTGGCTCTGGTCACGCGCCCCCCACCCCGCCGTGCTGATGGGCCACGCCATTTCCTGGATTGAGAAACGGTTGAACCGCCCGCCAAGAAAAATCCTTGGTATTCTGTGCCTGACCCTTCTCGTTACGGTTTCAGGCGCGCTTGGCCTGTTGATCAGCGCCCTGCCACTGGGCGCGGTCTGGGCCACGCTTCTGGCCACAATCCTTTTGGCGCAGCGCAGCCTTGTCGATCATGTGAGCGATGTGGCCAACGCGTTGCGCGGCAGCCTGCCCGCAGGACGCAAAAGCGTGGCGCGCATTGTCGGCAGGGACACAAGCGACATGCCCTCCGACGCGGTCGCGCGGGCGGCCATTGAAAGTGCGGCAGAGAACCTCAGCGACGGGGTCATCGCCCCGGCATTCTGGTTCCTCGTGGCGGGGCTGCCAGGCATGCTGATCTACAAGCTGGTCAACACGGCTGACAGCATGATCGGATACCGCACGCCGCGCTATGAGGCTTTTGGCTGGGCGGCCGCGCGGCTGGATGATCTGCTGAACTGGGTGCCTGCTCGGCTGACGGCGCTGTTGATTGCGGCTGCCATGGCGCGCCCCGATATCTGGCCCGTGATCCGGCGCGACGCAGGGCTGCACCACTCCCCCAATGCGGGCTGGCCGGAGGCCGCGATGGCCGCCTCCCTCGGCGTGGCTTTGTCAGGTCCGCGCAGCTATGAGGGGCGTCTGCAGGAATACCCCTTTGTCTTCCCCGAGGGGCGCCGCACCCTCGATGCGAGCGATATCGAGCGGTGCGTGGCAGTCATGTGGCGGGCTTGGGCGTTGCTCTTGACCTTGGGCCTCGCAGCGGCTCTGGTCTTCTGACACCAGTCAAGAGGCCGCTATGCGCACCCTTCTTCTAGCCGCGATCACTGCCGCTATGCCCTTCGTGGCGCAGGCCAAATGCGGTGGCGATTTCGGCGCTTTTGTTGCGGGTCTTGAGACCGAGGCGCACGCCAAGGGCCATAGTCCGCAGCAGGTGGCGCGCTTCTTTGACGGTGTGCGGCAGGACCCGAACGTGTTGCGCGCCGACCGGCGGCAATCGTTATTCAAAAAGACCTTCACCGAATTTGCGCGCAGCCTGATCAGCCGGAGCCGGTTGGAGGAAGGCCGCGCCAATGCCCGCACCCACGCCCGGACGTTCCGCCGCGCGGAAGCGGAATACGGCATCCCGTCTGGGGTGCTGCTGGCCTTCTGGGCGCTGGAAACGGATTACGGCAGCTTTCAGGGCGATTTCAACACGCGCGACGCGCTGGTGACGCTGGCCCATGACTGCCGCAGACCTACACTTTTCCGTCCGCAAATCTTCGCAGCCATCACGCTGGCAGCGCAAGGGGGGTTCGACCCCAAACGTACGACCGGTGCCTGGGCGGGGGAGGTCGGCATGGTCCAGATGCTGCCCGCCGACGTCCTGGAACACGGGGTGGACGGTGATGGCAACGGGCGGGTGGAGCTGAAGACCTCGCCCACTGATGCGCTGCTGTCAGGCGCACGAATGTTGCGCAGTTTTGGCTGGAAAGCGGGCCAACCCTGGCTGCAGGAGGTAAAGGTGCCGGCCGAAATGGATTGGTCGCAGGCCGGGCTTCACACTGACCTGCCCGTCGCCCGCTGGCAACAAATGGGCGTTGTGCCACGATCAGGGCGCTTCGCGGCACAAGGCGCCGCATCCCTGATCTTGCCCCAGGGCCGCAAGGGCCCGGCCTTTCTGACATATCCGAATTTCCGGGTATTCTTTGATTGGAACCAAAGTTTTACCTATGTCACCACCGCCGCCTATTTCGCAACGCGGTTGGCCGGCGCGCCGGTTTTCGACCCCCGTTCGCCTGAGCCGGGCCTCGATGACACGCAGATGCGCCGCCTTCAAACACGGCTCGCCGCGCGCGGTCATGCGGTTGGCATGATCGACGGCATATTGGGCGCAGGCACCCGCACCGCTATCCGTGCGGAGCAACGCCGATTGGGGCTGCCCGCCGATGCCTGGCCGACAGTCGCATTGCTAAACAGGCTCTAATGACTTGGAATCTAGAAGTTTTGGATGTAGTTGAGGCTAGCGAACATAATTAAGGATTTGTCCTGAGATGGCAAAAATCGATCTGAGTGGCCTCACACTTAAAGAACTGAAAGCGCTCAACGCCCGTGTGGAAAAGGCAATTGAGCGGCATGACAAGAAGCAGCGCTCCGATGCGTTGTCGATGTTGAAAGCCAAGGCGAAAGAGATGGGATTCTCCCTCGATGATCTGACGGGCGGCGCCGCGGCTGACAAGCCAAAGGCGCAATCCAAGCGCAAGGCATCGGCGAAGAAAAAGCCCGCTGCGGCCTATCGCGACCCGGAAAACCCTAAAAACACCTATGGCGGCCGCGGCCCACGCCCGAAATGGCTGAAAGACGCGCTGGCCAGCGGCAAAAAACTAGACGACTTCAAAGCCTAAGCGACCAGTTGTTCGGCCTTCTTGAGGTCGACCGACACCAGTTGAGACACACCCAGTTCCGCCATTGTTACCCCAAAAAGCCGGTCCATGCGTGCCATGGTTACGGCGTGGTGGGTGATGATGAGGAACCGGGTGTTGGTGCGCCGGGTCATCTCATCCAGCAGGTCGCAGAACCGTGTGACGTTCGCGTCGTCCAATGGCGCGTCCACCTCGTCGAGCACGCAGATTGGCGCGGGGTTGGCGAGGAACACCGCAAAGATCAGGGCGAGCGCGGTCAACGTCTGTTCCCCCCCTGACAACAGGGAAAGGGTCGACAATTTCTTGCCCGGCGGCTGGCACATGATCTCAAGGCCAGCTTCCAGCGGGTCGTCGCTTTCCACCATGACCAGCTTCGCTTCGCCGCCGCCAAACAGGTGCTTGAACAGCGTCGCAAAGCTGGAATTGACCTCCTCAAAAGCGGTCAGCAGCCTTTCACGCCCTTCCTTGTTCAAAGATGCGATGCCGGTGCGCAGCTTGGCAATTGCCTCATGCAGGTCGTTCTTTTCCTTCTCTAGCGCATCATGCTCTTCCTGCACCTCGCGGGCGTCTTCCTCCGCCCGCAGGTTCACGGCACCAAGCGCGTCGCGCTGCCGCTTCAGACGGTTGACGTCATTTTCTACCGCCTCAGAAGCGGGCATCGTTTCGGGATCGGCATCGAGCGTTTCAAGCAACTTGTCAGGGGTGGTCTCCATCTCCTCGCGGATACGGTCGATGGCGTGGCCGACAGTTTCCCGCGCGGCCTCGGTTCGGGCCTCTGTCCGCGCACGCGCTTCCCGCGCTTCTGAGGCATTACGCTCCGCGTCCCGCTCCGTTTGCACGGCCTCGCGTAGGATGGCTTCCGCCTCGGCCAGCTTGTCGGCGCCCGCTCGCCTGCGTGCTTCCGCGTCGCCAATGGCTGACGCCAGCTCCTCACGTTTCGCGGCCAGCTCAGCGGGCGCGCTGGAGGCGGCTTTCAGCTCTTCCTCTGAAGTGGCCTTTCGTTCTTCAAGCTCGGCAATCCGCTTCTCAGCGGTCGCCAGACGGTGCGCCCAGCCGCTGATTTCGGTCGTAATCTCCTGGCTGCGTTTCAGGCGCTGCTCCCCCTCCCGGCGCAGCTCATCATGGGAGGAGCGCTTGGCCAGCATCGTCATACGCGCGGCCTCAACGGTCATTTTGACATCTTCAATCTGCGCGCGGGCGGCATCGAGATCACCCAGATCGCTGACGCCTTTTTCGGCCTCTTTCAGCCGGGCGCGGGCGGCCATGGCTTCCTCGTCGTAGCGCGTCACAGCAAGGCTCAGCGTCTCTTGCTTACCCTCCGCCATGCTCTGCTCGCCTTCAGCGCGGGACAAGGCGCGGGCGGCCTCGGCCATCCGCCGGTCGGCATCGCGGCGGGCCTGGCGGGCGTCCCGGTCCTGCGAAGTCAAGGTTTCCAGCTGGCCGATCAGATGCTCATGCGCGGCGCGCGCGCCATCGGCGGCGGCACTTGCCCGTTCCAACCCCTGTTTCAGCTCCTCCAGCCGGTTCAGCTGTTGCAGCCGCAACGCAGCAGAGCTTGGCGCGTCTTCGGCATCGGTGCGGAACCCGTCCCATCGCCACAAATCCCCTTCAACCGACACAAGCCGTTGCCCGGGTTTCAGCTCTGCCTGCAGGCGCGGACCATCCTCAGTGGCAACCAGACCGACCTGGCTCATCCGGCGGGCCAGCACTTCGGGGATCGTCACGAAGGACGTCAGCGCCTGAACCCCGTCTGGCAGGGCTTGCGGTTTGGGATAGCCGGGCAGCACGGCCCAACCGGTCGGGTCATCCGCCCCGATTTGAGGCGCGCGCAGGTCGTCGGACAGGGCCGCGCCAAGCGCCTTTTCGTAGCCAGATTTCACCTGCACCACGTCCAGCAATTGAGTGCCATCCGCAGTCTCCCGCTCCACCAGCTTGGCCAGCGCCGTGGCCTCCGCCCGCAGTGCGTTGGCCTCGCCCTCAGCTTCTGAGCGTTGCGCGCGGGCGGATTGTTCGCGGGTCTGCGCCTCCCCCCGTTCGGCGTCGATGCGCGACAGGGTGGCGTCGGCTTCCTCGGCCAGTTTCGCCGCCTTATTGGAGGCCACTTGCGCCGCTTCCAGATCCGCAGCAGCGCGGGTCACGGCATCAGCGGCCTCCCCCACCGCGGCGCGCGCCTTTTCGGCCTCCCCCTCGTAGCGGGCCGTTGTGGTCGTCGCTTCCTCCAGCAGGCGATGCGCTGATTGGTGACGGGCCGCAAGCCGCGCGACATCCTCGGTCTGTTCCGACAAAGCAGTTTCGCGGTCAGACAGCACATTCGCCGCCTCCCGCGCCGCCGTCGCCGCCAGATCAAGCGCTTCGGTATGGCCGTCGGATGCTTTCGCGAGCTCCTTCTCTTCCCATTTCAGCCGGTCGATCGTCTCGCCCGCATCCTTGTTCAGCGAGGCCTCCCGGTCGATATCCTGCCCCAGCTGCGCGATCCGGTTGGTCAGCGTCTCGATGCTGCGTTTGGCCTGTTCTTCCTGGTCGCTGAGCGTGTCGCGCTGAACCTGCAGGCGCTGTAAAACGGCGGAGGCGATGGCCTCCTCCTCCCGCAAAGGTGGCAGGGCGGCCTCTTGCATCTCGCGCAACTTTGCGGCCTCGCGCGCCTGCCGTTCCGACTGGGCCGCGATCTGGGTGCGTTCGGTAAGCTCTGCCGCGACGGCGGCGCGTGCCTCATCCGCCTCTTTCCAGCGGCGATAAAGCAACAGACCCTCGGCTCGGCGTAATTGATCGCCGATCTCGCGGTAACGGGCGGCCTGTTTGGCCTGACGCGCAAGCTGCGCCAATTGCGCCGCCAACTGCTCGATCACGTCCTCGACCCGGGCGAGGTTTGTCTCCGCACCGTTCAGCTTCAGCTCCGCCTCGTGCCGCCGCTGGTAGAGCCCTGAAATCCCGGCAGCTTCCTCAAGAATCCGTCGGCGCGCCTTGGGGCGGGCGTTGATTAGCTCGGATATCTGGCCCTGCCGCACCAGTGCGGGCGAATGCGCGCCGGTGGAGGCATCGGCAAACAGCATCTGCACGTCCTTGGCGCGCACATCCTTGCCGTTGGTCTTGTATGCGCTGCCGGCGTCGCGGGTGATCCGGCGGATGATCTCAAGATTGTCGAGGTCGTTGAAGCCCGCGGGCGCCAGCCTTTCCGCGTTGTCGATCTGCAGCGACACTTCCGCGAAATTGCGTGCGGGGCGGGACATGGCGCCAGCGAAAATGACGTCCTCCATGCCGGTGCCGCGCATTGATTTGGCGCGGTTCTCTCCCATTACCCAGCGTAGCGCTTCCAGCAGGTTGGACTTGCCACAGCCATTGGGACCGACCACCCCTGTCAGCCCGTCGGCAATGATCAGCTCCGTGGGGTCCACGAAGCTTTTAAAGCCGTTTAATCTGAGTTTAGAAAAGCGCAAAAAGGGGCTCCGTGGAATCGCGGGTCGGGGATTTAGCCGATTGTTTGAGCGCAACCCCGCACTGTCAACGCCAAACCCCCAGATGTGGCCGCAACGCGACCCTTATCCACAGGATGTTGACGCCCAGCAGCAATTTTAGGCGACTTCCCGCCCTGATCTTGGCCCGTTTTTGGCCCGACCCATCCTTACTTTCGCCGCGAAGGCTTGGTTAACATTTCCTTGGGGGCGCGAATATGGAATACCTAGATGCTCTTTCTTGTCCTGGCTGCCTATGCATATCTTGCCGCTATCAACACAATGGCTTTCATCGCTTTCGCCTGGGACAAACGGCAGGCCCGGCTGGGCAATGCGCGGGTCTCAAAAGCGCGCCTGCTGACGCTGGCCGCGTTGGGCGGATGGATTGGCGCGAAGCTGGGCCAGAGTCTCTTCAGACATAAGTCCCGTCAGCGCCCCTTTGCTGCAATCATGAACATCATCCCGCTTGGCCACACGGCCGTCTTGGCGCTTGGCCTCGCTCTTTTCGCGCCGGTTGCGTAACGATATCCCCTCGCGAGGGGTCGCGTTTCGCCTGTCAAAGGTCAGAATCACGCTTGACCCTGCTTGGCCTCACGGCGCATGCTTCGTCTTGCATGGTATCCCGCGTGCGCAAAGCGTAGCGGGGTGAAATGGGAATACGGTGCGCGCGACCCAATCAGGGGCGCAATGCCGAAGCCGCCCCCGCGACTGTAAGCGGTGAGTGACTGCCAAATATGCCACTGGGGCCACATGCCCCGGGAAGGTTGGCAGGCCACCTCGACCCGCAAGCCAGGAGACCAGCCCTGCGTTTTGACAACCCGGCCGTCGGGTGTGACGGCTTGAAGGAGAGAACGATGAACGAGAACGCAAAAGCGGTTGCCGCCACCCAGACCAAAGCCCGCATCGATGCGGATATGATGGGCATTGCAGGCGCCGTGCTGCTGGGCCTGACGCTGCTGTTCGCGGCTGGCTTTGCGCAGGCATCTATCCTGCACGACACGGCCCATGACATGCGCCACGCCATGTCATTCCCCTGCCACTAAGCAGATGCTTCGACAGATACTGACCAGCGCGGTGTTCGCTGGGGTGGCCGCAGGGGTGCTTGCGGCCCTGTTTCAGTTGTGGCTTGTCGTGCCGCTGATCATGGAGGCCGAACTATTCGAGTCAGGCCAACGGGTGCACTTCGCCACTGATGGGAGCACGCAATCTGATCGCAGCGCCCCCTCCGTCTGGGCGGAGCCGCTGCGCCATGTCTACACCATCGGTTTCAGCGCCGTGACCTTCACGGCCTACGCCTTTTTCATGGTGGCAGGTTTCGCGCTGGCCGCGCGCGCCGGCCACGTCATAACGCTGCACCGTGGCCTTGCCTGGGGCCTATGCGGCGCGATTGCGGTGGTCATTGCACCCGCTGTCAGCATGCCCCCGGAACTGCCCGGCGCCATTGGGGCGGAGGTTGGCCCACGCCAAATGTGGTACCTGACCTGCGTGATCTTGACCATGCTGGGGCTCGTACAGATCGCTTTTGACAAACGGCCGCGCGCTTTGATCACCGCGCCAATCTTTCTGCTCGTGCCGCATATCATCGGCGCGCCGCAGCTCGACACCTATTTCGGCGTCGCCCCGGCGGAGCTGGCCTCCGAATTTGTGGCCCGTGTCATGGGCGTCGCACTTATCTCATGGGCTCTGCTGGGGCTCTTCACCGCTTATTTCTGGACCCGTTCCGAGGAGGCTTAAATGCCCGCAAAAATTCCCGCTACCGTCGTCACCGGCTTTCTGGGTGCCGGCAAAACCACCCTGATCCGCAACATGCTGCAAAACGCCAATGGCAAGCGGATCGCCCTTATCATCAACGAATTTGGCGACCTTGGCGTTGACGGCGACATCCTGACCGGCTGCGGCGACGAGACCTGCACCGAGGACGACATTATGGAGCTGTCCAACGGCTGCATCTGTTGTACCGTGGCGGAGGATTTTGTGCCGACGATGGAGAAACTTCTGGCCCGTGAAGACAAGCCCGACCACATCGTGATCGAAACCTCCGGCCTCGCCCTGCCGCAACCGCTTGTCCGCGCCTTCAACTGGCCCGAGATCGCCACCAAGGTGACCGTCGACGGGGTCGTTACCGTCGTCGATGGCAAGGCCGTGACGGAGGGGCGCTTCGCCCATAACGTCGAGGCCGTCGACGCGCAGCGCAAGCTGGACGAAAACCTCGACCACGAAACGCCCCTGTCAGAGCTGTTTGAGGATCAGGTCGCCTGCGCCGACATGATTGTGGTCAACAAATCCGATCTGCTGTCAGAGGAAGAAAGCGCCGCGCTGGTCAGCAAGCTGAAATCTGACAGCCGCGCCGCTGTGCAGGTGGTCAAGACCTCCATGGGTAAGCTGCCGGTCGACGTGCTGCTGGGCCAAGGCATTGGCGCGGAAGGTGATCTGGAGGCCCGCCACGAGGTTCATCACCACCATCACGACCACGATGATGACCACCACCATGACGATGATCACGACGACCAGCACCACCATGACCACGATCATGACGCCTTTGAAAGCTTCGTAGTAACGCAACCTGCAATCACCGATCCCAAAGCCTTTGCGGAGCAGGTGGCGAACGTGATCCGCGACCACGACATCCTGCGCCTCAAGGGCTTTGCCGCCGTCGATGGCAAACCAATGCGCCTGACCTTGCAAGCGGTAGGCCCCCGGATCGATACCTATTTCGACCGCCCCTTCGGCGCAGATGAGCCCCGCGAAACCCGGCTGGTGGTCATTGGGCAGGCGGGGCTGGATGAGGCGGCGATCACGGCCGCGCTTAGCGCATGAGGGTGGAGCCGGGCGATCCGCGTGACCCGCAGGCGACCGCCTTGCTGAAACAAAGCCACGCGCTGATGCAGGCGCTTTTCGAGCCTGAGGAGAACTATTTCCTCGATATAGACGAGCTATGCGCGCCCAACATCCGCTTCCTGGTCGCCCGCGACGGCGCTGACACAACAGGCACCGCCGCCCTGGCCCTAAAAGACGGCTATGCGGAGGTGAAATCGATGTTCGTCGACCCCACCCGGCGCGGCGTAGGCGTGGCCGACGCGCTGATGGAGGCGCTGGACAGCGCCGCCCGAAAGGAAGGCGTGGCGCTGCTCAAGCTCGAAACCGCCCATAAGCTCGAAGCCGCCGTGAAGCTCTACGCCCGCCATGGCTTCACTGAATGCGGCATTTTCGGCGATTACCGACCCAACCGAACCAGCCTTTTCATGGAGAAGCCTCTCTAGCTTCGTTTTGGCAGAACCACTCACATACTGAGGCTTCAACATGCACCTTCTCGCCGCAACGCCGGGCAATATTGACGACGGGACCGAGCCGGTTGATCTGGGTCAGACCCCTGCCGATATCGTGGTGATCTCGGCCGCCGATACGGAGCTTGCGGCACTGTCCGCCGCGCGGGCCGAGATGGCGCAGCCGCCTGGCCTGCGGCTGGCCAATCTCACCCATTTGCAACACCCCATGTCGGTCGATTTGCATATCGAACATTGCGCTGCCAAGTCCCGGCTGGTCATCGCCCGCGTACTGGGCGGCCAGGGTTACTGGAAATACGGGCTGACCCAATACGCAGCGCATCTGCATGAGGCAGGGGTGCCTTTCGTGGCCCTTCCGGGCGACGACAAACCCGATGCGGAACTACGCGGCCTATCTACCGTGTCCGGCGCGGATTACGATACGCTCTGGGCCTATCTGGTGGAGGGGGGGCCGGCCAACGCTGCCAATTTCCTCCGCTACGCCCGCGCAATGCTTGACGGCGGCGACACCCCACCTGCCGCACAACCGCTGCTCAGGGCCGGCATCTATTGGCCCGGCGCGGGGCTTGCCGATCTCGCCACCGCGCAAGCCAGCTGGACCACGGGCGCACCGGTCGTCCCGCTGATCTTCTACCGCGCGCTGGTGCAGGGCGCAGGGCTCGCGCCCATCAACCGCATGGTCAAATCGCTGCTGCGCGCGGGGCTGAACCCCATGCCTGTCTTCGTGGCCTCCCTGAAGGACCCGGTCAGCCAGGCCACGCTGCAAACCCTGTTCGAGCAGGCCCCGCCGGAGGTGATCCTGAATGCCACCTCTTTTGCCGTGGGCTCCCCTCACGCGGATGACACCGGCCCTTCCAACCCGCTGGTCATGCCCGCCGCAAACAAGGCGACGGTCTTTCAGGTGGTGCTCGCCGCATCATCCGAGGCCGCGTGGGAAGAAAGCGCCAGCGGTCTGTCCGCCCGCGATATCGCCATGAATGTGGCCCTGCCGGAGGTCGACGGCCGCATCCTGACCCGCGCGATCAGCTTCAAGGACGAGGCGTTTTTCGATGAGGCCACCGAATGCCCCATTGCGACCTACCGCGCACGCGGCGACCGGATCAGCTTCGTGGCCGAGCTTGCGGCCAACTGGGCCCGCTTGCGCAGCACGAAGGCCGCCGCACGCAAGGTGGCGCTGGTGTTGGCCAACTACCCCAACAAGGACGGGCGGCTCGCCAATGGCGTGGGGCTCGACACCCCCGCCTCCACCATCCACACGCTTCAATTGCTTGAAAGACACGGCTACACGGTTACTCCGCCCCCGGATGCCAAGGCGCTGATGGACCAGATCATGGCCGGCCCCACCAATTGGCTGACCGACCGCGCCCAAAAGGACGGCGGTGAGACCCTGCCAGTGGCGATCTATAAAGCCGAATATGCCAAGCTGCCCTATGCCGTCCGTCAGCAAATCGAGGATCGATGGGGCCAGCCGGAAGATGACCCGTTCTATGTGTCGGCCGCCACAGAAGGCGGCTTCAAACTGTCCATCCACCGCTTCGGCAATGCCGTCGTAGGGCTGCAGCCCGCGCGCGGCTACAATATTGATCCGACAGAGACCTACCACTCCCCCGATCTCGTACCCCCGCATAACTACCTGGCGTTCTATCTCTGGCTCAGGGCGCATTGGGGTGCGGATGCGGTTGTGCATATGGGCAAGCACGGCAACCTGGAATGGCTGCCCGGCAAGGCCACCGCGCTGTCGGCGGAGTGCCTGCCGGAGGCCGTGCTGGGCCCGATGCCGCATATCTACCCATTCATTGTCAATGACCCCGGCGAAGGCACGCAAGCCAAGCGCCGGGCGCAGGCGGTGATCATTGACCACCTGACCCCGCCGCTGACACGGGCGGAAACCTATGGCCCGCTGCGGGACTTGGAGGCGCTGGTTGATGAATATTACGAGGCGGCAGGCGTCGATCCACGCCGCATCGCCCATCTGCGCCGCGAAATCCTGACGCTCACGCAGGCCACCGGGCTTGATGCTGACGTGGGTATGAAGGGCGAGGATGAAGACGGCGATCTGGCCAAGCTTGATACCTATCTCTGCGAGTTGAAAGAGGCGCAGATCCGCGACGGCCTGCATGTCTTTGGAGCCGCGCCTGAGGGCGATCTGGCGCGTGATCTGACCATTGCGCTGACCCGCGTGCCGCGCGGCGACGGGCGCGGCAAGGACGCATCGCTGATCCGCGCTCTGGCAATTGATCTGGGGCTTGGATTTGACCCGCTTGATTGCGACATGGCCGCCCCTTGGGACGGCCCAAGACCGCAGTCGCTAAAGGACGTCAGCGCCGACCCGTGGCGCAGCCACGGTGACACGCTGGAACGGATCGAGCTTCTGGCCAGCGCGCTTGTGCGGGATGGCGGGAGGGGCGTCGGCGAAAGCCGCGCGTCGGACGCAGTCCTTGAAGAGATCGCCCAAACCGTCGCCCCCATGGTCGCCGATTGCGGCCCGTCCGAGGGGGCGGGCCTTCTCACCGCCCTGTCAGGGCAATTCGTCGCCCCGGCACCCTCCGGCGCGCCCACCCGCGGGCGCTTGGATGTGCTGCCCACCGGGCGCAACTTCTTCTCCGTCGACAGCCGGGCGATCCCGACCCCGACGGCTTGGGCGCTCGGTTGGAAATCCGCCAATCTGCTGATCGAGAAGCACCTGCAGGATCATGGCGACTGGCCCCGCGCCCTGCTGCTGACCGCCTGGGGCACCGCCAATATGCGCACCGGCGGCGATGACATCGCGCAGGCCTTGGCGCTGATGGGCTGCAAGCCGCAATGGGACAGCGCCAACAGGCGGGTAACCGGGTTTGAAATCCTGCCGCAATCGGTTCTGGGCCGTCCACGCGTTGACGTCACATTGCGCGTTTCTGGCTTTTTCCGGGACGCCTTCCCGCAGCAAATCGCGCTGATCGACAGCGCCGCAAGGTCCGTTCAGGCGCTGGATGAGCCCGACGACCTGAACCCCGCCGCCGCGAAGCACCGCAAGGGGGAGGTCGCGACGCGGGTCTTCGGTTCCAAACCTGGTGCATACGGCGCCGGACTGCAGGCGATGATTGACGAGCGGCTCTGGGCCAGCAAGGCTGATCTGGCAGCCGCTTATATCGAATGGGGCAGCTACGCCTATGGCAAGGACGGCGAGGGGGTGCAGGACAAATCCGCCCTGAGCGCGCGGCTGGGAGAGGTCGACGCGGTGGTGCAAAACCAGGACAATCGCGAACATGACCTGCTCGATTCTGACGATTATTACCAGTTCGAAGGGGGCGCCGCCGCGGCGGTCAGCACCTTGCAGGGCCGCGACCGTCCCATCTACCACAATGACCATTCCCGGCCGGAACGCCCCATAATCCGCACGTTGGAGGATGAGATCGGGCGGGTTGTCCGCTCCCGCGTGGTCAACCCGAAATGGATCGCGGGCGTCAAGCGGCACGGCTACAAGGGCGCGTTCGAGATGGCGGCGACGCTCGACTACCTTTTTGCCTTCGCCGCCACCACTGGGGCCGTGCGCGGGCATCATTTCGACCTCGTCCATCAGGCGTTCCTGGAGGATGAGGACACGCGCGATTTCATCGCGGAGCATAACGCGCCTGCGCTGCGCGAGATGGCAGACCGGCTGCGTGAGGCGATTGAAAGGGGGCTTTGGGTGCCCAAGTCGAACTCAGCCCGGGCGTTGCTGGACCAACTGCGATGAAGGTCCAGGATAGATCGTGCCGCCCCGAGCCCCGACCGTTCGTCTGTGAAAAACCTGCCAAAGTCCAAACGTCTTGAATAGGAGAAGTTCAATTAGGAGCGGCAGCATCGGGACGACGATTAACCGATAATTCAGAGCCGTTAACAAACCGTTACCGCTTGCATGCAACCCCGCCCTCTTTCAGGGTTCGCCCAATACAAAGGAGACCGCCATGAGTGACACCCCCAATGAGCTTGACCGCCACGCCACCAAAATGGCCAAGAAGAAAGCCGCGCGCGACAAAATCATGGCCACCAAGACCGACAAAAAAGGTCTGGTGATCGTGCATACCGGCAAGGGCAAAGGCAAAAGCTCCGCCGCCTTTGGCATGATCTTCCGCTGCATCGCGCATGACATGCAATGCGCCGTGGTCCAGTTCATCAAGGGCGGCATGTCCACGGGCGAACGGGATCTGATCCTCGGCAAATTTCAGGACATCTGCGCCTTCCACACTATGGGCGAGGGCTTCACCTGGGAGACGCAGGACAAGTCCCGCGACATCGAAATGGCCCAAGCCGCCTGGGCCAAGGCGAAAGAACTGATCCGCGACCCTGCCAACCACATGGTACTGCTGGACGAGATCAACATCGCGCTGCGCTACGACTATATAGATGTGGCCGAGGTGGTCGCGTTCCTGGGCACCGAGAAGCCCGAGATGACCCATGTGGTGCTGACCGGGCGCAACGCCAAGGATGAGCTGATCGAGCTGGCCGACCTGGTAACAGAGATGGAGCTGATCAAGCACCCGTTCCGGTCAGGCATCAAGGCGCAGATCGGGGTCGAGTACTGAAAGCAAAACGGCATGCCCGGCAGCAGGCATGCCGTCGCTTTATCGCAGAGCGGCCGTTGCCGGGCCCGCTATTGGGGGACCCGCAGCACCATGCCCGGCGTCAGATCATTCGGGTTTCTTAGCAGATCCCGATTGGCCTGAAACAGCTTTTGGAACTGCCGGCCATCGCCATAGATCCGACGGGCGATCGTCCCAAGGGTTTCGCCCGCCTCCACCAGCACGAACCGGTCGGTGCCGTCCTGCGACTGTTCCTGCGCCTGGGTGGCCGGAGTCACAGACTTTTTGGCATCGTTTGATTTTGGCACAAGGGTGAGGGTATTCTCAGAAGGCGCGATCACGTCCGACCCTGCGACCGAAGCGGTTGCAGGCGAGGCTTGCGGCGCACGGCCGCCAAGGCTCGCCACGGTCACCCGCTCCGCCGAATGGGGGAACTGGCGGATGCCATATTCAGGCAGCTTCGGAACATCTTCCAGGACTTCCGACCCGGACATACTGTTCAGGAACGCGACAAGGTCAGCCTTCTCCCGCTGAGTCAGCCCCAAGGGCCGGATCAGCGGGGACTTGGTGCCAAACGCATCAGGCGTGCCGCCGGCATTATAGAAATCGACGACCTCCTCAAGGGTGTAGAACGTCCCGTTATGCATATAGGGGGCGGTGTATTTCAGGTAACGCAGGGGTGGCGTGCGGAATTTGCCTAGATCCTCGGGTTGTTGCGTCGCCAGATATCGGCCGGGGTCGCGGTCCAGCCCCTCGTAGACGGCGGGCTCCAGCCCCTTGACCCGCATCAGGTAGCGGAAGGTGACCTGCCGCAGCGGGTCTTCGGCCAGCCCGGCATTGGGCGGCACGCTGGTATTGTGAAACTGCTGGTCCGTCGCGAGCGAGCCGCTGTGACAGGCCGAACAATTCGCTTTGCCACTGAACAGCCCCAGCCCGCGTTTGGCACTGTCGGTCATCGCCCAGTTCTGCCCGGCCATATACTGATCAAACGGGCTGTCGGCGGAGATGATGGACCGCTCATAGGCGGCGATGGATTCCGCAATCCGGTCCTGGGTCGGCGGCTCCTGCCAGATGGCCCAGAAGCGGTCTTCATATTCAGGGATTTGGCGCAGCCGTTCTTCGCCAAGGATCGTGTCGATATTCGCCACGAAACCCGCGCCCATGGCGTCATGCACCTGATCGGTCAGGGAATTCAGCCCGGAATCCCAGTGAAACCCTCCCGTCATGAACCCCATATTCACGATGGTTTGCGAATTGCGCCAGTGCATCGTGCCAGGATAGCCGCGGGCCAGCTCCGCCGCGTCGCTCCAACCGGTGCTTGGGTTGTGGCAATCCGAACAGGCGGTGGAGGCATCCCCCGACAGGCGCGGATCAAAGAACAGCAGCTTGCCCAGCTCGACAATGGCGGGGTCTGCCTGCGCGACATCGTCGGCCTGAATACCCTGCAACGGCCCTGCGGCATGTGCGGCGGTGCCAAGGACGATCAGCGTCATGGCGGCGTAGGTTCCACGAATGGACATGGTCAGATTTCCTTTTCTCGTCATGACAGGGAGACCTCGAATTCCAGGTCGGCATTGGGCTCGACCGTGAGGGCGGCAACCTGCTCGCCCAGGACAGGATGCCAGGCGGCAACCTCGTAGTTGCCGGGCGGGATGTCGTCGATTTCGAAATACCCCTCGATCGTCGTCGCCGCGATGTAAGGGGTGTCGGAGGTGTAGATCCAAGCCGCCATCCAATTATGCGCGTTGCAATCAATCGTCACCAAATGACCCCGCCGCAGCTTTAGCGCGACATAGTCCACCTGCCCCGCCTTGGGTTGGGAGAAGTTGAACATGGCCCGGCGGATGCCGTTATGCACCTCATAGGCATGAATGTTATGTAGGATCGGATCGTAGTTGAAAATCTCGGCATCTGCGGTGCTCTTGCCGATTTGTACGAAGGGCTGAAAGCTGCAGTCGATCTGGTAAATCTTGGTCGTGTCAAACACCGGGGTCCACGGCTTGCCCTGGGTGATCCCGCGAATGTGGACCACGGCATCAGCCAACCCGCCATCCTCGGTCACCCGCACAGGCTGGTGGGTGCGCAC
>CALHHY010000035.1 GCA_938030665.1 uncultured Litoreibacter sp. | reverse complement strand
TCCGCCGTCGCCAACGCCTTGGACACCTAGCCAGTGGATTGGGCGCGCGATGGCGTGGATTGGCCGATGCGGGATGCGTCGCGCTTTGTGCTGTGTAAGCCGCATAAATGGCATGTACAGGAAATGGGTAGCGGCCCGGTTGTCCTGCTGATCCATGGCGCGGGCGGTGCAACGCAGAGCTGGCGGCATCTGATGCCGATCCTTGCGCGCTCTTTCAAGACGGTGGCTATCGATCTGCCAGGGCAGGGCTTTACCAAGCTTGGGGCGCAGCAGCGATGCGGCCTGGATGCGATGAGCGCGGATCTGTTGCGGCTGATCACGCAGGAAGGTTGGGTGCCACGGGCGCTCATCGGCCACTCCGCCGGGGCAGCCATCGCATTGGCCATGGCTCGGATGATGGAACCGATGCCGAAGGTCGTGGGCATTAATGCGGCTCTATCGAATTTCAAAGGGGTCGCCGGATTTCTGTTCCCGATCATGGCAAAAACTTTGGCTGCTCTTCCGGGCGTGGCGCAGTTATTTACGGCATCTACCGCCCGGCCTGGTTCAGTGGCCAGGTTGATCGAAGGAACAGGCTCTAACCTAGCCAAGGATGACCGGCGGCACTACGAAAAGCTGGTAAGCGATAGTGGCCATGTCGGGGCTACGTTGGCGATGATGGCGCAGTGGCAGTTGGACGGATTGCTGGGTGGCCTTGAAACGTATCCAGCTGAGGTTTTGCTGATCGCGAGCACGGGCGACAAGGCCGTCCCCAGCACCGCATCACGACAGGCTGCGGCGCAATTGCCCCAGGGGCGGTATAGCGAAATAGCCGGCTATGGGCATTTGCTGCATGAGGAAGCGGCGGCAGAGATTGCGCCAGAGATCATAACGTTTCTTCAGGCTTGATCTGGGTCAAGGAAAACGCGTGGCATGGCGGCCAAGATATGTGACAAACGAGGGGAAGTGACCGAGACTATGCTGGATAAAATGACCCAATTCGAAGCCGAGAAGACCCGCGCCGCCACCTGGTTCCGGGAGTTGCGTGACCGCATTGTTGCAGAATTCCACGCGCTGGAAGACCGCCATGGCGGGACTGGGCGGGTCGAGGTCACCAAGACAACCCGCACCGCCGAAGACGGATCAGACGCGGGCGGCGGCGAAATGAGCGTGATGCGCGGCGGCACGGTGTTTGAGAAAGTGGGGGTCAATATCTCCACCGTCTATGGCACTTTGGGGGAGCGGGCGCAGATGGCCATGGCCGCACGCAAGGGTATTCCCGGCATGGGGGATGATCCGCGCTTCTGGGCCTCGGGCATTTCGCTGGTGGCCCATATGCAGAACCCGCATGCGCCCGCCGTTCACATGAATACCCGCATGTTCTGGACCCCCCATGCGTGGTGGTTTGGCGGTGGCTCGGATTTGAATCCTTGCCTTGAATACGCAGAGGACACAGCGCATTTCCATGCCGAGATGAAAGCCGCCTGTGACGGGCATGGCGCCGGGCTTTATGATGAGTTGAAAAAATGGGCGGATGAGTATTTCTACATCCCGCACCGCAAACGGGCCCGTGGGGTTGGCGGGATTTTCTACGATGACCGCAACACCGGGGATTGGGAGGCGGATTTCGAGCTGACGCGGGATGTGGGCTCTGCCTTCCTGCCCGCTTTCGTGCCCTTGGTCGACAAGCGGCACCCGGTGGCATGGGGCGAGGCCGAGAGGCACGCGCAGCTGGTCCATCGCGGGCTTTATGCCGAATACAACCTTGTCTACGACCGCGGCACGAAGTTCGGGTTGGAAACCGGCCATGACGCGAATGCGGTGCTGATGAGCCTGCCACCGCTTGCGAAATGGGTGTGAATTGACCTAATTGGGCGGCTGCGCCGCACGGGTTTGATTATGCTCTTGGAGAGCTTGGCTCTCCGCCGCATGGGCATCCTCTCAGAGTATTTTTAAAGCAGTGATGAGAGGGGGACTAGGCGCGGACCGTGTCGATCATCAACTGCACGTTTTCAGGGTCCGCGTCGGGGGTGATGCCATGGCCCAGGTTGAAAATATGCGGCCCACATTTAAGCGCTTCCACGATGCGGCGTGTCTCGGACACCAGGGCATCGCCGCCAGTGACCATGTGGGAGGATTTCAGGTTGCCCTGCACACAGCCACCCGGTTGGACATGCGCCGCCACCCAGGCCGCATCGACACCGTCATCGACCGCGATGCAATCCGCCCCGGTGGCCGTATGCGCGCCCACGTATTTCTCTCCCGCGCCGCGGGGGAAGGCGATGACCGGGATGCCGGGGTGTTTTTCCTTAAGCGCGGCCGTGATGCGTTGCATGGGCTTGATCGAATAATTGGCAAAATCCTCGCCTTGCAATGACCCGGCCCAGCTGTCGAAAATCTTGACCACCTCGGCACCGGCATCGATCTGTGCCGACATGTAGGCAATCGTGGCCTGCGTGATGCGGTCCATTAGCCCGTCGAAGACGGCCCTATTCTCGGCCTTTAGCGCATGGGCTGGACCCTGATCGGGCGTACCCTGCCCCGCGATCATATAGGTGGCCACCGTCCAGGGGGCGCCTGCAAAACCAATAAGCGTCGTCTCTGACGGTAGCTCTCGCGACAGTATCTTGACAGTGTTATAGACGGGTGAGAGATGGTCGTGGATGGCGTCAGCAGGCTTCAGTTTGGCCAGCTCATCGGCCGTTGTGATCGTCGAAAGCCGGGGCCCTTCGCCTGTGACAAACCACAGATCGGCGCCCAGGGCCTGCGGCACCAGCAGGATATCAGCAAACAGGATCGCCGCGTCAAACGCGTAGCGGCGGATGGGCTGCAACGTCACCTCTGCGGCCAGTTCGGAATTGTAGCAAAGCGACAGGAAATCACCGGCCTCAGCGCGGGTGGCGCGGTATTCGGGCAGGTAGCGTCCGGCCTGGCGCATCATCCAGATCGGGGGCTTTGGCAGGGTCTCACCGGCAAGGGCGCGCAGAATGGTTTTGTCTTGGCTCATCGTCGTGATCTTCCCGGTATAAATTGCCGCCCCATCATGCTTTTTCACCGACTGAGACACAAGAGTTGTCAGGCCGGATTTACAGCATTAACAAGGTTGCCATGACTTACCAATTGCCCACCCCCGCCAAACCTTTGAACATCGGAACACGTGGGTCTCCGCTTGCGCTGGCGCAGGCGAATGAGACGCGGGACCGGCTGGCAACCGCCTTTGATCTACCGCATGAGGCCTTCACGATTGTGGTGATCAAAACCACCGGGGACAAGATCATTGACCGCCCTTTGAAAGAGATTGGCGGCAAGGGGCTTTTCACGCGCGAGATCGAGGATGACATGCTGTCGGGGCGCATCGATATTGCCGTCCATTCGATGAAAGACATGCCGGTGCTGCAGCCCGAGGGGCTTGTGCTAGACACGTATTTGCCGCGCGAGGATGTGCGGGACGCGTTCATCTCGCCCCATGCGGGCGGGCTGGGGGAATTACCGGAGGGAACGGTGGTTGGAACCTCCTCGTTGCGGCGCAAAGCGCAGCTGAAACTGCGCCGGCCGGACCTGGAAGTTGTGGAGTTTCGCGGCAACCTGCAAACCCGGCTGAGGAAGCTGGAAGACGGGGTCGCCACGGCAACGTTTCTTGCGATGGCGGGGCTGAACCGGCTGAAGATGGAAGAGGTGCCGAAATCGGCTATCGCGGTCGAGGACATGTTGCCCGCCGTGGCGCAGGGCGCGATTGGAATTGAACGGCGTATCGATGACACCCGTGCCGCCGACATGCTGGCCGCGATTCATGACGGCCCGACGGGTCAGCGGCTGGCAGCGGAACGGCGGTTTCTGGCAGAGCTTGACGGGTCTTGCGAGACGCCGATTGCAGGATTGGCGGAGCTTGACGGCAGCACATTGCGACTGCGCGGCGAGGTGCTGCGGCCAGACGGGTCGGAAGCCATTGATGACGTCGTAACGTGCGCGATTGAAGACGGCCCAGAAGCTGGCGCCAAGATGGCCCAGAAGCTGCTCAGACAGGCAGGGCCCGGTTTTTTCGACTGGCGCGCGTGACGCCCTATTAGCAGCTACCCGAAGCCTGCATGCGCGCGAGCTGTTTGCGATCAATGCGCTGAGTACCAGGCACGTTAAGCCCCTCGGTCGACTGAACAACACCAGAAAGGCGCGCGTAGCATTGGCAGTCGTAATCATTGGGCTGCGCTTCGCAATGGTCGAGCTCTTCATCGAAAATAGCTTCGAATTTGACCGAATCCACCGCTGACCGGGTGCTCGTTTCACTGGAAACAAGCGGCGGCGCTAGGTAGATCCCGTACAACACGCCAGACATCAGCAGGCCGCCAACCGCAAAAATCCGAATGTCGCTCATTATTGGGGGCTCCTGACTTTGCGGATCACCCAAACAGGAAGACGTTAAAATCGCATTAGGCTAGGCCACCGCATGCGCGATGGCGCACTGCTTCCATAGATGGGTCAACGCGTTCAGCAGATGGGCGATGTCTTCGTCGGAATGCAGCGGGGACGGTGTGAAGCGCAGCCGCTCCGTCCCTTTGGGCACGGTCGGGTAATTGATCGGCTGCACATAGATGCCCCATTCCTCCATCAGGTGGTCGGCCAGCATCTTGGTCTTCACCGGGTCCTTAATCATCACCGGCACGATATGGCTGTCATTCATCAGATGCGGAATGCCGGCACGGTCCAACCCTGCACGCAGTTTGGCGACTTGTTCGCGTTGTTTCATGCGTTCCGCATCTGACTGCTTGAGATGCGCAATGGACGTGCGCGCCGCGGCCGCCACGGCCGGCGGCAGCGCCGTGGTGAAGATGAAGCCGGAGGCAAAGCTCCGGATGAAATCGCAAAGCGCGGCAGAGCCGGTGATATAGCCACCAACGACGCCGTAAGCCTTGCCAAGCGTGCCTTCGATCAGGGTCACGCGGTCCATCAGCCCCTCGCGGTCGGCGACCCCGCCGCCTCGCGGGCCATACAGGCCCACGGCATGCACCTCGTCCAGATAGGTCATGGCACCGTATTTCTCCGCCACTTCAAGGATCTCGCGAATGGGGGCAATGTCGCCATCCATGGAATAGACGCTTTCAAAGGCAACGATCTTGGGCGCGTTGGCGGGCAGGGCGGCCAGCTTGGCCTCCAGGTCGGCCACGTCATTATGCTTCCAAATGACCTTCTGCGCGCGGGAATGGCGGATGCCTTCGATCATCGAGGCATGGTTGCCCGCGTCCGACAGGATCACGCAATTCTCTAGCCGCGATCCCAGCGTCGACAGCGCGGCCCAGTTGGACACATAGCCGGAGGTAAACAGCAACGCGGCCTCCTTGCCATGCAGATCGGCCAGCTCCGCCTCCAACAGCAGGTGATCGTGGTTGGTCCCGGAAATATTGCGCGTGCCGCCTGCACCTGTGCCGGTGCGCTGCACAGCCTCGCACATCGCATCAATCACCAGCGGGTTCTGCCCCATGCCCAGATAGTCGTTGGAGCACCAGACGGTAACATCGCGCTGCTGCCCGTCGACATGGTTCGCACAGAGGGGGAACTTGCCGCATTTACGCTCCAACTCGGCGAAATACCGGTAATTGCCCTCTTCTTTCAGGGCGTCGAGCTGAGCGGTAAAGAGCGCGTCAAAGTTCATTGGATTTTCCTTCTGTCGTCTTGGACGCCGGTAGCATCCAGCGCCATAGTTTTGCATCGGGCAATGGGACGACCATCAGCCAATGTTCGATTGCGGCCAAAGCCGATAGAGCAGTCAGCAGAGCAAAGCCTGCGATATAAGGCGCGGTTTCCGAGGCAATCAACCGCTCCGCAAAGCAAGCAGCCGTAACGCTGAGGAAAGTGACGCCAATTGGGAAGGCCAACGACACGCCGCCTTGCCGGAAGTAGGATTTGATGTGTTGCAGCGGTTGCGGCACGAATTCCGTATTGATGCGCGGCACCCCGAAAAACAGGTTCAACTTGGCGGAGATACGCGCGACGAAAAGAATGAGGTACGCCCAAAGCCCGAACGTGTTCGCGGCCCCGGTCGACAGCAGGATGATCACCAGAAGCGCGCTCAACAGCAGCAGCTCGTGATGCGCGACAGTGTTCCAGGCGCGTATGAAACGCGGCCCGCCTGTCAGGCCCGGCGGGCATTCCCGCCGCTCGGGGCCGGCGATGATGCCCGCCAGAAAAGCCAGCTCGATCCAGCCCCAGATCAGCAGGACCGAGAGGAAGGACAGGTACACATTGTGCAACGTCATCTCGGCGGATGAGACGACGAGCCCCGCGAAGCCAAGCGCGGCCAACGGGACAGTCAGAAAGACCGACCGTCCATGCGCGACCGCCTCGCCTGCATCGGATTTCCGCACGATCAGCAGGATCGCCCCGGTGAAGAACCACCAGGCGAACACTGCGAAAAGCGCGGCTATCCAGGGCGATGCCATCATCAGTAAGCAGGCTCCATGACCGAGCTTTCAGGCACTTGGTGATGGATTGCGGGGATGGTCAGGATCGACACGAAGGCGAAGGCCGCCTTGGCCATGCCCGCCACCCGCACCGCGCTGCCAACAACGCCGCCCTGCGCCTTGCCCTTGGCCACCTGACGAGACGCGACCTCCATCCGGTCAAGGTTCGGGCGCCAGCGGGGGTGGTCGATATCCAGAGTGAAGGGGAAGACCTGCTTCGAGATCTCGGAGGTTTTGCGGAACACCTCTTGCCCGTACCACGTTACATCCACGCCAAGCGCGTCATGGAACAATGGCCGCTGGTGATCCCGCACCCACATGGTGGAATAGACCGCCGTCAGGAAGAACTTGATCCACATCTTGTTCACGCGGCTTTCGGTCAGCTTTGGATCTGTCTTCATCAGCAGGGCGAAGGCCTCGCCATGGCTGAACTCGTCATTGCACCATTCGCGGAACCACTGGAAAATCGGGTGGAACCGCTTGTCGGGGTTCTGCTCCAGATGCCGAAAGATGGTGATGTAGCGGGCGTAGCCGATCTTCTCCGAAAGGTAGGTCGCGTAGTAGATGAATTTGGGCCGGAAATAGGTGTATTTCTTCTGTTGCGTCAGAAAGCCCAGATTGATCCGGATACCGGCCTCGCGCAGCGCATCGTTGATGAAGCCAGCATGGCGCGCCTCGTCCCGCGCCATCAGCTGGAATAGGGTGGTGATATCGGTGTTCGACCCCCGGCGCTTCATCTCTTTGTACAGCACGCACCCCGAAAACTCGGCCGTGCAGCTTGAGATAAGGAAGTCGATAAACTCCGCCTTCAGCGCAGGGTCCATCCCCTCCCAATTGGCATCCCAATCGTCGTTTTTCTTGAAATGGCCTCTGTTGGGGTCTGACTTCATCTGATTGATCAGCCGGTCCCAGTCTTCCCGGACCGGGGTGACGTCAATCGCGTCCATCTCGTCAAAATCGGTCGTGTAGAAACGCGGGGTCAGCAGAGTGTTCTGCATGGCCACTTCCGTCGCCATCTCAGACGTCATCTCAGGGCCGTCCAGCGCATCCTGGGCGGCAATGGCTTCCTCGGCCGTGGCGGCAAAGGCGGAATGGATTGGCTTGTTCATGACAGCACCTCTTCCGAGAAGGAGAATTCGCACAGCTCCATGAACTCCAGATCGCCCGTCGCGCGGGTCCAGAGCTGTTCCAGCCTGGAGGCGCGGGTGATCGTCGCAGTCCGTTCTTCGACAATGACCTCGCCGTAAGGGGCCATGATCTCCTCCCCGTGGACAAGCACGCTGTCACCGGGGTTCACGACCGCCCCGTTGAGGAATTTCACATGCGCGGAAAGCTCTTCAAAGCGGTGGGAAATCGTCACCTCGCAGGGGGCGGTTTCCTTACGTCGTGTAATCAGTCCCATTTCAATGTCCCTTTCAAATGAGGTTCAGTCGATCAGCGTGGCGAAGGCTGCGACATTGTCTTTCCCGTATCCGATCAGCTCGATCTTCCAGTCGGAGGCGGGGTCGATGACGGCCACATGGCCGTTTTCCCGGCGAACAAGCCGCAAGGGGTCATTTCCGGTCACGCCATTCACCTTGCGTTCCCGCGCAATGGAGGAGGCGATGACGTCGATAAATCCGTTCTTGCCCTTTTTCGAATGGGCGATCTGCTGGCCCTGGTCATCAATCACGGCAAAGCCGTTCTTATGGTCACCGCTCAGCGTGATGGCGCGTTCATTGATGATCGGACTGTCAGGGGCGACGCCGGTCAACGGCACGTCGGCCCATTGCGCGTAGGCCACCAGCGCCACGGATACCGCCATCAGTGCAAACATGGCCTGCACCAGAATACGCGGCACCATCTCGCGGTCGCGATGCTTCATCTGATTGGCGAGGGAGGATGTCTGGTTCTGCATGATCTCTACTCCGCTGCGACAGCGCCTTGCGCGCCATGATCTGTGTCAATACGGGCGACCTGCGGCTGGTTTACCCGCGTCTCTGCCGCATCAGCGAAGATCTGCGCCACACGAGCCACATCAGGGATTGCGCGGAAGGCGGGTTGAGTCTTGGACATGTACCACGGCCGCACATGCGGCCAGGTCATCAGGTAGGACAGGCGCGTATCGCCGATCATCTCGAAGGTCAGGGTACCCAGCCCCGATTTGCGCACGCCCAATTGCGCGTTGCCGATGCAAACGTAAGGCAGGTTCAGCGTCATGGTCAGCGCGGCCCCGATCCGCATCGCGGCGCGCTTGTTGGTCAGTGTGTAGACGGTGGAGCGCGCCTGCACGTAGGCGATGCCGTAGATGATCAGCACTGCCAGAGCGCCCGCGATCACGAAGGGGACGCCGTGAAACATGGCCTCCGTCAGCGGCACCGAAGCGGAGGAAGCCCCGACGCGCCACGCGGTCAGCAACACGAAGTACCCGATGATCCAGTTCAGCCCCCACGCGTCCTTGGCCAGCCGCATCGGGTTCGGCGCGCCCTGCCACAGGATATGCTCGTCCTCGGGCAGTGCTTCGGGCAAGCCGTGAACGGGTTCGAATTTGAAGTCATCATGATGCATCGGTCTGTCCCCTCGTGATGGTGACCGGGCCCCCGGCTAAAGGGCCCGGCGTCGTGTCAGCTTAGATCTGCGGCTCGGCCCGTCTTGGATCGGCGTAAAGCGTGCCGCCGCCGAAGAAGGCCATGATCTTCTCTTCTTCCAGCAAGGTGACGCTGTTGCCCTTGGCGTTTTTGGGAATGTCCCCCACGTTATGCGCATAGAGGGAGCGGATCACGACGCGGTCGCTTTTGATCTTGGCGAAGTTGATCGGGATCAGGCGGGTGTTGCCATTGCCTTCGGGGTTCACGTCCATGGTCAGGTAGCGCACCATCTGCTCCGGTACGTCGACCCACATGTCGATGACCCGGCCCACGACCTCACCGTCGCCAGTGACAACCGCTTTGCCGCGCGGGTCTGTTCCGGCGGAGACCTGAAAATCGCTCAGCTCAGACATCGGCTGGATCTTGGCATGACCATGCGCGTCCAGCTCGGCCACGTCCCGGCGCGGCGCCCAGGAAGCGGGGCCAACCCCGTCTTTCATCGGATCACCGGTTGGCACATAAGGCGAGCCTGCGGCTGTCGCGGTCCGCTCCAGCGCCAGCGCGTCGCGGTCGCCGCGTTGGCCGGATGGCACGGTAAGCTCTCCCCGGCCGTCGCGCAGGATGAAGGTCTTGTCCTTTGGCACGGGGAACGGTCCCTGATTGGGCGCCGGGTTCCCGTCATCATCCGTCATCGGATAGCCTTCGCGCATATTCTCCGTCTGCAGGTAGAAAATCAGCAGCGCAAAGAAGAGGTAGAAGAGCCAGATCGCGGCGCTCGCCAAATCGAAATTGCCAAAAAAGGTGTTACCAACCATGGGGGTGTCCTCCGTCTTGGGTATTGGTGCAGGTCATGTTGGGAAATCGGCCAAGCCGACCGGCCCCGCCTGCGGTTTTGTCACGGCGCGGGCTTTGACCAGTGGCCCAAGCGCAATGAGGGTGATGAAAAGCAGACCAATCTCGGTGTGGTAGACCACCGAATAGCCCGTTGCGTTTGTGCTGAGCGCCTCGCCCAGGCTGCCATTGCCGGCAGCGGTGTTGACCAGATCGCGTACCGCGCCGCCAATGAAGATCGACAGGCCCGCCGCCGTAGCTTGCGCAGCACCCCAGGCGCCAAGCGCCAAGCCTTTGCCGGCCGCGCCTGCGGTCTCTAACGTCATCGCAGCCGTCAGTGTCGCCACCGCGAACAGCCCGCCGCCAAGGCCGATGCCGAATGCGCCCGCAAAGAAGATCGGCGCGCTTTCCAGCGGGGCCGCGAAGATCACGGCACAGAAGGCCACAAGCCCGATAAGAATGCCCCTCGCGGCCATCCGGTAGGGGTCGGTCGCTGCTTTCAGCCATCTCGCCGCGAGCCCGAAACCCAAAAGCGCCCCAAGCGCCCAGAGCGCCGTCAGTAGCGTTGTGGCCGAGACGGAGAGGCCGAGAACCTCCCCACCATAAGGCTCTAGCAGAACGTCCTGCATATTGAAGGCCATGGTGCCAAGGAACACAACCACCAGCAGACGGCCCGCCGCACCACCTGAGGCAAGGTCGTTCCACGCATCGCGGAACAGCGGGCGCGGGGCCGCGCGTTCATCGCGGGTCATGGGGATGACTTTCTCCTGCTTCCAGAGCGCGACGAGGTTCAGCAGCAGCGTCACCACCGCCGCGCCCTGGATGACTTGCACCAAACGCAAGGCCGAGAAATTTTGCAGCAGCGCCCCTACGATGATCGCAGAGACGCCCATGCCGACGAGGAACATCACATAAAGCAGCGCGACGACCTGCGGGCGCGTCTCTTCCGTCGCGCGATCGGCGGCAAGCGCCAGCCCGGCGGTCTGGGTCATGTGCATGCCGATGCCCGTCAGAAGGAAAGCCAGCGCCGCGCCAACCTCCCCCGCCCAGTCGGGACCGGCGGCCTGATCGCCCGACAGAACCAGCAGCCCCATGGGCATGATCGCCAACCCGCCAAACTGCCAGAGGGATCCGAACCAGAGATAGGGAATGCGCTTCCACCCAATGGCTGAGCGGTATGTGTCCGACCGGAAGCCAAGCAATGCGCGGAACGGGGCGACCAGCACCGGGATCGCGATCATTATCGCGACGATGGTCGCCGCGACCCCAAGTTCGACAATCATCACCCGGTTCAACGTGCCCAGCAACATGACCGCAGCCATGCCCACAGAAACCTGAAACAGCGACAGGCGCAGCAACTGGCCCAGCGGAAGCGCGTCACTGACAGCGTCAGAGAACGGCAAGAACCGCATGGTCAGCCCCTGTATGCCGCGCTTCGATGGGATCATGAGCGGAACTCCATCGCTTGGCTGATATAAAAGCCCGAGGTCACCCGGTCGACGCGGCGCAAGTTGCCGGTCGAAACTTTTGCAACCAGCTTGTCCGGGCTATGCGGCACCATCGTGGGCGACCGGTCCGCGCGCGGGAACAGCTTGCCGACCCGCCACATTGCCATCAAAAGCGGCGTCCGCGGGGCCACGGTGAACACCATGTTATGGTCAAGCCGTGGCGCGATGCGATCAAGGATGCGCGCGATGTCATCTGCGCTGTAGTAAATCATCGAGTCCATCGCGACGATATGATCAAACCGGCCCAGTTCAGGGTCCAACATGTCGCCCGCCGCAAAACTCAGCTGGGACTTCGTCCCCTCAGGCTGCCGCTTGCGCGCAATCCCGATCAACTGGGGGGAGATATCGACGCCCACCACATCCGCGCCACGCGCCGCCAGCTCGAAGGCTAACGCACCCGTGCCACAGCCCGCATCCAGAACGCGCGCGCCGGTCAGATCTTCGGGCAGCTGCGACAGCAACAAGGCCCGCATCTGGTCACGCCCCGCCCGCACCGTCGCCCGAATACCCGAAACAGGCGCGTCAGACGTCAGCCGCTCCCATGTCTGGGTCGCTGTGCGGTCGAAATAGGTTTCGACGCGGGTGCGTGTGGCCTCGTAAGTCACTTAATCAAATCCAAGCAGTTCAAAGATTTCGCGGTCAGGCAGCGGTGCGGGGGCCAGCGGCTCCGTCCCGTTCCAAAGCGTCTCTGCCAGGCGGATATATTCCTTTTGCACCTGCACGATGTCCTCGTCCTCGGGCATCTCGAACAGAGTTTTCTTCTTCAGCCGCGAGCGGCGGATCGCGTCGAGATCCGGCATATGCGCAATGCGGTTGAAGCCCACAGTTTTGCAATAGCGATCCACCTCATCGGTCTCGCGCGACCGGTTGGCGACGCAGCCCGCCAGCCGCACTTTGTAGTTGGCAGATTTCGCCTGAACCGCCGCGATGATGCGGTTCATCGCGTAAATAGAGTCGAAATCATTGGCCGTGACGATCAATGCGCGATCGGCATGTTGCAAGGGCGCTGCAAACCCGCCGCAGACAACGTCGCCCAACACATCGAAAATAACGACATCTGTGTCTTCAAGCATGTGGTGCTGTTTCAGCAGCTTCACTGTTTGCCCCACGACATAGCCGCCGCAGCCTGTGCCGGCAGGCGGGCCACCGGCCTCCACACATTTTACCCCGTTGAAGCCCTCAAAGACGAAATCCTCGGGGCGCAGTTCTTCGGCGTGGAAATCGACCTCTTTCAGGATATCGATCACCGTCGGCACGAGGGTGCCGGTCAGCGTAAAGGTGCTGTCGTGTTTCGGGTCACACCCGATCTGCAGCACCCGTTTGCCCAGCTTGGAAAAGGCGGCGGACAGGTTTGACGAGGTCGTCGATTTGCCGATCCCGCCCTTGCCGTAGACCGAGAACACCTTGGCTCCCTCGATCTTGGAGGTGTCGTGGACCTGTACCGATCCTTCGCCATCCGCTCCTAGATGGGGGATACTCTTGTCGAGTGGGCTCATGATATTTCCCTTCCGAGGGTCATTCGGCTGCAATGCCCTCTAGCTGATCTTCAATGGCGTCGGCTGCATCCTGCAGCGCGGCGAGCGTGTCTTCGTCGGGTGTCCAGTAATCGCGGTCGGAGGCCTCAAGCAGCCGATTGGCCATCCGCATGGAGGCCTGCGGGTTCAGATCAGCCAGCCGTTTGCGCATCTCTTCATCCAGCACGAATGTCTCGGACAGGCGCTGATAGATCCACGGCTCCACCTTGCCGGTCGTGGCGGACCAACCGACGGTATTCGTGATATGCGCCTCGATCTGGCGGACGCCCTCATGGCCGTGCTGCAAAAGCGGCTCATAGAATTTCGGGTTAAGCGAACGCGAACGCGTCTCCAGCGCGACCTGTTCCTCTAGCGTACGGACCTTGGCCCCGCCGCGCGTCTGGTCACCGATATAGACTGGCATGTCGTCCGTGCCTTTGGCACGCTTCACCGCCGATGCGATACCGCCGAGCGTGTCGAAATAGTGGTCAACGGTGGTGACGCCCAGCTCAATGGATTCAAGATTCTGATAGGCAAGATCAACGTTCTTCAGCGTGTCCTGCAGCAGGGCGGATTGCTGGCTGGCCTCGCCGTCCGTTCCGTACGCAAAAGATTTGCGCGCCTGATAGGCGTCGGCCAACTGCGCGTCATCCTCAAAGGCGGAACTGTCGACCAACTGGTTCACATTGGAACCATAGGCCCCTTCCGCATTCGAAAAGACCCGCAGCGCCGCCGTTTCCAAATCGCCGCCCTGCGCCTCCATAAAGGCCAGCGCGTGGGCACGGATCGGGTTCATCTCAAGCGGCTCATCGGCCTGCGCACATTTCA
>CALHHY010000034.1 GCA_938030665.1 uncultured Litoreibacter sp. | reverse complement strand
TATTTCCCCGGCCCCTCTCGCTGGGGAAAAACGCCGGGGCCGATCCCGTCGACGGGTGTGTCGCAGCCGCCGGTGCTGGCCACCATGGTGCGCAAGATCACCGGCAGCGGCAGCGCGCAGGACGCGGCCCGCCGCGCGGAGGTGTTTGACGCGATCATGGCCTGGCACCGCTGGTTTCACGAAGCGCGCACGGCGGACGGTATCGTCGCCACCGTGCATCCGTGGGAGACCGGGCGCGACAATTGCCCGGAATGGAATATCGGGCTGAACCTGATGGGCGTGGCACCCGACCTGCAGCCCTACACGCGGATGGATAATAAACACGTCGATGCCCGCTTCCGCCCCACGCAGGAGCAATATGACAAATACCTCACCATCGTGCAGTTCGGTGACAGCATCGGCTGGGACCAGCGGCGGCTGACCGATGAGGGGCCGTTCCTGATGGCCGACCCCAATATCCACTTCATCCTGCTGCGCGCCGACAAGGACCTGCTGGCCATGGGGCAGGGCTTGGGCAAACCGCAATCCGTGCTGGACGAGATCGCCGGCTGGATCGCGAAGGGGGAGGCTGCGACCGACTACCTTTGGAACGACACCATCGGCGCCTTCACCGCGCGCGATATCCGTAGCGGGGCGTTCTCGCCCGGTTTCAGCAATTGCTCGGCCTTGTGTTTCTACGCCGACAGCGGCAGCCCGGAGCAGCGCAAGCACACGTTGGAGAACATGACGCGGATCGCATCAAAAGTCTCCTACATGCTGCCCAGCTGGGACCCGCAGGACGCCGCGTTCGAGCCGCAGCGCTACTGGTGCGGGCCGCTATGGCCGCAGATGAACTACATGACCGCGCTTGGCCTGGCCGAGCAGGGGCATGACGCAATGGCAGCCCAGGTGCGCGGTGATCTGTGCCGCGCGATCGAGGAATATGGCTTCTGGGAATGCTTCAACCCAATGACGGGCGAAGGTTGCGTCGGCGCCAATTTTTCATGGACCGCCGCCGTGTGGCTGTCCTGGCAGCATGAAACGAAACTTGAGGGCGTGGCCTGAGGGCCCGGCCGGAGGAATTAGACTATGGGATCCATCAGCCTCAAATCCGTTGAGAAATGGTTCGGCGACGTGCAGGTCATCAAGGGGGTCGATCTCGACATTCTGGATGGGGAGTTGATCATCTTCGTAGGCCCCTCGGGCTGCGGCAAGTCCACGCTGTTGCGCATGATTGCGGGGCTGGAGGAAACCAGCCGCGGGCACATCCTGCTGGACGGGGAGGACGTGACCCACAAAGTCCCGTCGGAGCGGGAGCTGTCGATGGTCTTCCAGTCCTACGCGCTTTACCCGCATCTCTCGGTCGAGGAAAATATGGGCTTCGCCCTGAAAACCGCAGGCGCGCCTGTGTCGGAGATTGACGACAAGGTCGGCCGCGCTGCTGATATCCTCAAGCTCGGCGATTACCTGGACCGCCGCCCCAAGGACCTCTCAGGCGGGCAGCGCCAGCGGGTGGCCATTGGCCGCGCCATCGTGCGCAAGCCCAAGGGTTTCCTGTTTGACGAGCCGCTGTCGAACCTCGACGCCTCCCTGCGGGTCGACATGCGGTTCGAGATTGCGCGCCTGCACAAGACGCTGGAAAGCACCATGGTCTACGTCACCCATGACCAGGTAGAGGCCATGACCCTGGCCGACCGGATCGTGGTGCTGAAAGACGGCATGATCATGCAGGTCGGCACCCCACGGGAGCTCTATGAGGGGCCGCAAAACGCCTTTGTCGCGCAATTCATCGGCAGCCCCAAAATGAACCTTTTACCCTGCTCGGGTGATGCGGGGTCCTTCCATCTGGAAGGCGGCGGCACGGGGCCACTGCCCGCAGGTGCCAGCGCCGCGCCCACGCAGCTTGGCATACGCCCCGAACATATCGAGATCACCGCCCATGGCGGGGGCCATTGCAACGGGGTCGTGCAGGTCAGCGAATATCTGGGTGCGGATTATTTCCACTATGTCGATTGCGGCCCGCTTGGGCTATTGACCGTGCGGACCCCCGGCTCGGCCGATGATATCGAGGGGCAGACCGTTGGCCTGCGCTTTGACGAGACGCGGCTGCACTTTTTTGGCGCGGACGGCCTGCGGGTCTGACGCGCGGCAGATAACAGGACACGACCCATGAAACGATCCGAGATTAACGCGATCCTCGCCGAGGCTGACGCGATGATGCGCCGCTATGGCTTCACCCTGCCGCCCTTCGCCTATTGGAGCCCTGAGGAGTTCAAGGCCAATGCCGCCAAGGCCCGCCACGTCATCGACGCGCGCTGCGGCTGGGACATCACCGATTACGGTCAGGGCCGCTATGACGAGATGGGCTTGTTCCTCTTCACCCTGCGCAACGGGCTGCAAGGCGATCTGCAAAGGGGCGGCGGCATGTGCTATGCCGAGAAGCTGTTGATTTCCAAGGAAAACCAGCTGTCGCCCATGCACACCCATGTCATCAAGGCCGAAGACATCATCAACCGGGGCGGGGCCACCCTGGTGGTCGAGCTTTACGGATCAGACGACGCGGGCAATTTTGCCGAGGATCGCGGCGGGCAGGTGATGTGCGACGGCATCCTGCGCGACTACACCCCCGGCGAGAAGCTCAGCTTCGCCCCCGGTGAAAGCGTCACCCTGCGCCCCGGCGACTGGCACGCCTTCTGGGGCGAGGGGGGCGATGTGCTGATCGGCGAGGTCTCCACCGTCAATGATGACGAGACCGATAACATCTTCCGCGAACCCATTGGCCGCTTCGCCACGATCAAGGAAGACGTGGCCCCGACCCATCTGCTGGTCAGCGACTACGCGAAATGGCTGGGCTGAGGCTTAGCTCGCTGCGCCATTGCCTGCCCGGCGGCCAAACACGGCCCCAGAGGTCAGGCCGGAGCCGCCCGGATAGCCGTTGAAAAACACGCCGCCCACCAGCTCCCCGCAGGCAAAAAGCCCCGGAATGGCGGCGTCGCTCTGGTCCAGCACCGCGCCCGCCTCATCGACCTTCAGCCCGCCATAGGTGAAAGTGATCCCGCCCGTCACCGGGTAGGCGCGAAATGGCCCCTGATCCAACCGTTGTGCCCAGTTGGTCTTGGCCAGCGGCAGGCCGGTCGTCCCCTTGCCGTCGAG
>CALHHY010000033.1 GCA_938030665.1 uncultured Litoreibacter sp. | reverse complement strand
AATGCCGCGATTAAACCGGTGACGAACGGGATCGGCTCCAGCTTGGCGAACGGGTTGAATTCGTTGATCGGGGGGATATTGCCGTTCGAAAAGGGAGGCAGCTTCAGCCAGGGCCGGGTGATGCCATTTGCCAAGGGCGGGGTGGTCACCGGACCCACGAATTTCCCGATGCGCGGCGGCGTCGGGCTGATGGGTGAGGCAGGGCCTGAGGCGATCATGCCCCTGTCACGCGGCGCGGACGGCAAGCTGGGCGTCGCCATGGGCGGGGGCGGGCGTCCCGTGCAGGTGGTCATGAATATCTCCACCCCCGACGTGGCGGGCTTTCAAAGGTCCCAAAGCCAGATTGCCGCCCAGATGAACCGCGCCATGGCGCGCGGTCAGCGCAACCGCTGAGCCCTTTCAAGGAGATTATAGCAGATGCAATTTCATGAAATACGGTTCCCTGCTTCCCTGTCCTACGGCTCGCTTGGCGGGCCGGAGCGCCGCACCGATATCGTCACCCTCGCCAACGGCTTTGAGGAGCGCAACACCCCTTGGGCACATTCACGCCGCCGCTATGATGCGGGGCTGGGCTTGCGCTCGCTTGATGACGTAGAGACCATGATCGCCTTCTTTGAAGCCCGCCAGGGGCAGCTGTTCGGGTTTCGTTGGAAGGATTGGTCGGATTACCGGTCGAGCAAGGCGTCGCAGCCGATCTCCCTGGGTGACCAGAAGGTTGGCACCGGGGACGGCGTGACGACGGAGTTTTCGCTGGTGAAGACCTACAGCTCCGGCGTGCACAGCTACACGCGCCCCTTGAGCAAGATCGTCGAAGGTAGCGTGGTCGTGGGATTTGACGGGCTGGCCACCACCGAAGGGGATGACTGGGCGGTGGACGCCAATAGCGGCACGTTGACCTTCACGGCCCCGCCCGCTGCCGGGGTCGAGATCACCGCAGGGTTCGAATTTGACGTCCCCGTCCGTTTCGCCGTCGACGCGATCCAGACAAGCGTCGCGTCGTTTCAAGCGGGGGAAGTCCCAAGCGTGCCGGTTGTCGAGGTGCGGATATGACGGCGCTTCAACAACATCTTCAGGAGAAGCTGACCTGCATTTGCCGCTGCTGGGCCGTGACCCGCAGGGATGGTCAGGTTTTTGGTTTCACCGACCACGACCGGGAACTGAATTTTGACGGGATCACCTTCAAGGCGGATAGCGGCATGACCGCGCGGACATTGGAACAGGTCACGGGGCTTGCAGTCGACAATACCGAGGCCATGGGCGCGTTGTCCGATAGTGCGGTCACGGAAACTGACATCGCTGCGGGTCGGTTTGATGGGGCCAAGGTTGAGGCCTGGCTGGTGCAATGGCTGAATGTCGAGGTGCGCGACAAGCTGTTTACCGGCACAATAGGGGAGCTGCGTCGCGCCGATGGCGCTTTCCATGCGGAGCTGCGTGGGTTGAGCGAGGCGATGAACCGCCCTGTGGGGCGGGTTTACCAGCGCGGCTGCCATGCGGTTCTGGGCGACGAGAGATGCGGGGCGGACCTGACCGGGGATGGGCGACGTATCGAGGTTGAGCCGCAATCAGTGTCGAGCAACCGTGTTTTCACATTTTCGGGGCTTGATCAATATGCCGACCGTTGGTTCACCCATGGCCGACTGCAGGTGGTCAGTGGCGCAGCACAAGGGCTGACGGCTCTGATAAAGAATGACCGACGCGCTGAAGGTCTTCGGCATATCGAGCTGTGGGAGGAGCTGCGCGCCGAGGTTGTCGCCGGTGACCGCGTCTTGCTGGAGGTCGGCTGCGACAAGCAACGCGATACCTGCCGCGACAAATTTGCGAACCTGCTTAACTTCCGCGGCTTTCCACATATTCCCGGCGAAGACTGGCTTGTGAGTTATCCCAACAAGGGCCGCGGCAATGACGGCGGGAGCCGGTTCCAATGAACGATATCGGTACTCTGGTCGCGCAGGAGGCGCATGAATGGATCGGCACCCCATATCGCCATCAAGCTGCCTGCAAGGGGGGCGGCACCGACTGCCTCGGCCTGCTGCGCGGCATCTGGCGGAAGTTTTATGGCACAGAGCCTGAACTCGTGCCGCCCTATAGCGCGGACTGGTCGGAGCCGCAGGGGCGGGAGGCGTTGCTCAGCGCTGCGCATCGCCATTTAAGACCCAAGGCGCGCGCGGATGCGGCCATCGGTGACGTGCTACTGTTTCGCATGAAGCGTAGCGGGGTCGCGAAACATCTAGGTATTCAGGTCGCCCTAGGCGCGGCACCGGCATTTATTCATGCCTATAGCGGGCAAGGGGTCACATGCTCCCCCCTGTCAAACCCTTGGCAACGACGGGTCGCTGCGCGCTTCAGTTTTCCGGGCGCGCAGGCCTGACACCCAGCAATTTCCATTACTTCTGAACGAGGTGCCGTATGGCGACCATCCTTCTTTCTGCGGCCGGCGCCGCTGTCGGCGGCTTTTTTGGTGGCGGCGCCTTGGGCATCAGCTCGGCGGTCATTGGACGTGCTATTGGGGCGACACTTGGCAGGGCCATCGACCAACGCCTTATGGGGGCGGGCAGCGAAACGGTTGAGACCGGGAAGCTCGACCGTGTACGCGTTATGGGGGCCAGCGAAGGGGCAACCATCCCGCGCGTCTTTGGTCGGGCGCGGGTGCCGGGCAATGTGATCTGGACGTCGAACTACCTGGAGACCGTAACCACGACGGAGACCGGTGGCAAAGGCAAGCCCAAAGGGCCTGCGCTGCGCAGCTACGCCTACTCGATCAACCTGGCAATTGCGCTATGCGAAGGTGAGATCTTGCGGGTGGGCCGGATCTGGGCGGACGGCAAGATCGTCGATCAAACCAATCTTGAGATGCATGTCTACACAGGCTCGGATGACCAGCAACCTGACCCGCTGATGAGCTCGATCGAGGGGGCGCAGAACGTCCCGGCTTACCGGGGTCTGGCCTATGTGGTACTGGAGGACCTGCCGCTTGCGAGCTTCGGTAACCGGGTCCCGCAATTCACCTTCGAGGTCGTCCGCCCCGCGCAGCCACAGGGTTTGCAAGAAGCAACATCGCTTGCCGATGTTGTGCACGGGGTGGCTTTGCTGCCGGGCAGCGGCGAATATGCGTTGGCGACCACCCCGGCGTATGTCAGCGACGAAAGCGGTCAGCGGCGCCCGGCAAATCAGAACAGCGAAAGCGGGCAGAGCGACCTTGTCGCCTCCCTCGACGCGCTGACCGGGGAGCTGCCGGGCTGCAAGGCGGTATCGCTGGTGGTCAGCTGGTTTGGGGATGATTTGCGCGCAGGCCATTGCCGCTGCGTGCCCAAGGTCGAGGCGGGCGGGCTGCCAAGCGGCGCCCTTGGGGCATTGGGGTCTATGCCCGTTCTCGATGACAGGGACGATCCGCTTTGGGGCGCGGACGTCACCCCACAGGATCGCACCCCGTGGTCCGTGGGCGGCTTGAGCCGCGCTGGTGCCGAGCAAATCGCGCGATATGAGGGGCGACCGGTCTATGGTGGCACGCCGTCGGATGCCTCTGTGATCGAGGCGATTGATGCGTTGAACGGCGCCGGGCAGGAGGTGATGTTCTACCCGTTCTTGTTGATGGAGATCCTTCAAGGCAACGTGTTGCCCGATCCGTGGACCGGGGGCGTGGGACAGGCTACGCTGCCTTGGCGCGGGCGCATCACAACGGAGCGCGCACCGGGTGCCGAAGGCTCGACCGACGGGACTGCAGCAGCACGCGATGAGGTTGCAGCGTTCATGGGAACCGCCACTTCATCGGATTTTGTGGTGGGCGAGCGGAGCGTGCGCTACATCGGGGCTGATAGCTATTCCTATCGCAGGTTTATCTTGCACTACGCGCATCTTTGCGCGGTCGCAGGCGGGGTGAGCAGTTTCTGCGTCGGCTCAGAGATGCGTGCACTGACACAGGTACGCGACGAGACAGGCGCGTTTCCTGCCGTGGAAGCGCTGCGTCAGCTAGCGGCCGAGGTCAAAGCAATCCTGCCCGGTGTTAAGATCGGGTATGCTGCTGATTGGTCGGAGTATTTCGGCTATCACCCGCAAGATGGCAGCGGCGACGTGCGCTTCCATTTGGACCCACTCTGGGCCGATGACGCAATCGACTTCATTGGTATCGACAATTACATGCCCGTTGCGGATTGGCGCGATGGCGAAGATCATACCGACGCTGCCTTTGGAAAGATTACTAACCTGGACTATCTGCGCGGCAATATCGCTGGCGGCGAAGGGTTTGACTGGTTCTACCAAAGCGAAGCCGACCGTGATGCCCAAAACCGCAGCCCTATCGAGGACGGCGCCTATGGGGAGCCTTGGGTTTTCCGCTACAAGGATCTGAAAGGCTGGTGGTCCAACCCGCACCATGACCGCATCGGGGGGATACGTCAGACCGATCCAAGCCCTTGGGTGCCACACTCCAAGCCCATCTGGTTCACGGAGCTGGGCTGCGGTGCGGTCGATAAAGGCCCAAACCAACCAAACAAGTTCAGCGATCCCAAATCCAGCGAAAGCGCGTTGCCGCATTATTCGTCCGGCCAGCGCGATGATTTTGTGCAACTGCAGTTCCTTCGCGCCTATGACGCGCATTTTGCGGATCCTGTCCACAACCCGGTGTCGCCGCTTTACGGTGGGCCCATGCTGGATGTCAGCAAGACCCATATCTGGGCCTGGGACGCGCGCCCTTGGCCGGACTTCCCCAACAATGCGGGAACCTGGAGCGACGGAGAAAACCACCTGACCGGCCACTGGCTAACAGGGCGGAGCGGGTCACAAACGCTTGCCGGGGTCGTGGCCGAGCTTTGCGAGCACGCGGGCATCTTTGACTATGACGTCAGCAACCTGTCAGGTTTGTTACGCGGCTACATCGTCAGCGAGACTGAATCTCCGCGCGCCTCCCTTCAATCGCTGATGGTGGTCTTTGGCTTTGACGCGATTGAGCAGAGCGGCCGGGTGACGTTCCGAAACCGCGACTCCGCAACACGCCACGTCATCGCCGCCTCCGACCATGTGCTGCCCGATAATGGAGACGCCGTGCTGGAATGTACCCGCGCCCCGGAAGCGGAGATCGTCGGCGAGGTTCTGCTGGGCTACACGGCTGGGGAGAGCGCGTTTGAAAACCAGGTGGCCTCCGCCCGGTTTCCCGATGATGCCGCACATTCGAGCTCAAAAAACGATCTGCCGATCAGCCTGACCGAGGGGGAGGCCAATGGCGTGGCGGAGCGGTGGCTTTCGGAGGCGCGGGTTGCACGCGATACTATCAAGTTCTCGGTGCCGCCATCGCTAATTCACGTTCGGGCCGGTGATACCGTCGCGGTCGCCGACAATCAGGGGCGGGTGACGGACTACCGCATCGACCGGATCGAGGATAGCGGGGCGCGCCTACTGGAGGGCACCCGCATAGAGGCGCAGATCTACCAGCCAAGCGACGCGGCAATCAGGCTACCACGGCAGCGCAGCTTTGACCCGGTCCTCCCTTTGAGCGCGCAGTTTATGGATCTGCCACTTCTGCGCGGGACGGAAACCCCACACGCGCCCTACATTGCCGCGGCCTCGAAGCCATGGACCGGCTCCGCCGCCGTCTACAGCGCGCCGGAAGATGCCGGCTATCGCTTGAACAGCTACGTTGAGGCACCGTCCGTCATGGGGGCGACGCAAACGCCGCTTGCCGCATCCCGTGCCAACCTCTGGACGCGGGGTGACGGGGTAACGGTACGGCTGTTGACCGGCGCGCTTTCTTCGGCGTCCCGCAATGCCGTTCTGGCAGGCGGCAATGTGGCCGCCATCGGTGGCGGTAGCGTAGGCAATTGGGAGGTCTTCCAGTTTGCCACGGCAGAACTGATCGGGCCGGATACCTACAGATTGTCGGACCTGCTACGAGGGCAGGCGGGAACCGATGCGATTATGCCCGATCTCTGGCCCGCAGGTTCCCGCTTTGTGCTGCTGGATGGTGCTCCGGTACAATTGGAACAAGCACCGGCGGACAGGGATCTGGCGCGCCATTTCCGCGTAGGTCCGGGAGACCGCGCCTATGATGACGCGACCTACCAGCACTATATCGAGGCCTTTCCGGGGATCGGCCTCAGGCCTTACGCGCCGGTGCATCTGAGCTGTCAAAACGACGCACAAGGTTGGCAGTTGTCCTGGATCAGGCGTAGCCGGATTGATGGTGACAGTTGGTCATCGGTCGATGTCCCGCTTGGTGAGGACATCGAAAGCTATGCCGTTCAGATATGGGCCGCAGGCTCCATTGTCAGGGAGGAGACGACCAGGCTCCCGCGCTGGCTTTACTCTGCCATTGATGCCGCTGCCGACGGTGTCGACACCTCGTTCGAGCTGCGTGTGGCGCAGATTTCACAAAGTTTCGGGCCCGGGCCCTTTGCAAGGAAGATGATCAATGTCTGAGACCGTCAAGCTAAACCTGCCCCTTCTAGCTGCCGCACAGGCCCAAAAGCATGTCACCGTGAACGAGGCGTTGTCGCGGCTGGATGCGAGCATCCAGATCGGTGTTGAAAGCCGGATGCTGACAGAACCGCCCTTGGTGGTGACTGAGGGCGAAGGCTACCTGATCGCGCCCGGCGCAGAAGGGGCGTGGTTGGGCCATGACGGGCGGCTGGCCTCCTTCCTGAATGGCGGTTGGCAATATCTCGACCCGGTGCGGGGATGGGAGATATGGGTCGCGGAGGAGGCATTGCGGCTTACCTTCGACGGCGTCTATTGGGTGGAAAATGTGCTGGCCATGTCTTCGCATAACGCGGCCGTGCGCGCTGAGGTTGTGGAGATTGATTTCACCATCTCCGCGGCAGGTGGCTTTGTGGATACGGGCTTTGTTATCCCGTCTCACGCCAGTGTTTGGGGCGTTACCGGGCGGGTCTTAGAACCCCTCACGGGGACGCTCACGGACTGGTCGCTTGGCGTGGCTGAGGCGGTGGACCGCTACGGCGCGGCCTATGGGCTGGAGGCGGGCGGTTGGCTGCGCGGGATCACCGGCCAGCCGGTCACCTATTATGAACCTACCCGGTTGCGATTGACCGCGAATGGCGGCGAATTTGAGACGGGTAAGGTGCGGCTCGCCGTTCACTTGATGCAGTTTGACCTGCCCGACGGGGACTAGCGCCGTTTGGGCAACACATTGCTTTTACCGCTAGATCCACATTTTTATCTTTTGGCCTGCGTCAAAGCGCCCTATCTAAAGTTCAGACCTGACGATAGGGGGCCAGAAAATGGCGCATATTCGAGAGAAAATCACCGAGATTGACCCGGTCTGGCAACGGATCAGCGAGGAAGGCCGCGCTGCCATTGATGCGGAGCCGCTTCTTGGCGGCATGATCCATGGTACCGTGCTGCACCACAAGAGCCTCGAAAAGGCACTGTCTTTCCGTATGTCACAGAAACTGGCCTCGGCAGAGATGTCGGAGCAGATTTTGCGCGAAATTGCGGATGCCGCTTATTCGGATGACCCATCAATCGGGGAGGACGCGCGGGCCGACATTGTCGCAGTGTTCGAGCGGGATCCGGCCTGCCATCGTTTCATCCAGCCCTTGCTATATTTTAAGGGGTTTCAAGCTATTCAGGCCTACCGGGTCGGGCATTGGCTTTGGAAGCAGGGACGCAAAGACTTATCTTATTTCGTCCAGATGCGGGTCAGCGAGGTGTTCGGCATCGACGTCCACCCCGCCGCGCGCATCGGTAAAGGCATCATGATCGACCATGCCCATTCAATCGTAATCGGTGAGACCGCGGTGGTGGGTGACAATGTCTCCATGCTGCATTCGGTGACGCTTGGTGGGACCGGCAAAGAAGATGACGACCGGCACCCGAAAATCGAAAACGGTGTGCTGATTGGCGCAGGGGCGAAGGTGTTGGGCAATATCACCATCGGTCATTGCTCACGTATCGCTGCGGGCTCTGTGGTATTGGAGGCGGTGCCGCCGATGAAGACCGTGGCGGGTGTGCCCGCCAAGATTGTCGGAGAGGCCGGCTGTTCGCAGCCGTCCATCACGATGGATCAGCTGCTGCGCGGCGAGCTATAATTGCTCTTACGGATTGGAAAAGCCCGCCCCGGTGACCCCGGAGCGGGCTTTTTTTGTGTTCAAGAGGAAACGCTGACAAACATTTAGGCCAGCATCATCACCGGGTTTTCAAGATTATCCTTGATGGCGTTGAGTAGGTTCGCGCCAAGTGCGCCGTCGATCACCCGGTGATCGACGCTGAGCGTGGTCGACATGACCGTGGCCACTTTGACCTCGCCGTCCTCGCCAACAACAGGCTTCTTGGCACCCGCACCAACCGCAAGGATCGCGGCATGGGGCGGGTTGATGATGGCGTCGAAATTGTCGATGCCGAACATGCCCAGATTGGAAATCGCGAAGCTGCCGCCCTGATATTCATGCGGGGCCAGTTTGCGGTCGCGGGCGCGGGCGGCGAGGTCTTTCATCTCGGCGCTGAGCGCTGAGAGCGACTTCATCTCGGCGTCCTTCAACACGGGCGTGAACAGCCCGCCCTCAATTGCGACAGCGACGGCGACGTCGGAGGGCTTGAGGCTGAGGGTTCGGTCACCGGCCCAGACCGCATTTGCGTCGGGCACCTGTTGCAGCGCAAGCGCGCAGGCTTTGATGATGAAGTCATTGACCGACAGCTTCACACCGCGGGGTTCCAGCGATTTGTTAAGCTGGCTACGGAACTTCAGAAGCGCGTCCAGCTCGATATCGCGACGCAGGTAGAAATGCGGCACTGTCTGCTTGGCCTCGGTGAGGCGGGCGGCGATGGTCTTGCGCATGCCGTCGAGCGGGACCTCTTCGAATTCACGGTCGGCATATGTCTTGAGGACCACCTCGGTCGATGGGCCGGTTGCGGTTGCGGCAGGTGCGGCGGCGGCTTTTGGTTCTGCTGCAGGTGCCGGGGCGGCACCCGGTTTGGCGTCTAGAACGTCGGCTTTGACGATCCGGCCCTTGGGGCCGGTGCCTTTGATCTGGCTCAAGTCCAGACCTTTACCCTTGGCGATGCGGCGGGCCAGAGGCGATGCAAAGACGCGGTCGCCTGTCTGGGCAGGTGGTGCGGCCTTTTCGGCGGCGGCTGGCACCGACACCTCAGCGGCCGCGTCGGACCCCGATGGGGCCTCCGGCGCAGGTGTTG
>CALHHY010000032.1 GCA_938030665.1 uncultured Litoreibacter sp. | reverse complement strand
CGAAAACATCTCCACCGAGATCCGGCACATGCAACGCACCGAGGTGCTGGAAGGGGCGGAGTTCTTCTCCATGGGCCAAAAGGGCTCCTCGGCCATGCCGCATAAGAAAAACCCGATCCTGACCGAAAACCTCACCGGCCTCGCCCGCGTTGTGCGCATGGCCGTGGTGCCCGCGATGGAAAATGTGGCCCTCTGGCACGAGCGCGATATCTCCCACTCCTCGGTCGAGCGCAATATCGGCCCCGACACCACGATCACGCTCGATTTCGCGTTGGCGCGCCTGACCAGCGTGATCGACAAGATGCTGATCTTCCCCGACAATATGCTCGACAACATGAACAAGTTCCCCGGCCTCGTGATGTCGCAACGCGTGCTGCTGGCCCTGACCCAAGCCGGCGTGTCGCGCGAAGACGCCTATGCCATGGTCCAGCGTAACGCGTTGAAAGTCTGGGAGCACCGCACCGATTTCCGCGAGGAGTTGCTGGCCGATGAAGAGGTCTGCAAAGCCCTGTCGGTCGAGGAGATCAACGAGAAGTTTGACATGGCCTACCACACCAAACATGTCGACACGATCTTCAAACGGGTGTTCGGCGCGGGTTGAGCTTTAAGGTCTCCGGCCTCCGGCGGCCTATCCAAGCAGCCACCCGCCGCCTGCGACAGCCTATCCGTTGCCAAACGGCGCATTCATGTTACCCTCACTTTCGTGGATAACAGGAGAGCAAAGATGAAGACCAAGATATTCGCGGCTGCTTTGGCCCTGACCCTTATGCCTTCCGTTGCGGCAGCCATGGGCTGCCACGGGGGTGCTCATCAGCAGGCGGCCAGCTGTCAGGCTGGCAGCAGCTGGGATGCCGATAAGGGCGCTTGCGTGGCCAACCCCACGGGCTGAGGACGCTCAAAAACGATTTAATTTCAGGACGGTGCGCGCCTTCGCTCACCGTCCTTTTTGCAGGACCTTTTCAGATGCGCCAATTGACACTTGCCTTGACCGCCGGCATTCTTTCGCTGGCCGCCCCCGCCCCGCTTTGGGCTGCGGGCTCGGATGATCCGTTTCCGCCAAAGACCACCAAAACTACCACGGAATGCAAGACGGGCGAAATCTACGACGAGAAGACGAAAAGTTGCGTCGAACAATCCTCCTCCCTGCTGAATGAGGCCAAGCGCTTCGCTGCCCTGCGGGAGCTGGCCTATGCCGGGCAGTATGAGCGCGCTTTGTCGCTGCTGGACGCACTGCCGGAAAGCAGCTTTACGCTGACCTATCGCGGCTTCATCGCCCGAAAAAAAGGCGCAGCCGACGCGGCAGATCGCTACTATCTGGCGGCCATCGCGGCGGATGGGGACAATCTGTTGGCACGCTCCTATTTCGGTCAGGGCTTGGCGCAAAGCGGAAAACGTGCGGCGGCCAAAGCGCAACTGACCCAAATCAGGAAGCGCGGCGGACGGAACAGCTGGCCCGAATTTGCACTGGTCTCCGCCCTGCGCGGCGGCATCGGGTCAAATTATTGAGTGTTGCCACCAGCCCGATCTGCAATTGAGTAAAATGCGGACGAACTGCCGCTTGCGTGACACATTCCCATAACGCCGCTTTAACCGGCGGGCGGGCATCTTGCATCGCAACGCGCAAGGGGAATGACCGGTGGCAACGCAGCACAAGACGATCACGACGCCCAAAGCGGTGCCGGCAACACATCAGGACACGGCGCCTGCCCTGGCGGGCCCTCAAAAAGCGGCAATCATCATCCAGATGGTCCTGTCCGAGGGCGGCAGCCTGCCGCTATCCAGCCTAAGTCCGCGTGGCCAGACCCGGCTTATGCAGGATTTTGTGGAGCTTGGCCGTGTTGACCGCGCGACCCTGTCCTACGTCGTGACGGAGCTGGAACGTGACCTGTCCATGCAAGGGCTCAGTTTCCCGCGCTCAGTCTCAGACGCGCTAACAACGCTTGAAAGCCATCTGAACCCCGAACTGGTCGAAGATCTGCGCAACCAGCTTGGCCTTGGCGCGCCAGCCTCCCCATGGGGCAAAATCCTGGCCCTGCCGACCGAGAAGCTGATTGACCTGATCCCGGACGAGGATCCCAAGATTGCCGCCGTTATCCTGTCAAAGCTCGATGCTGAGAAAGCGTCAGAGGTGCTGGATCAGGTCCCTGCGGAACAGGCAACAAAATTGGCGCTTGCCATGCAGGAAACCGGCGACGTCTCCCCCGAGTTGCTGGCGCAGATCGGCACAATGCTGACCGCCGCCCTGCCGCAGGAGAAACCGAAAGCCTTCAGCGACGCGCCGGCCCTTCGGGTGGCGAACCTGCTTAACGCAGCAGCCCCAGACCGGCGTGACGAGGTGCTGACCTCCCTCGGCGAACAGGACCCGGAATTTGCCGCCAAAGTGCGCAGCCTTATCTTTACCTTCGCCGATATCGCGACCCGCATAACCGACGTGGACGTTGCCAAGATCACCCGTGACATCGCGCAAGAGGAGCTGGTACTGGCGCTCGCCTATGCCAAAAGTGTCGAGCCGGATTCCACTGATTTCATCCTCAACAACATCTCCAAACGTATGGCTGAGGCTCTGCGGGAAGAAATGGCCGAGGTCGGGGAAGTCGAGAAGAAACCGGGCGAAGCCGCAATGGGAAAAATTACCGCCGCGATACGCAAACTGTCAGATTCCGGCGATATCAAGATACTGCCGCCTGCCAGCGACGATGCCGAGGCCGCTTAGCGCATCTATCTGCGGACGCGCTGCAGGGCCGTGTGAAGAGGCGCAATCCGATTGAAGAGACGCGATTTTCGGCCTGAATATCCCGCCCAATACGAGCCGGCTACATGAAAAAACGCCCCGGAAAGCCGGGGCGCTTTGTAATTTCTCGGTAGATGACAGTGCCTAATGCGCGGTCGCCGCATCCCCGCCACCGGAACCACCAGCAAGCGCTGCCGCTGCGGCGGCCTCCTCAGCGGCCTCATCCCACTCAATCGCCTCCGGCGCGGAAATAAGTGCGTGTTTCAACACGTCGGAGACATGCGTCACTGCGATGATCTCAAGCCCCTCTTTGACATTGTCGGGGATCTCGGCGAGGTCTTTTTCGTTCTCTTGCGGGATAAGCACGATCTTGATCCCGCCGCGCAGGGCGGCAAGCAGCTTCTCCTTCAGGCCGCCGATTGGCATCGCATTGCCGCGCAAAGACACCTCACCCGTCATCGCGATATCCTTGCGCACCGGGATACGCGTCAGCACCGACACAATGGAGGTCACCATTGCCAGCCCAGCGGATGGGCCGTCCTTCGGGGTCGCACCGTCCGGGACGTGGACGTGGATGTCCATTTTGTCGAATGCGTTCGGCTTTATCCCGATCTCAGGCGAGATCGAACGGACATAGGAGGATGCGGCGTCAATCGACTCCTTCATCACATCACCCAGTTTCCCGGTCGTCTTCATCCGGCCCTTGCCCGGCAGGCGCAGCGCTTCAATCGACAGCAGCTCCCCCCCGACCGAAGTGTAGGCCAGACCCGTCACAACGCCGATCTGATCTTCCTTCTCAGCCAGACCGTAGCGATACTTTTTCACGCCCAGATAGTCATCAAGGTTTTCCGGCGTAATCTCGACCGTTTCAACTTCCTTTCGGACGATCTTGGTCACGGATTTCCGTGCCAATTTACCGATCTCGCGCTCAAGGTTCCGCACCCCGGCCTCGCGGGTATAGACGCGGATCATCTCGCGCAGCGCCTCATCGGTCAGCTCGAACTCGCCCTTTCTCAAGCCGTGGTTCTTGACCTGTTTGGCGATCAGGTGCTGGCGCGCTATCTCGGCTTTTTCATTCTCCGTGTAACCGGCCAGCGGGATAATCTCCATCCGGTCCAGAAGCGGTCCTGGCATGTTGTAGGAGTTCGCCGTCGTCAAAAACATCACATCGGAGAGATCATATTCGATCTCCAGATAGTGATCGCTAAAGGTCGAATTCTGTTCCGGGTCAAGCACTTCCAGCATTGCCGAAGCGGGGTCGCCGCGGAAGTCCTGCCCCATCTTGTCGATCTCATCAAGCAGGATCAGCGGGTTGGTCGTCTTAGCCTTTTTCAGTGCCTGGATGATCTTACCCGGCATAGAGCCGATATAGGTCCGCCGGTGGCCGCGGATCTCAGACTCGTCTCGCACACCACCAAGTGAGATACGGATAAACTCCCGTCCCGTGGCTTTCGCCACCGACTTGCCAAGCGAGGTTTTGCCCACACCCGGCGGGCCCACGAGGCACATGATCGGGCCTTTGAGCTTTCTGGAACGCTGCTGCACCGCCAGATATTCAACGATCCGTTCCTTAACCTTTTCAAGGCCGTAGTGGTCGTTATCAAGCACCTCCTGCGCCTTCACGAGGTCTTTTTTGACACGCGAGCGCACACCCCAAGGAATGCCCAGAATCCAGTCAAGATAGTTACGCACCACTGTCGCCTCAGCGGACATCGGGCTCATATTCTTGAGCTTCTTCAGCTCACTTTGGACTTTCTCCAGCGCTTCTTTCGACAGCTTGGTCTTGGCGACACGCTCTTCCAGCTCGGCCAACTCGTTCTGGCCTTCTTCGCCATCGCCCAGCTCCTTCTGGATCGCCTTCATCTGCTCGTTGAGATAATATTCGCGCTGCGTGCGCTCCATCTGCGTTTTGACGCGCGATTTGATCTTCTTCTCAACGGTGAGCACGGACATCTCGCCCTGCATCAGCCCGTAGACTTTTTCCAGCCGCTCCGCGACGGAAAGGGTCTCCAGCAGGTCTTGTTTCTGGTTCAGCTCAACGCCAAGATGGCCGCCGACCAAGTCCGCCAGGCGGTCAGGCTCGTCGGCCTCCGCGACCGATGACAGCGCATCTTCGGGGATGTTCTTTTTGACCTTCGCGTAACGCTCGAACTCCTCCCCGACCGATTTAACGAGGGCTGCAAGTGTCGTCGTGTCGCCCAGGCTTTCTTCCAACTCTACGGCGGTGGCCTCGAAGAAATCGGGGTTCTCAACAAAGTCCAGAATTTTTACCCGCGCACGCCCCTCAACCAGCACCTTGACGGTACCGTCAGGCAGCTTCAGCAGTTGCAGCACATTGGCCAGCACGCCGATTTCGTAAATGCCGTCCGCAGAAGGGTCGTCAATCGACGGGTCAATCTGGGAGGACAGCAATATCTGCTTGTCATCCTTCATCACCTCTTCCAACGCGCGCACCGACTTATCCCGACCCACAAAAAGTGGTACAATCATGTGCGGAAACACCACGATGTCTCGCAAAGGCAGCACCGGGTAGGATGCGTTGGCGAGGTCGTTATCTTGAGTTAGGCTCATTCTAATCCCTTTTTTGGCAAGATCGCCACGGCCGATAAAAGGCCTCCGTCCCGCTTGCGGCAACGCTTGGGCAATCCCCGTTTTTCCAGAGTGTCTGGTTGGAAAGAGATGGGGCGTCGCCCCGCTGATTTCAACCGGTCAACGTTGACGCCAGTCTGACGTCGCAAAACGTTAATAACAAGGGTCCGAAATGCGGCATTTTTACAAACTTTTAGCAGATCCCGCCCATTAATTGCCTCAACACCGCCCAATTCGCCGGTTAACAATACTCCAGAGGATGAAACCATAGGTACCGTATGCCTCACGTTTTGCTAAGACACTACAGAAGGTTCGGTCTGTTCTCTTTTGGGATGGCCTGCTTGTCCCTGTCTATGGTGGCACGGTCGGAAGTTGTGCTCAGTCAGTCCGGACACTTGCTGACTTTCTTCGGCGCGTTGCTGATGTACCTGCTCGTTGCCTTCGTGCTCTATCTCGTCAAGCCTGGCCAGCGCGGCATTCTGGAGATCGCTGGCGCCTCCGCTCTGGTCACAACCGTTGTGCATGTCTGGGTCCCTAGCATGCTGCCCGCTGCATCCGCCTTCTTTGCATTGATGGTATTCTTCGCTGTTCTAACCCTAAGTTGGTACTACCTCAAATCAGAGGCCGCGGCCCGACGCGGCAAACGCATAACCTGGCGTGACCGCCATTCCTGCGACATCCCCTACCCTGCAAAACTGATCTGGCGCCATATCATCCCCGGCGCCGCACCCGCGTCAGACCACTGTTCGAGGTTTGTGGAGCGCTACATCCCGGACCCGGAAGATGATGACGGGCTGACGGTTCTCTTTAAACCGCGCCGCTCGGGTCAGGCTGAATATCACCTGACCTTCCTGGAACATGACGCACCGCATTTCTGCCGCTTCCATTTCTACGGGAACGAGGCGGATGGCACCGTTGTGGACGGTGTCTTTTCGGTCACCCTCGCCGTGACGGAACGCGAACACTGCACCGTTATTGCGAATGAAGAGCGCTCCGGTCTGCCCCTCGGGCATCTTGTGGAGCGTTGGTTTGACGATGTGCTGGGGTTCCAGCATGACCGACTGCTTGCATTACTGAACGAGCGCTATGCTGATGGCAGCGGCGTCACTAAACCGATTGCCCATCCAGCCGAATAGAGCATGGCTTTACGGGAAGGTGGGCGGGGCGATCTGAGCCCCGCGAAGGAGCGCAGGCCAGCCTGAACGCGCGCCGAGCCAAACCGCCCATCAAACCGGCTCAATATCGCCTTCCGCGCGCGCCTCGTGAAAGGCCTGAATGAACGCGTCCAACCGCTGCCCGGCAATCGCGTCCCGCAGCCCTGCCATAAGCTCCTGATAGTAATGCAGGTTATGCCAGGTCAGCAGCATGGATGAGATGATCTCCTGCGCCTTGAAGACATGATGCAGGTAAGCGCGCGAATAGCTGCGACAACAGGGGCAGCTGCAGTCCTCATCCAGCGGGCGCGGGTCATCGCTGTGGCGGGCGTTCTTGATATTCACCACGCCGCGGCGGGTAAATACCTGCCCCGTCCGGCCCGACCGCGAGGGCAGCACGCAGTCAAACATGTCGATCCCACGCGCCACTGCGCCCACGATGTCGTCAGGTTTGCCCACGCCCATAAGGTAACGCGGCTTATCCTCGGGTAATTGCCCTGGCGCATAGTCAAGCACGCCGAACATGGCCTCCTGCCCCTCGCCCACAGCCAGCCCACCCACAGCGTAGCCTTCAAAGCCGATCGCGCGCAGGGCGGCCGCACTTTCGGCGCGCATGTCCTGCTCCAACCCGCCCTGCTGGATGCCGAACAGGGCGTGGCCGGGGCGGTCACCAAACGCCTGGCGGGACCGGGCCGCCCACCTCATCGACAGTTGCATGCTTTCATAAATGCGTGCGCGGGACGCAGGCAGGGCCGGGCATTCATCGAAACACATCACGATGTCGGAGCCCAAAAGCTTCTGGATTTCCATCGACCGCTCCGGGCTCAGCATATGCTTGGAGCCGTCGATATGGGATTTGAACGTCACCCCGTCTTCGGTCAGCTTGCGCAGCTCGGCCAGGCTCATCACCTGAAACCCGCCGCTGTCGGTCAGGATAGGACGCTCCCAATTCATAAAGCGGTGCAGACCGCCCAGATTGGCAATTCGTTCCGCCGTGGGGCGCAGCATCAGATGGTACGTATTGCCCAGCAAAATATCAGCGCCCGTCTCACGCACCGAGCCCGGCAGCATTGCTTTGACGGTGGCAGCTGTGCCCACGGGCATAAAGGCGGGCGTGCGGATATCGCCGCGCGGCGTCTGGATCAGGCCAGTGCGGGCGCCGCCGTCGGTTCCATGAACGGAAAAGGAAAAACGCTTGCTCATAGCCGCCCTTTAGGGCCAAAAGCCGCGCAAGTGCAACCGGAGCCCGGTGCTATGTCTGATAAGATCATCAAATTGGGGTGGGAGGAATGGCTATCCTTACCGGACCTGTCACTGCCAGCGATCAAGGCAAAGATTGACACTGGTGCCCGCACCTCGTCCCTGCACGCCACCCAGATCGAACCGTTCGGCCCCGCCAAGCGTCCCAAGGTGCGGTTTGTGGTGCATCCGATCCCCGGCAATTACGATCTTGCGGTAACCTGCTCCGCGCCGCTGCGCGACCGGCGGGAGGTGACCTCCTCCAACGGCGAGGCGGAGCTGCGATACGTGGTCGAAACCCGAGTAGAGTTCGGCGACACCGCCTGGCCCATTGAGGTTACCCTGACCAATCGCGACGGCATGGCCTATCATATGCTGCTGGGCCGCATGGCCCTGGTGGAGCGCTGCCTTGTGGTGCCGGGCGAAAGCCAACAGCAACCGACGCTGAGCTATGACGCCTATAGCTTCAAGCCCCGCAGCCCGGGCCGCCCCCGGCCCCTGCGGATCGCCCTTCTGACGACCCAGCCCTTCAGCCAGGCCAACAGCGCGATTGTCGAAGCAGGCGAGGCGCGCGGCCATTCGGTGGAGCCGCTGCCGCCGACCGATCTGTCCATCGTCACCGGCGGCAGCGCAGCCATGCTGACCCGGTCCGGTGAGGCCCTGCCCCAATATGACGCGGTGATCCCCCGCATGGCCGTAACGCGCTACAACACTGCGCTGCTGCGCCAATTCGCGGCGCTTGGCAGCTATTGCCCGAACACGGCTGATGGGCTGGCCGCCGCACATGATCCGGTCCGCGCACAACAGGTGCTGATGGCTCATCACATCCCGATCAGCGAGCAGACGTTCCCGGCGGCAGACAAGGCCAACCAGCCCGACGACGTGTTGGAATGCGTCGTCACTGGCCGCAAGTTGACGGTGATCAGCCGGCGCGGCGGCAAGAAAGTGAAGCTGGAGCGCCCGGACCGCCATACCTTGCTGCGCGCCGCACGGACCTTCAAGCTCAGCTGGGCGCAGATCACCTTCCGCGAGCGTGACGAAGGCATTGAAGTGCTTGGCATCTCCTCTCGGCCCGACGTATCAACGGCGCTGCTCAAGACCGGTAAAAACCCCGCCGTGCCGTTGATCGCACTGATCGAGAAACATGCCCGTCCGAAACGGCGCAAGGGCTAACCAAGCTTAAGCGGCCACCGCGCGCGGCCCGCGCCGTGACCGGTTGAGCAGAAAGATCATCAACGCCACGTTCAACCCGTTCCAACCGATGCCATTGACAAAAGCCCACATGTAGGAGCCGGTCAGATCGTAGATCCACCCCGACATCCACCCCCCAATGGCCATGCCAAGGATGGTGGTCATCATCACGAACCCGACCTTGGCCCCGGCCTCCTTCGCGGGCAGGTAGTCGCGCACGATCACCGCATATGCGGGCACGATCCCGCCCTGGCTCAATCCGAAAATGGCAGAAATCACGTAAAGCGGCACCAGCCCGTCGAAAGGCAAGTACAAAAACAGCGCAATCATCTGGCACGTAGACCCCAGAAGCAGCGTGACCACCCCGCCCAGCCGGTCCGACAACAGTCCCGAGATGATCCGCGAAATCACTCCGCCAAACAGCATCAGCGACAGCATTTCCGCGCCGACAGCAGGCCCGTAGCCCAGATCGACGCAATAGGCCACGATATGAACCTGGGGCATGGACATGGCTACGCAGCAGCCAATACCCGCAACGCCCAACAGCCAGACCAGCGTATTGCCCGAAAACGGCACCGAGCGCCGATTCTGCGCCGCTGCGGCTTCCGCCCGGTCGGAGGCGGCAACCGGCACCGACCGGCGCAAAAGCAAGGCCAGCGGGATCATCGTCACGACGCTGACGCCCGCGATGCCCATATAGGCGACCCGCCAGCCATGCTCTGCCAAGATACCGGCCAACAGCAGGGGCCAAATCGCGCCGCTGAGATAATTGCCACTCGCCACAAGCGCCACGGCAATACCGCGCCGTTTGAAAAACCAGTGAGAGATATCGGCGATCAGCGGCCCGAAACAGACCGAAGACCCGAATCCGATCGCAAATTGCAGCACCGAAAGCGCCACGATCCCACCTGACAGGGCAGCGCCAACAAAGCCCGCGCCCAACAGCAAGGTCGCCCCGATAACGGCCCGCGTCACCCCGAACCGGTCCACCGCCCGCCCCAGCACCAGATTGCCAAGCGCAAAACCCACCATCGTCAGCGTATAGGGTAAGGAGGCCGCCGCGCGGTCCACGCCAAACTCCGCCTGCATCGCGGGCAAAATAACAATCACCGCCCACATCCCGACATTGCCAATCAGGGCAATCGCCAGCGTCACACAAAGACGCAGCCAGGAGTACCGGCTATCAAGGGTGGTCTCTCCGCTCATAATCGGACGCTAGGACCGGCGCACGCGCATGTATAGCGCCAAAACGACGCCACCATCTTGCCGCAGCGGCGCGTTTGACGCGCGGCCCCTCTGGACGCAGGCGCGCGCAATCCCTACATTAACACTCAACAATCCAATTTGCCGGATGCCCAGACATGAATGACCAAACCCCGCTTGAAGGCGCGCCGCTGATCAAGCCCTCCTCGACGGACCACCCGTTGCACGAAAATATTGTGGAGGCCTGCCGCACGGTCTACGACCCCGAAATCCCGGTCAATATCTTCGACCTCGGGCTGATCTACACGATCGAAATCAGTGACGAGAACGAGGTGCAAATCCTGATGTCCCTGACCGCTCCGGGCTGCCCCGTGGCCGGCGAAATGCCCGGCTGGGTGGCCGAAGCGGTGGAGCCCCTGGCCGGCGTCAAACAGGTGCAGGTCGACCTGATATGGGAGCCGCCCTGGGGCATGGAAATGATGTCAGATGAGGCCAAGCTGGAACTGGGGTTCATGTGATGTTTATCCCCGGACAACAAGCCGTCAAGATCACCCCAGCCGCCGCGGCCCAGATCGCCAAGCTGATGACGAAAGAAGGGCACAAAGCCCTGAAAATAGGCGTCAAAAAGGGCGGCTGTGCGGGGATGGAATACACGATGGAATATGTTGACGAGCTCGGCCCCCATGACGAGGCGGTCGAACAGGACGGCGCCCGTGTGGTGATCGCTCCGATGGCGCAGATGTTTTTGTTCGGCACGGAAATTGACTATGAAACCAGCCTGTTAGAGAGCGGTTTCAAATTCAACAACCCCAACGTGTCCGAGGCCTGCGGCTGCGGCGAAAGCATCAAATTCGACGACGCACTGTTCGCCAAACCCTAGCCGCACGTGGCCGTGTCTGATGCCGATATCGCATTCGCCAAAGAGCTTCTGGCAGGCGTAGGCCTACTGTCCACGCGCAAGATGATGGGCGGGCTTTGCCTCTATTGTGACGGTGCAATTTTCGCCCTTCTCACCTCCGACGGGCAGCTGTTCCTCAAAGCCCAAGGGGCGTTTATTGACAGGATGAAGGCGCTAGGGTCTGAGCAATGGACCTATCAGCGCGAGGGCAAAAAGCCTGTGGCCATGCCCTATTGGACCCTGCCCGACGCCTATCTTGATGATCCAGACGCCGCTGCCGGCTTGGCACGCGACGCGCTGACCTACCTCTGAGAACCCGCTTGCCCTTGCCGCCGCGCTTTGCGAGCGTGCGCGAAACAGCATGAGGATGGATCAGATGCGCAGAAAACTCGCCGCCGGCAATTGGAAAATGAACGGCACCTCCGCCAGTCTTGACGAGCTTACCGCCCTCATGGCCACCCATCCCGACCCGCAAGTGGATATTCTGATTTGCCCGCCTGCGACGCTGGTCACCTCTGCTGTTGTGACCGCAGCAGACCACGCGCTGCAGATAGGCGGGCAGGATTGCCACCGCAATGAAAGCGGCGCGCATACCGGCGATATTTCGGCCGCCATGCTGCGCGACGCGGGCGCCAGCTACGTGTTGACCGGTCATTCCGAGCGGCGCACCGACCATAATGAAAGCGACGAAGAGATCCGCAACAAAACCAAGGCCGCCCATGCGGCGGGGCTCATTGCCGTAGTCTGCATCGGCGAGACTTTGAAAGAGCGCGAAGCCGCCAACACGCTCGACATCATCGCAGGCCAGCTTGCAGGCTCCCTGCCCGATGTGCTGACGGCCGAAAACACCGTCATCGCCTATGAACCCGTCTGGGCCATCGGTACCGGCAAGGTGCCAACCACCAACCAGATCGGCGAGGTTCATGACTATATCCGGTCGCGCCTCGAACAGCGTTACGGCGCGGGCGTCGGCACCTCGATCCGCATTCTTTATGGTGGCTCGGTCAAGGCCAGCAACGCCGCAGAGATCTTCGCGGTCTCGAATGTCGATGGCGCGCTTGTGGGCGGGGCCTCCCTCAAAGCTTCGGATTTCTCCCCGATTGTCACGGCGCTGCAAAACGCCTGACCCCTTCCTTGCTTGGAAAATATCCCGATGGGGTCCGGGGAAGCAGCACTTCCCCGGCGTCGCGACGCGGGCAAAGCCCGCGGCGCAAAACCTCTAGTAAAACAGGTTCAGCGCCGTCAGCGAGACGATCAGGAACAGCACCGTCATCAGGCTGCCCGCGCGCACGAAATCTGCCACCCGGTAGCCCGCTGGCCCCATGATCAGGGCATTGACCTGATGGGTCGGGATCAGGAAGCTGTTGGAGGTTGCAATCGCCACGGTCAGCGCAAACAGCCCCGGATCACCGCCCGCCGCCACCGCGATGGACACCGCCAAAGGCACCAGCAACACGGTGGCCCCCACGTTGGACATCACAAGCGTAAAGGCCGTGGCCAGCACTGCCAGGCCAGCCTGCAGCGCCCAGATGGGCCAGCCATCCAGAAGCTGCAGGATCTCCTGCGCGATCCAGCCTGCGGTTCCGGTATTCTGCACCGCCTGCCCCAAGGGGATCAGACTGGCCAGCAAAAAGACGGTCTGCCAGCTGACCGCGCCATAAGCCTCATCGATGCTCAGCACCTTGGACAGGATCATGCCGACGGCCCCCACCAGCAGGCACAGCGACAGGCGCAGGTCGGTAAACAGGATCAGCACCAAAGCCAGCGCAAAGAACCCAAGCGCCCAGCCTACCTTTTGCGGGCGCAGGTCCTCTTGCGGGAAATCGCTGGTGATGATGACGAAATCGCGGTTGGCCTTCTGTCGCGCCAACGCGTCCCACGGGGTATGCACCGCCAATGTGTCGCCCGCGCGCAGCACCTGCTCGCCCAAGCGGCACGCCTCGTGATCTTCCGTTTCGACAAGGCTCAGCACCTCGTCACCGCGATGGATCGCCAAAAGCGAGAAGGCATAGGTCTGCCGGAACCGCACATCTCGCGGCGTCTGGCCGATAAGCGAGGAATTGGGCGGGATCACGATCTCGGCCACACCGGCGCTGGTGGCTGCGAAATCCTCGACAAACCGCTCCTGCGTGGGCAGCATCTTCAGCCCGTAAGTTTCTGAGAATTCCTGCACAACACGCCGCAGACCCAGAACCGCCAACCGGCACGGCGTCTCAATCGTGGTCTCACTCATCGGCGCTACCACCTTGCGGCCCCGGTAATCCGTCCCGATGATATAGAGGTGATGCGCGTCCATGATGTCGCTGAGCGTCTGGCCCACCAGGATATTGCCCTCGGGCACGACGACCTCGAAAATATCAGCGTTCAGCCCGTAGATTTGGCGCATATAGCCTTGCATGGATTGTCCGGATGTCGCGTCCTCCTTTTCGACCACGGGCAGGACCCAGCGGCCGAAGAAGATGAAATAGCCGATCCCGGTCAGGATCAGCAGCACGCCCACAGGCGTGACGGAGAACAGCCCGAACTCCGCGATTTTCTGCCCCTCGGGGAGCATCTCGTTGGAGCTTGCGATCAGGTCGTTCAGCAAAATCAGCGGGGAGGAGCCGACCATCGTCATCGTCCCGCCCAGGATCGCGCAGAACCCCATGGGCATCAAAAGCCGTGACAAGGGCAGCCCGGTGCGCGCAGCGATGCGGCTGACAACGGGCAGAAACAGCGCGGCCGCGCCCACATTCTGCATGAAGCTTGAGATGATCGCGACCGTGCCCGACACAATTGGGATGATCCGCGCCTCCGTCGTGCCGCCGCGGCGCAGGATCAGCCCCGCCACCTTGGACATCAGCCCGGTCTTGTCGAGCCCCAGCCCGATGATCATCACCGCGATGATCGAGATCACCGCGTTGGAGGCAAACCCATCAAACAGGTGGTTCACATCCGCCAGGTTGCCCAGCCCCGGCAGGTAGCTCAAGGCGCCCAAAAGCACCATCACCAGGATCGCCGCGAGGTCGATGCGGATGATTTCCGAAACAAACAGGGCAACAGTGAAGGCCAGCAGCCCCAGCACGACGCCCATCTCCAGTGTCAGCGTGATCGTATCCACGTCGTCCCCCTCGCCCGGCACCATAGCCGGACGGGCGGAAAGCGCTAGGCCCTGTTTTGTCTCACTTTATGATGAGCTCCGGCCCCATAAAGTAATTGGGAAGCGCGGTAGAGATTGCCGGCACATAAGTCACGATGATCAGGAAGATGAACAGCACGCCGGTGAAGGGCAACGCTGCCTTCACGACCCGCATCATCGGCATATTCGCCACGCCCGAGGTCACAAAAAGGTTCAGCCCCACGGGCGGGGTGATCATCCCGATTTCCATATTCACGACCATGATGATGCCCAGGTGAATGGGATCGATGCCCAGCTCGATGGCGATTGGGAAGACCAGCGGTGCCACGATGACCAACAGGCCCGAGGGCTCCATGAACTGTCCGCCGATCAGCAGGATGACGTTGACCATCACCAGAAACATCACCGGCCCCAGCCCCGCATCCAGCATGGCGCCTGCGATCTTTTGCGGGATTTGCTCGTCGGTCAGGACGTGTTTGAGGATCAGCGCGTTGGCAATGATGAACAGCAGCGTGACGGTCAGCTTGCCTGCGTCAAACAGCGTGCGGCGTGTGTCTGCATGGAACAGGGCGGTGACGGCGGTCCAGGGGCGGGCGAAGAAGGATTTGTTGGCCTCCCCCTCCGGCGTGGCGAGCGGCCCCATGTCTTTGTAGACGTAGACGGCAATCAGATAGGCATAGACGGCAGAGACCGCCGCGGCCTCAGTCGGGGTAAAGACGCCGCCATAGATGCCGCCCAGGATGATGACGATCAGGAACAGCCCCCAGGCCGCGTCACGCATGGAGGCGCCGATCTCTGCCCAGCCCTTCCACTCGCCATGCGGTAGTCCCTTGATGACTGCGAAGGCCCAGATGGCCAGCATAAGCATACCGCCTGCCATCAGCCCTGGAATGACGCCAGCCAGAAACATGCGCCCGACCGAGACTTCGACCGTTGCGGCATAGACCACCATGACGATGGAGGGTGGGATCAAGATGCCAAGTGTGCCCGCATTGGCGATGACACCAGCGGCAAAATCCTTGGAATAGCCCACCTGCATCATCCCCGCGATCACGATGGAGCCGATGGCCACCACGGTCGATGGCGACGAGCCTGACAGGGCCGCAAACATCATACAGGCAAACACGCCTGCGATCGCCAACCCGCCGCGCAAATGCCCGACACAGGCGATGGAGAAACGGATGATCCGCCGCGCCACGCCCCCCGTCGTCATGAAGGAGGAGGCGAGGATAAAGAACGGGATCGCCATCAGGGTGAAATGACCCTCAAACGCCTGAAACAGCGTGGCCGCGACCGAGGCCAGCGACGAATCCGAGAACCACAGCAGGAACAACACCGAGGACAGGCCAAGCGAGATCGCAATCGGCACGCCGATCATCAAAAAGCCGATCACCATGCCAAAAAGAAGAACCACATCCATCAGATCAGCCCTCCCGGTCGAGGCGCGCTTCCGCGACCTCTTCTTCGGCTTCGTGGCTGACGATCAGCCGGTCCGACAGGCCCACCCAGATCATCCAGGCCGCCTGGCAGTAACGATAGAGCATCAGCGCCATGGATAGTGGCAGCACGAGGTAGGGCAGCAGGCGGGGGATTTTCTCGTATTCGTCGCCATCGTTGAACACGTCCTCCATCCAGCGCAGCACGCTCGGGACGGGGATGTCATTTACCTCGTACCAGCCCTGGCCGCGATATTTCTCGACGAAGCCCGTGGGGAACCAGCGCCCTTCGGTTGGTGGCAGGTTGGCGAAGATCGACCAGTAGTCCCACGCGCCTTTCAGCAGCAGGAAGGAGAAGACGATGCAGCACCCCACAGCGATCAGGCCCAGGGCACGGCGGACGGGTTCAGAACAGAAATTGATCAGCAGGTCGACACCTAGATGCGCGTTCTTCTTCACCGCGTAAGAGGCCCCCAGAAGGACCAGCCAGGCAAAGCAGTAGAGCGTGAATTCCAGCCCCCACAGGATGTTGGAATTAAAGCCAAACCGGGCGACCACATTGGCGAAGGAGACGATTGTCATCAACCCCAGCAGCAATGCGATGAGGTTTTCCTCTATCTCGTCCACAAATCGTGACATGCTGCCCTCCCCCGACAGTTATGGCTTTGCGCAAAACGCGGCCCGAAGGGAAGCCCCAGGCCGCGCAAGGTTCTTGTAGGTAGTGCGGTGCCTTAGCCGCCTGCGTTGATCGCCTGTGCGGCCGCAATGTTATCCGCGCCCACGTCGCTTTCGAACTGCGACCAAACGGGCTTCATCGCATCAACCCAGGCCTGGCGCTGCTCTGCGTCAAGCTGGCGCACTTCGCCTCCTGCTTGAACAATCGCGGCTTTCGCGTCCTCGTTGACCGCCGTGGCAGCGGCGTTACGCGCTTCCGTAACCTCGGCCAGGATGGTCAGGAACTGATCACGTGTGTCCGCCTCAAGGCTGTCGAGGAAATCCACGGAGGTCACGACCAGATAGTCAATGATGCCGTGATTGGTCTCGGTCGTGCCGTCCTGCACCTCGAAGAACTTGCGGCCAAAGATGTTGGACCATGTGTTCTCCTGCCCGTCGACCACGCCCTGTTGCAGTGCGCCATAGACCTCCGCAAACGCCATCTTCTGCGGGTTGGCACCAAGCGCCTCCATTTGCGCGACCAGCACGTCGGATGGCTGCACGCGGAATTTCAACCCGGCTGCATCGTCGGGCGAGATCAGCGGTACATTGGCCGAGAACTGCTTCATGCCATTGTGCCAGAATTGCAGGCCCTGAATGCCGCGTTTCTGCATGGAATCCTTCAGTGCCGTGCCGGCCTCAGAGGCTTGGAACGCGTCGACGGCTTCAATGTCCTTGAACATGAAGGGCAGGTCGAAAATGCGAAATTGCTTGGTGAATTTCTCGAACAGCGACAGCGACGGGGCGGCCAGCTGGATGTCGCCCTGCAGCATCGCCTCCAGCACCTTCTCGTCGGTGTAAAGTGTCGAGTTCGGGAACACCTCGATGCAGGCCTTGCCGTTCATTTCCTCGTTGACGCGGTTGGCCAGCTCGGTCGCCGCGATGCCTTTGGGGTGCTTGTCGGTATTGGTGACATGCGAGAACTTCATGACGACTTCGCCCTCGTCGCAGGCGGCAAATGCGGCGGTGGCCGAAACGGCCAATGCGATCGCGGTTGTTGTGAATAGTTTCATCTCTGATCCTCCCAGATGCGTTAATCAGGCGTTACCCACCTTGGGGTAGAGCGAACCATTCTCCGCGCCAGTTCTCAACCCCTGTTTCAAGCAGGCAGGTGGCGGTAGCCGGTTTACGCCAGAAATCTTTTGCGCGCCGGGTCACTTTTTTGTTTCCGGACGCCTGTTTTAGTTCGCCAAAGACGGAACGCGCCGAAAACCGGCCTATCTTTCATCAAGGTACCACCGGCTTTGCCGCTATGTGCGGCGCCCCGACCCGCGCCATTAGGGGCCGCCCAATTGCCGCCCGCGGTATAATTGCGTGAGGGAGACCAACGGGGGCTTGCCTCGGCCGCCCGCACGCCGGATATCTCTGGCATGCAGCATGTCAGCCAATCGCCAACCGACCCCGGTTTTGTCCAGGATCCCTACCGGTTCTACGACCGTATCCGGCCACTCGGCCCTCTGGTCTGGTGGAACGACTACGCCATGCCGTTCGCAGCGGGCCATGCGGAGGTCTCCCAGCTTTTGCGCGACAAACGATTTGGGCGCGAAAACCTCCGGCCGCGCGACGTGCCATCCCATCTTACGCATTTCTACGCGGTGGAGGCACATTCCATGCTGGAACTGGAGCCGCCCCGCCATACCCGCCTGCGCGGGCTGGTGCTGCGGGCCTTCACCTCGCGACGCCTGGCCGGGCTGCAACCGGAAATCGACGCGCTCTGTCATACGCTCATTGACGGCTTTCCCGACGGCCCGTTCGACGTGATCACCCATTATGCCCAGAAACTGCCGGTGATCATCATTGCGCGCCTTCTCGGCGTGCCGGAGGAAATGGCGCCGCAATTGCTGGCATGGTCGAACGCGATGGTGGGCATGTACCAGGCAGGGCGCGGGCCGGAACAGGAACACGCGGCTGACCGCGCCGCCGCCGAATTCAGCACATTTCTGACGGGCTATATCGACAAGCGCCGCTCCGCCCCCCGCGACGATCTGATCACCAGCCTCATTGCCGCCGAGGAGGACGGGCAAAAGCTCTGTACGGAGGAGCTGATCACCACCTGCATCCTGCTGCTCAACGCAGGTCACGAGGCCACCGTGCACACATTGGGCAATGCCGCCCGTACCTGCCTGCAACACGACATTCGCCCCACAACTGAGTCCGCCTTCGTTGAAGAGGCGCTGCGCCATGACCCGCCGCTGCATATCTTCACCCGCTATGCGATGGAGGACGTGACCCTGTTCGGCCACGACTTCGCAAAGGGGGACCAGGTGGGCCTCCTGCTCGGGGCCGCCAATCGCGACCCGGCCGTCTATCCCTCGCCCGCTCAGTTCATCCCTGACCGCACGGGCAAGCCGCATACCAGTTTTGGCGCGGGCATCCATTTTTGCGTCGGCGCGCCTTTGGCCCGGATGGAGATCGCGTCAGGGCTGTCCATCTTATTCCAGCGCTGCCCTGATCTGAAACTGGCCGCCCCGGCGCGCTTTGGTGACGTCTATCATTTCCACGGGCTTGCGCAGTTGATCGTGACGCGCTGACGCCCCCTCATCACTGCTTCAAAAATACTCAAATCCCACGCCAGAAAACCGCTCAGGTGGGAAAAACAAAGCACCGGTCGCGCCGCATCATCAGCCAAAGCACCGTGCCCGGCTTGGGCAGAAAAACCGCCGGCACCGTCGCCGTCAAGGTTGAGCCGTCAAACGCCATCTCGAACTCCACCAGGCTTTCACGCCCCATAAACCGCGCGCGTTTTACCACGCCCATGGCGGGCGCCCCTTCCTGCGGGGTTGGGTTAGGGCCTTTGCCATGGCGGTCGAAATCTATGCGTAGATGCTGCGGACGGATGATGATCTCCACCGCCTGCCCATCCGCAAAACCAGGCGTCAGAAACTGCCCGAACGGGGTTTCC
>CALHHY010000031.1 GCA_938030665.1 uncultured Litoreibacter sp. | reverse complement strand
CCATGGACCACGTTTTTTAACGGGGTTCTGCCCCAAGACAGACCACCAATAAGCGAACGGCCGCTGCCCTTCATGGCGCAACCGTAGCACAGCCCGTTTCTACCGCGCACAGGCGGGCTCCAACCCGGAACGGTTTTTTAAGATTGTCCGCTCCTCGGTCACCCGCGCCAGTTCGCGCTTCAGCCGCTTGATCTCAGCTGCCTGTTCCGCAACCTCCGATCTAACATGCGGCGACTTCGCAAACTGCGCCTTCCAAGCGTACAGCGACTTGGTGCTAATCCCCTGCCGCTCAGCAACTTCGCTGACCGCATAGCTGCGCTCAACAACCTGCGCCACAGCGTCCTGTTTGAACTCGTCAGTAAACCGTATTCCCTTGTTCATATCCGTCTCTCCTTGCTTCCAAAATTACCAAGCAAAGCGTCTACAAATCTAGGAGCACCTCAGGTTTTCGTCACTAGCGAGGGTTCTCGGCGCAAGTCATCTAGAAAATATAGAACAAATAGTGAACAAATGGTGAGTGTATGGCTGCCGATTCGGCATATGGGCAGGTAATCCGCCTGCCGCCTCGATCCACTTCGCCTGCTGCGCGCATGGCAGGCGGGCGCAATGGGGGTGCGCAAAACCCATCTGCAACACCCATGCTGCGGGATGTGTTGCAGGCCCGGCCGCTGGATATTTCGGCAAGCGCCTTCGTGCTCGCGCAGCTCAATGCGGCAGGGGCGGAGAGGCCTGTTTTATGGGTGCAGGACCGTTTATCCGGGCAGGAGAATGGCTCACTTTATGGCGCAGGGCTTGCGCATCACGGATTGCAGGCGCCGCTGCTGCATGTGGCGGTAAACCATCCACGCGATGCGCTTTGGGCGATGGAGGAGGCAGCGGCCTGCGGAGGGCTGTCTGCCGTGGTGGGGGAGCTACACGGCGGGCCCTCAGTGCTGGATTTCACCGCGACAAAGCGTCTGGCCTTGCGGGCGGAGGCCTCAGGGCTGCCGATCTGGCTCATCAGGGCTGCCGATCCGGGTGGGCTGAGTGCGGCGCGCGAAAGGTGGCGGGTGCAGGCCCAACCCTCACATCGCAACCCGCAGGATCCGCAGGCGCCGGGTGCTGCCCGTTGGGATGTGGAACTGTTTCGCGCGCGGGGTCGGGCGCCCGGTCATTGGATGGCCGAGTATGATCCGGGGGCCGCGTCAGGTGCGAATCGTCTCCGTCTGGTTTCCCGATCTGGCGATGAACCGGTGGCGGCAGAAAGTCATGCGGGAGCGGACGCTGCCCGGTGACGCGGTGCCGATCGTTCTTGCCCGTGACGGGACCCATGGACCGGTGATCCACGCGCTCAGCCCTGCCGCCGCGGCGCGCGGCATCGTACTGGAGGCCCGCGTCGTAGACGTGCAATCCATCCATCCCGACCTGCATGTCGAGCCCGCAGACCTGCGCGGCGACGAGGCGCTGCTGGAACGGCTGATCCATTGGGCGCGGCGCTGGTGCCCCTGGACCGTTGCCGATCTGCCGGACGGGTTGATCATGGATGTCACCGGCGCGGCGCATCTTTTCGGCGGCGAGGCCGCGATGCTGCGCGATATCCGGACCCGGTTTGCCATGCAGGGATTGAGCGCGCGCGTGGCCATGGCACCCACCCGTGGGGCGGCGCAGGCGCTGGCGCGGTTCGGGGCGGGCGGGGATGTGATTTGTGATAGGGACAGCACCGCGCCCGCTTTGGCCCCTTTACCGATTGCGGCCCTGGGGTTGAGCGCGCAGACCGCGCGCGTGCTGGACCGGCTGGGGTTGAAAACCATTGGTGCCCTGGCAAGGTTACCGCGCAGCACCCTGATGCGCCGGTTTTCTGATCTGGCGGCGCAGGACAACCCGCTGATCAAGCTCGACCTAGCCATGGGGCTGCAGCCCGACCCGCTCAACCCGCCGCCGGACCTGACCTATTGGGTGTCGCGGGTCAGGCTGGCCGAGCCGGTGATTGACCCCGTGCCACATCTGCCCGAACTTGCGCAGGCGCTTTGTGCCGAACTGGCCGAGGCGGAGCAGGGCGCGCGCAGGCTTAGGCTCACCATCTACCGCATCGACGGCGAATGGCGGGCGGTGGAACTGGGCACCGCCCGCGCCACCCGCGACGTGGCGCATATGCTGCGGCTCTTTGAGGGCAAGTTTGACGGCGTCGATCCGGGCTTCGGGTTTGATCTGCTGACCCTTGAGGCGCTGCGGGTGGAGCCCATGCTGAAAGTGCAGGAGCGGCTTGACGGGGCCACAGATACGCAAGGCGATGTGACCGCGTTGATAGACCGGCTCAGCGCCCGGCTGGGGGCAGACCGGGTGACCTGGGCGCAGTGGCGCGAAAGCCATCTGCCGGAACGTGCCGAGACCCGCGTGCAGGCAATGACCCACGCCCCGTCCCACCCGCCTGATCTGTCGCGCCCCCGCCCGATCCGCCTGCTGGACCCGCCAGAGGAGGTGCGCGTGCTTTACGCCGTGCCCGAAGGTCCGCCCGCGCAGTTTCGCTGGCGGCGGGTGACCTACCGCAGCACCCGGCATGAGGGGCCTGAACGCATCGCGCCCGAATGGTGGCAGGACCGCCCCGGCACAAGGCTGCGCGACTATTACCGGGTGGAGGTGCAGGATGGCCGCCGGTTCTGGCTCTACCGTCAGGGCCTGGCCGATGATGGCCGCGGCGGGGAGCCGCGCTGGTTCCTGCATGGGTTCTTCGCCTGATGCCGCTGCAAGAAGGGCATAAGCGCCGCACGCTGGCAGAGCTGCAGCAGGACGGGTTCCGCCCCAATCCGCGCGCGCCTTATGTCGAACTTGGTCTGGCCAGCTGCTTTTCGTTCCTGCGCGCGGCGTCGGACGCGGTAGATTTGACCGGCACCGCCAATCTGCTGGGCTATGACGCCATGGGCATTGCCGATTACAACACATTGGCGGGAGTGGTGCGCATCCATACCGAGGCCAAGACCGCCTGCATCCGCCCGCTGATCGGGGTGCGGCTGGCGCTGCTATGCGGGGCAGAGCTTCTGGCCTACCCGGTGGACCGCGCCGCCTATGCGCGGCTGTCCACGTTGCTGTCCAAGGGCAAGATGGCGGATGCCGATGGCGGGTGGCAGCAAAAGGGGATGACGCATCTGACGCTGGAGATGCTTGCGGCCCATGCCGAAGGACTGCAGTTGATCGCATTGCCCGGTGGCAATCTGGACCTCTTTGAGGCTGGGCTGCCCCGGCTGAAAACCGCGCTGCCGGGGATGGGCTATATTGCCGCCAGCCACCTTTATCGCGGCGATGACCGGGCTCGGATCAACCGGTTGGACGCGATGGCGAAGGCGCATGGCTGCACCATTCTGGCGACCAATGACGTGCTGTACCACGCGCCTGACCGGCGGCCGCTGCAAGACATCATGACCTGCATCCGGGAGGGGGTGGTGATCCATCAGGCCGGCTACCGGCTGGAAGCCAATGCGGAGCGGCATCTGAAATCGCCTGAGCGCATGTGCCGCCTTTTTTCCGATTGGCCCCATGCCATCGCCGCAACCCGCGCGGTGGCTGACGCCATCACCTTCTCGCTGGATGATCTGCGCTATGAATATCCGCATGAGATCGTGCCCGAGGGACGCTCCCCGCAGGAAGAGCTGGAGCGGCTGACCTGGGAAGGGTCGCAGGCGCGCTACCCCGACGGCACGCCGCCCCATGTGGTTGATACGATCCTGAAGGAATTCGCGCTTATCGCCTCCAAGAAGATCGCGCGGTATTTTCTGACCATCAACGACATTGTTCGTTTCGCCCGTTATGAGGCCGCCCCGCCCATTCTGTGTCAGGGGCGGGGGTCGGCGGCCAACTCGGCGGTGTGCTTCTGCCTTGGCATCACCTCCGTCGACCCGGCGGAGCATGACGTGCTGTTTGAACGCTTCCTCAGCGAGGAACGCGACGAGCCTCCCGATATCGACGTCGATTTCGAGCATGAACGCCGGGAAGAGGTCATCCAGTACATGTATGATAAATACGGCCGCACCCGCGCAGGGCTTTGTGCCACCGTCATCCATTACCGCCCCCGCTCCGCCATCCGGGAAGTCGGCAAAGCCATGGGGCTGTCGGAGGATGTGACCTCCAAGCTGGCCGGCACCGTCTGGGGCAGCTTCGAGGGGGAGATGAAGGAAGAACGCGCCCGCGAGGCGGGGATGGACCTGTCCGACCCCTACCTGCGCAAGGTGCTGCGGCTGGCCCAGCAGATGACCGGCATGCCCCGCCACCTGTCCCAGCATGTCGGCGGCTTCATCCTGACCGAACGCCCCCTGACCGAGATCGTGCCCATTGGCAACGGCGCCATGCCCGACCGCAGCTTTATCGAATGGGACAAGGATGACATCGACGCGCTTGGCATCTTCAAGGTCGATATTCTGGCGCTTGGCATGCTGACCTGCATCGCCAAATGTTTTGACCTGCTGCGCGCCCATTACGACCATGACTACGAGCTCGCCACCATCCCCCAGAAGGACGAGGCCACTTATGACATGCTTTGCGAGGGGGATAGCCTGGGGGTATTCCAGGTCGAAAGCCGGGCGCAGATGGCGATGCTGCCCAAGCTGCGCCCGCGGGTCTTTTATGACCTGGTGATCGAGGTTGCCATCGTCCGCCCCGGCCCCATTCAAGGCGATATGGTGCATCCCTATCTGCGCCGTCGGCAGGGGATCGAGAAGGTGGAATACCCCACGCCGGGGCCGCAATACCCGCAAGACGAGCTGCGCCGCATTTTGGGCCGCACCATGGGCGTGCCGATCTTTCAGGAGCAGGCGATGAAAATCGCGATGGACGCGGCACAATTTTCGCCCGCAGAAAGCAACGAACTGCGCCGGGCCATGGCCACGTTCCGTTCCCGCGGGACGATCGAGACGTTGCAGGCCAAGATGGTAGGCCGCATGACCAAACGCGGCTACGACCCGGTTTTCGCGCAGCGCTGCTTTGACCAGATCAAGGGGTTTGGCGAATACGGCTTCCCCGAAAGCCACGCGGCGAGCTTTGCCAAGCTGGTCTATGTGTCGAGCTGGATGAAATGCCACTACCCGGCCGCCTTTGCCTGCGCGCTGCTTAATTCGCAGCCCATGGGCTTCTACGCCCCGGCCCAGATCGTGCGTGACGCGCGGGAACATGGGGTGGAGGTGCGCCCGGTGGATGTGAACTACTCCGACTGGGATTGCACATTGGAGCCCTGCGGCAAGGGTTTCGCGCTACGGCTGGGGATGCGGCAAGTCGACGGTATGCGGCGGGAGGCCGCGCTGCGGATCATGGCCGCCCGCGACACGCCCTTTACCGATGTGGCCACGCTGAAATCCCGCCCGTGGCTGGATGCAGGCGACATGCGGCGATTGGCGGCGGCGGATGCACTGCGGTCCATGGGGTGCGACCGGCGGCAGGCCCTGTGGCAGACCCAGGGGCTGAAAGACGCGCCTGACCTGCCGATCTTCGCCCATGCCGAGGCCGCTGCCGAGGGGGCAGAGCCGCAGGTGCAGCTGCCCGCCATGCCCAAGGCCGAACATGTCGTGGCCGATTACCAGACCCTGCGACTGTCGCTCAAGGCGCACCCGATGTCCTTCTACCGCGCCAGCCTGCGCCGCCAGGGCTTTGCCGCCGCCGCTGACCTCGCCCGCATGCGCCATGGCCAGCGCGTGAAGCTGGCCGGGCTGGTGCTGGTGCGCCAGAAACCCGGCAGCGCCAAGGGCGTGTGTTTCATCACGCTGGAGGATGAGACCGGGGTGGCCAATCTGGTGATCTGGCCGTCGATGTTCAAAAGCTACCGCCCGGTGATCATGTCGGCCCGGCTGCTGGTGGTCCATGGCCAGGTGCAGACCGACGGGCGGGTCATCCATGTGGTGGCCGCTGATCTGCAGGACCGGACCGACCGGCTGACCGGGTTATCGGAGGCCGGGCTGCCCGCCATCACCACGCGCGGCGATCACCCCACCCACCCGCTGCCCAGCCAGGTCGGTATGCGGGGGCACCCGCGCCACCAGCGGATCATTCCCAAATCGCGCGACTTTCATTAACGACGGAAGCAAATGCAGCCAGATTGCACCTTCCAACTTGTGCCGGGCTGTGCTGTGCTACCTTTCGGCGCGGAAGGCGCCGTCCGGGGGAGCCTGCAAACCTGCAAAGGAGTGGATCAATGAATTGCGTTTTCGTCCAGATCAGGTGCAAGCCCGGCAAAACCTACGCGGTCGCGGATGCGCTGGTCCTCAAGGAAGTCCATTCGGAGATGTATTCAACCAGCGGTGACTATGACCTGCTGCTCAAGCTCTACATCCCCGAGGGTCAGGACGTGGGCCGCTTCATCAACGACCAGATCAGCGACGTGGGCGGCATCGAACGCACGCTGACAACGCTGACCTTTGCCGCGTTCTAGGCGCAAGATTACTGACAGGGAGAGACCAAAGATGAGAAAACTGCTACTGGCGAGTGCCGCCGCAATACTCTGCGCCACCGGGCTGCAGGCCGAGGTCAAGGTCGGCATGATCACTACGCTTTCGGGTGGCGGCGCGGGGCTCGGCATTGACGTGCGCGACGGGTTCATGCTGGCCATTGCCCAGTCAGGTCGCGACGATATCGAGGTGGTGATCGAAGACGACCAACGCAAGCCGGACGTGGCCGTGCAGCTGGCCGATAAGATGATCCAGGCCGAAAAGGTCGACGTGATGACCGGCATCATCTGGTCCAACCTCGCCATGGCAGTGGTACCAAGCGCCACGGCACAGGGCAAATTCTACCTCTCCCCCAATGCCGGACCGTCGGCGTTGGCGGGCAAGGGCTGCCACGAGAATTATTTCAATGTGGCCTGGCAGAACGACAACCTGCACGAGGCCGCTGGCGCCTATGCCAACACCGCCAGCTACAAAAACAGCTTCATCCTGGCCCCCAACTATCCGGCCGGAAAGGACGCGCTGACCGGCTACAAGCGCATGTATGAAGGCGGGCTGGCGGGGGAGATTTTCACCGAGCTTGGCCAAACCGACTACGCCGCCGAGATCGCGCAAATCCGGGCCTCCGGTGCCGATAGCGTGTTCTTCTTTCTGCCCGGCGGCATGGGGATCTCCTTCCTGAAGCAATATGCCGATAGCGGCATTGACCTGCCGGTGGTGGGGCCTGCCTTCTCCTTCGATCAGGGCATCCTGCAAGCCGTGGGGGAGGCCGCCATGGGCGTGGTCAATACCTCGCAGTGGAACAAAGACCTCGACAACCCGACCAACGCGGCCTTTGTGGAGACCTTTCAAGCCGAATATGGCCGGTTGCCGTCCCTCTATGCGAGCCAGGGGTTTGACACGGCAAACCTGCTGATCTCCGCGCTTGAGGTGGCTGAGCCGGGCGATAAAGCCGCGTTTCGGACCGCCCTGAAAGCTGCGAATTTCGACAGCACGCGCGGGGCCTTTGCCTTTGGCGACAACCACCACCCGGTTCAGAACATCTACGCCCGCGAGGTCGTCAAGGAAGGTGACGTCTTCACCAACAAGATCATCGGGGTGGCGCTGGAAAACCATGCTGATGCCTATGCCGGCGACTGCGCCTTCTAGGACCGCGCGGCCGATGAAACCCGCGTGGCCCCACTGTTTCAACAGGGGCCACGCAACAGACGGACAGCCAACATGTCGACCATTCTGATCATCGAGCAGGTGCTGAACGGGCTCCAATTCGGCGTCATGCTGTTCTTGATGGCGGCTGGGCTGACGTTGATTTTCGGAGTGATGGGGTTGATCAACCTCGCACATGGCTCTCTCTACATGATTGGCGCCTTCGTGGCAGCGGCCGTGGCGGGGCTGACTGGTTCGTTCCTGCTGGCTATCGCGGCGGCCATGGCTGCCGCAGCGGTCGCAGGCGTTCTGGTGGAGATGCTCGTGATCCGCAGGCTTTACGCCGCCGACCATCTGGATCAGGTGCTCGCAACATTTGCGCTGATCCTGATCTTTTCGGAAGGTACACGCTGGGTCTTCGGCTCCTTTCCTTTGTTTCTGGATATCCCGTCGGAAATCTCTGGCCCGGTGACCTTGCCGGGTGGCATTGAATACCCGCTCTATCGCCTTGTTCTGATCGGGATAGGACTGGCAGTAGCAGCGACGCTTGGGTGGCTGATCACCAAGACGCGCATCGGCATCCGTATCCGCGCCGGCGAAAATGACAGGGAGATGATCGCGGCCCTTGGCGTCGATATCTCCAAATTATATACGGCGATCTTCGCGCTTGGCGCGGCGCTGGCAGGGCTTGCAGGGGCCTTGGTCGGCGCGATCCAATCAGTGCAGGTCGGCATGGGCGAACCGGTCTTGATCCTGGCCTTCGTCGTGATCGTCATCGGCGGCATCGGGTCCATAAAAGGGGCGCTTATCGGCTCCATCCTTGTGGGGTTGACTGACACGCTGGGCGGCATCTTCCTGCCAGAGCTGTTTAAGCTGTTCATGGCCCCTGCTGCGGCGCAATCGGCGGGCGCGTCATTGGCCTCCATGGCGATCTACATCCTGATGGGTGCCGTTCTGATCTGGCGGCCCACGGGCCTGTTCGGGGCGCGCGCCGCATGATCCCTGAAAAACTGCTGAACCTTGTCGTGCTGGCCTTGCTTCTGGCGGTCCCCTATTGGGCCTCGCTGAATGACGCGCCGTTCACCATCACGCTGGCCACCCGCGCCACGATCTTTGCACTGGCCGCCGTGGGCCTCAACATCGCGCTTGGCATGGGCGGGATGGTCAGCCTGGGCCATGCGCTATTTTTCGGCATCGGCGGCTACACGATGGGCATTCTGGCGTTTCACGCGCAAAGTTTCACACCGCTTATCGACGGGCCAATGGTGATCGAGGGGACCAAATCCATGCCGGTCATCTGGGCTGTGGCAATGGGCGTCTCGGCCCTGGCGGCCCTGGTGATCGGGGCCTTGTCGCTGCGCACGGCTGGCGTCTATTTCATCATGATCACGCTTGCCTTCGGGCAGATGCTGTTCTTCTTCACTATCAGCTGGTCCAGCTACGGGGGCGAGGACGGGCTGTCGATCTTCCTGCGCAACGAGTTCCCGGGCCTCGACACGCTGGTGCCGTTCAACTTCTTCGCGCTGTGTTATGGCTTGCTGGTTCTGGTCATCTTGTTCAACGCAAGGTTCGCGCGTTCCCCATTCGGTCTGGCGTTGAACGCCGCGCGGCAAAGCCCGGACCGGGTGCGCGCGGTCGGGCTTAATCCGCAACGGCTGAAACTGGTGGCCTTTGTTATCTCAGGCACCATCACTGGGCTTGCCGGCGCGCTCTTTGCCGATCTCAACCGCTTCGTCAGCCCGACCATGTTCAGCTGGCAGACCTCGGGGGAGATCATGGTTTTCGTGATCCTGGGTGGGGTGGCGCGGCTTTGTGGGCCGGTGGTGGGGGCGGTTGCTTTCGTCATGCTGGAGCATTTCCTCGGTGGCCTCAGCGAGTTTTGGCATATCTATCTGGGCCTGTTGCTGCTGCTGATTGTTCTTTTCGCGCGAGGCGGGCTGGTAGGCCTCGTGGCGCGGCGCGGGGCGGCGCATGACTGACGCGGTATTGGCGACCAAGGGGCTGAGCAAATCATTCGGTGCATTGAAGGCCACGGATGACGTGACCCTCGATCTGCGCCCCGGCGAAATTCATGCGGTCATCGGGCCGAATGGGGCCGGGAAATCCACGTTGATCGACCAGATTTGTGGCGGGCTGACGCCGGACGCGGGCTCCGTCACTTTTCTGGGGCGTGATGTCACGGGCCGGTCAGTGCCCGCACGGGCGCGGATGGGGTTGGCCCGCAGCTTCCAAATCTCGCAGCTGGCCATGGAAGACACGGTGCTTCAAAACACGCTGCTAGGGGCAGTCGGCGCTGTGGGCTCCCCCTGGCGGTTTCTGTGGCCGGTCGTGAAGAACCGCAGGCTGCGCGCCCGCGCTGACGCGGCGTTGGCACAGGTCGGGCTGACCCCTCATGCAGCCAAGCGCGTGTCAGAACTCAGCCACGGGCAGCGGCGTCTGCTGGAAGTGGCCATCGCCCTGACCCTGCGCCCCAAGGCCTTCGTGATGGACGAGCCGATGGCCGGGCTGGGGGCGGAGGGATCCAAAGCACTGACGGAGTTTCTTGACCGTCTGCGCGCCGAGGCGCCGATCCTGCTGGTCGAACATGACATGGACGCGGTCTTTGCCCTGGCTGACCGGATCAGCGTTCTGGTTTACGGCCGGATCATCGAGACGGGCACGGTCGATGCTATCCGCGCCAGCGATGCCGTGCGCGCGGCCTATCTGGGGGCGGACCGGTGAGCCTGCTCGTCATGAAACAGGTCACTGCGCATTATGGCAGTGCGCAGGCGCTTTTCGGTGTCGATCTGGAACTGCGCGCGGGGGAGGTGCTGGCGCTGATGGGGCGAAATGGCATGGGCAAGACCACCACCGTTCGCAGCCTTTGTCGCATGATTCCCGTCAACGGGGAGATGACCTTTGATGGCCATGATCTGTCCCGGCTGCCCAGCCATAAGGCGGCCCGCCTGGGCATTGGGCTGGTCCCCGAGGGGCGGCGCTGCTTTGCCGGGTTGACCGTGACGGAAAACCTGATCGCCGCCGCCCGGCGCGGATATTGGAACCTGTCCGGCATCCGGACACTGTTCCCAAGGCTGGCGGAGCGGCGTCACCAACTGGCGGGCACCCTGTCGGGCGGGGAGCAGCAGATGGTCGCCATTGGCCGCGCCCTGATGACAAACCCGCGGCTTCTGGTCCTTGACGAGGCGACGGAGGGGCTGGCGCCGATCATCCGCAACGAGATCTGGACAGCGCTGGCGCGGCTCAAGGCGGAGACCGGGCTTTCGATCATCGTCGTTGACAAGCAGATCGGCGAGATGCGCCAGCTTTGCGACCACGCGGTCGTTTTGGAGCGGGGCAGCACCACCTGGGCCGGTCCGATGGCCGAGCTGACGCCGGCACTTTCAGCACAGCTAATCGGGGTCTGACCCTCAAAACTTAACCCGCGCGAATTGTGGTCATGCCCACAAATTGATCAAACGCGTAAATTCAGGGCGACGTTTTGGGCAAACCCGGCTGGATGCGCCCTTCTGCCTACCAATTACTGGCCAATATTGCGGCGCTGCCGCTTAGTTGCGCTGTCCGCGAAAGTGGGCAAAGCGCCGCACAGGGGGTGTCCTGGAAGACCTTTCTCCCTGCGCGACTACAACATCACTGTTGCGGGTCCTGACTACTCTGCTCGGGCCATTGGGAAAAGCGCATCCGCGCCACCTAAGCCGCCCGCAGCGACAACAGGGGCTACGACCTATGAATATGAAATTTGCAAGCGTGATGATGGCGGCCCTCCTGGGCTCAACTGCGATGGCGGCGGCGGAGTGTGCCGACCCGGTCAAGGTGGGCGTGCTGCACTCCCTCTCCGGGACCATGGCAATTTCCGAGACGACGCTGAAAGACACCATGCTGATGCTGATCGAACAGCAAAACGCCAAGGGCGGCCTGCTGGGCTGCGAGATCGAAGCCGTGGTCGTTGACCCGGCCTCCGACTGGCCCCTTTTCGCGGAGAAAGCCCGCGAGTTGCTGACCGTCCATGAGGTTGACGTGATCTTTGGCAACTGGACCTCGGTCAGCCGCAAATCCGTGCTGCCCGTCATCGAAGAGCTGGACGGCCTGCTGTTCTACCCCGTTCAGTATGAGGGCGAGGAAAGCTCCAAAAACGTCTTCTACACCGGTGCCGCACCCAACCAGCAGGCGATCCCTGCCGTTGACTATTTTCTTGAAGAGCTGGGCGTTGAAAAGTTTGCGCTGCTGGGAACCGACTATGTCTACCCGCGCACCACGAATAACATTCTTGAGCAGTATCTGCAGGATAACGGCATCGCCAAGGACGATATCTTCGTCAACTACACGCCATTTGGCCATTCCGACTGGGCGACCATCGTCAGCGACGTTGTGGCCTTGGGTGAGGACGGCAAGCAGGTCGGCGTGATCTCGACCATCAACGGCGACGCGAATATCGGCTTCTACAAGGAACTCGCCGCCGCTGACATTTCTGCGGATGACATTCCGGTGGTGGCCTTCTCCGTCGGGGAGGAAGAGCTGTCCGGCCTTGATACATCAAACCTTGTGGGTCACTTGGCCGCCTGGAACTACTTCCAATCGGCCGAGACCGACGCCAACGCGGAATTCATCGCGGCGTGGAAGGAATTTGCAGGCGAGGAACGCGTGACCAACGACCCGATGGAGGCCCATTACATCGGCTTCAACATGTGGGTGAACGCTGTTGAGGCCGCCGCCTCGACCGAAGTCGACGCGGTGCGCACGGCGATGTATGGCCAGGAATTCCCGAACCTGACGGGCGGCACGGCTGTCATGCTGCCAAACCACCACCTGGCCAAGCCGGTTCTGATCGGTGAAATCCAGGCCGATGGTCAGTTCGACATCATCTCCCAAACCGAAGAGGTGGCAGGCGACGCTTGGACCGACTTCCTGCCAGCGTCGAAAGTGCTGACCTCCGACTGGAAGGACCTTGGCTGCGGTATGTACAACACCGAGACCCAGACCTGCGTCCAGCTGACGTCTAACTACTAATCTAACGATCACGAGGCCGCCCCTATCCAGGGGGGCGGCCTCAGCTTTGCCTGCCACTCATCCCCCCGAGATATCCCCATGCGCTGCATCCTTCTTGCCATTGCCCTGGTTCTTGGCACCCTGACGACAGCGCTGGCTCAGACACCGCAGGGTCCGCTGCAGACGATCCTGCAAGCCAATGCCGATCAGGTCGCCAAACCTTCCCGGCGTACCGTTGGGACGCTGTTGGACGAGCTGGTTGCCTCTGGCCTGCCGCAAGTGCCGGGCTTTCTGGAGCAATGGGCTGAAAAGAACGTCTGGCAACGCGACGACGGCGCGTTTTTCCTGGCCACCGAAGACGGCGACACACTTGAGCTGCGTGGCATTGACAGCGGCGACGAGAGCAGCGCCCCCAAGGACGGTTTCACCCAGCTTAAACCCAATGGCGGCGTGCGGCGGGTGATCGGCACGGCGCTTGTGCAATTTCAGCTCTCCGACACCGACCCCAAGCGCCGCGCCGACGCGTTGCAATCCATCGCTCGCAAGCCCGAGGCCGCGCAGCTTGCCCCTCTTCTGGCTTCCATCGAGGGGGACTCCGATCCGACGCTGAAGGCGCGCAAGGTGCAGCTGGCAAATTTTCTGTCCGCCCGCTTTGCCGACGCGCCCGAGGACCGGATTGCCGCGATTGAAAGCCTGTCTGCCGACACGTCGGTCGAGGCGCGCAGCGTGCTCAACCTCATCCTGACCGCGCAACCCGGCGCGGCAAAAGAGCTGCCGGAGACCAATATCGCCCGCGTCCTGGACCCGGCCACGGACCCTGATGCCTTCTTTGCGCAGCTGGTCGCGGCAGAGCTTGCCCCGCCGCGCACCACGCCTGCCGATATCCGCGCGGCGCTTGAGGCCAACATCGTGGATGGCCGGGTGGCCGATATCCCGCTGACGCAGCTGGACAATGACGAGACCCGCAACCGCGCCTATGCAAGGCTCGCCGAACAAGGTCTGGCCCCGCAGCTTGTCACCGAGGTGTATCGCGACGCCGCCTTGGCGGAACACGTCTTCTTCGAGGAATATACTGAGAAAAACCCCGACATCACCGCCGCCGCTGAAGAAGCGCTGGCCTCTGTCGAGGCACGCGTCGGCTGGGCGCAAACGGCGGATTTGGCGCTGGACGGGCTGTCGCTGGCCTCCATCTACTTTCTGGCAGCCATCGGGCTGGCCATTACCTTCGGCGTCATGGGGGTGATCAACATGGCCCATGGCGAGTTCATCATGATGGGCGCCTATACGGGCTACGTGGTTCAGCTGTTCATCCCTGACTACACGATCTCGATCCTTGTCGCCCTGCCTTTGGCCTTCGCCATTACCTTTGCCGCGGGCGTCACGATGGAGCGGCTGGTGATACGCCACCTTTACCACCGCCCGCTCGAGACATTGTTGGCCACGTTCGGCATCTCCATCGCGCTGCAGCAACTGGCCAAGAACATCTTT
>CALHHY010000030.1 GCA_938030665.1 uncultured Litoreibacter sp. | reverse complement strand
ACCAAGCTGGGGGTTTATGCCACTGATGTCGACGAAGCGCTGAACAATTTCGACCTGATGGGGCTGCGGTTTGGGCTGCATCAAAGCGCTCCGCCGATGACCCTTTTGGGTGTTACCCGGTTGGCCATTCCAGGCCTTATGTTCGAGATCGAGGCACTTGCCACAGACTAACTGGCGACCTCAGACGTGGTCCTTGGGTAACTTACGCCCAAGGATCGCGCCGCCATCTATATCGGCAACATTTGGAATTTTCGAGTGCCCGTATTTCGACCGCTATTTGACTCAGCGATACGCGGTGCCGTAGCGTAAAGGCATTTAAGATTACTTTTGTTAAAGAGATGTAGCCAATGTCATCATTTATGTTGCCCGGAACGCAGATCGATATGGGATCTGCGGAAGACTTGCCCTCCGAATTACGTGGCGCGCTTGAACTTGAAAAAACGGTGAATGTGTCGCTCGCCACCTCCCGAAGTGGGGATGCGGAGGCCCAGACACAGGTTGACGGCGTTGACGAGAATGACGTCATTGAAATTCAACTCGAAGGCGGGTTGAAACTTTGGCAATCGGTGGCGGATACGCGAGCGGATTTCGCGAACACGGACCGATCCGTGTCTGAACAAGCGCTGTTGGTGCCGAAAACCCTGACATTTGACGGCATGGACGCGTCGCGTTCCGGCGGTGGCTACGCGGTTGAGGCGGTCAAAATCCTAAAGATGGATTTTGCGGGCAAGGCTGGCGAAATGACGGCTTTAGCCCTGGCCAAGCATATCGAAAGCAAGCTGGACACGGGGTTTTTTCGCTGCACACCTACCAGCGAGGCCGGGTCCCCGAGGCTTGACCTAAAACCCGTCAAAGCCAAAGATATCGACACCAAAAAACCGATGCTCGTGCTCGTTCATGGCACGTTTTCGTCGACGAATGGTAGCTTTTCCGAACTTGCGGGCCCACCGTTTCACGGTGCCAAAACCGCCCTGGACGTCAAGGATGTATGGCCGGCACTGGATGCGGCCTTCCCCGCAGGCATCTTCGCGCTGGAACACAAGACCGTCACCGTGGACCCGGTGCACAACGCGCTGGATTTGGTCGATGCGTTGCCGAAAGGCGCGGAAGTTTCGCTGATGTCGCATTCACGTGGCGGTCTGGTGGCCGAGCTTGTCGCGCGGGCGGCACGTGTGAATATGGGCGACGGTGCCTTCGATGAGACCGACAAAACCATTCTGACCAAAGCGGGCCGGAGCCCGGAGGAGTTGGAAAAACTAAGCGCGGCAATTGCCGACAAGAACATCACGGTCACACGTTTGATCCGCATTGCCGGCCCGCTGCGCGGCACGACGCTGGCCTCCAGACGGCTCGACCGGTTTCTATCGATCGCCCTGAACACGTTTGAACTGATCCCCGCCCTCAAGGCCTCCCCCGCCTATGGATTGCTGAAGGCGTTTCTGCTCGGCTTTGTCAAAACCAAGGCCGACCCGGAGAAACTGCCGGGCCTAGAGGCGATGATGCCGGCGTCGCCATTGGTCGCGATCCTCAATCGGCCGGACGTGCGCTATGCTGGCAATTTGCACGTGATTGCCGGCGATAACGAGGGGAACGGCATTTTCCGCAAGCTGCGCAACCTTGCCGTGGATCTGTTCTTTCAAGGCGACAACGACTTCGTGGTCAACACCGCATCCATGAGCAAAGGCGCGGCCCGGCTGGATGCCCCGGTCCTGACAGATATCATCTCCTCCGAGATCACCCATTTCTCCTACTTCCGGACGAAGGAGGCGCGCGACGCGATTGTGGCCGCGGCCCAATCGACGCCTGCCGAGATACCCGACGGCGCAGGGCCCGACCTGATAGTCGAGCCGCTGCCGCAACCCTTCGTGCTGAGCCAATCCCGCGACGCCAGTGCGCTGCCGGTCTGCATTTTTCTGCCCGGCGTCATGGGCAGTCATCTTAACCACAAAGATAGCGACGGTGACACGCGCTGGATCTGGACCAACCCGGTCCGCATCGCTACGGGCGGTTTGGCAAGGTTGACATATGGCGGCGACGGCGAGGTCACGGCGGGCGATCCGATGGACCGCTATTACGGTGATCTGGCGCGGTATCTGGGCCGCACGCATCACGTCATTCCTTTCGCCTATGACTGGCGCGAGTCCGTGCTCACAACAGGTGCCGACGCGCTTGCGAAGACGGTGCGGAAGGCGTTGGACAGCACCGACAAGCCCATCCGGTTCCTTGCGCATTCTATGGGTGGGCTGGTTGTGCGGGCCTTGATCGATGCCGATCTTGCCCTCTGGCAGGAGGTCGTCCGCCGCCCCGGATGCAGGTTTGTCATGCTGGGCACCCCCAATGGCGGCGCGTTTTCGATGATGCACACGTTGATGGGGCGGGCCAAGGCGATCCGGCAGCTTGCCCTGGCCGATCTGGTCCATTCGCAACGCGAGTTGCTGGAGATTGTGACCAGCATGCCGGGACCCGCGCAGCTTTTGCCTGCCGATGGCGGCGGGCATTACCTCAAGCGGGGCAGCTGGGCCAGCCTGCGAAACATTGATGGCGGCGCCTGGGTGGTGCCGCCGGACGCCACATTCAAAGCCGCCCGCGACGCCCATAGGGTTTTTCGTCAGCAACAGCTGGACCCCGAAATTGTGTCCTATGTCGCGGGCCTTGGGGATGAACCGACCCCCTCAAACATCCGCATCGACCAGACCGGCGACGGCAAGCAAAAGGTCACTTTCCTTGGCACCTATGACGGGGACGGGACGGTCACCTGGGCCACCGGCATTCCGGACAATATCGACCCTTATTATCTGGACGCGGTGCATGGCGATATGGCGCGGACCAAATCCGCCTTCCCGGCTTTTCTTGAGCTTCTCGCTACCGGAAAAACAAGCCAACTCAGCAAGACAGCCCCCGCCCATTCCCGCAGCGCGGACGCCGCAACCGTTCCAATGCCGGAAGAAGAGCTGCAGATTTATCCCGAACCGGACGAGGTCATGGACAGCTTCATGGGTGCCTCCGACGGCATCCGAGGCAGCAGTGCCGCCACGACCGCGCGCACCGAGGTCAGCGTCGTCCATGGCGATTTGCGCTTTGCCCGCCACCCGGTTCTTGTGGGGCACTATAAGGGCGACCCGATCAACGGGGCAGAAGGTGCGCTTGATAGCTGCTTTGAGGGTCATCTGACCGATGTTCAGGAACTGGGGCTTTATCCCGGCGAGATCGAAACCTGCGAGGTGGTTCTGCACCGGGACCGCAGCCCTGGCGGCGCTTTGGTGGCAGGGCTTGGCAAGTTTGGCGACCTGACGCCGGGCCAGCTGCGCAAAACGGTAAACCGCGCCGTGCTGCGTTACGCGCTAAGCCTGCAACGCCGCGCCATGGATCAAGGCAAAGATCCGAAAGACGTGGCCCCGATTGCTTTGACCAGCCTCGTGATCGGCCACAAGGGCGCCAATATGAATGTGCAGCAATCGGTGCAATCCATCCTGGAAGCGGTTGCCGACGCGAATATGACGTTGCAGCGCGAAGACACGCCGCAGATCACCAAGCTGGAATTCATCGAAATTTTCGAGGACACCGCCTTCAAGGCGGCAAGCGCGCTGCACAGCGCCAGCCTGAACGGGCAGATGAAGGACCGCTTCACCTTTGACAACCGGATCAAGACCGCCGACGGCGCGCGGCTGCGCATGGATTTCGGCACCGAGCCTGATGCCTGGCAGCGCATCTCGGTCCGCCGCAACGACCGCGATCCGGAGGTTCTGGACTTTACGGTGATCACGGATGGGGCAAAGGCTGAATTCCAAAAGACCGCCGTCCAGTCCGAGGTGATCAAACGCCTGCTGATCGAAAGCCGTGACGGCACGGCAACCGACCGTACGCTTGGCAAATTACTGTTCGAGCTGATGATCCCACTTGGTCTGAAGTCATTCGCTCAAAATGACCAGCAAATCCTCCTGATCCTTGATGAAAGCACGGCTGACATCCCTTGGGAGCTGATGGAAGACGACATCGCGACCTTTGGTGAGGGGCTGTATCAAAGCACCGGGAGCACTGATTTCAAACCTTTGGTCATCCGCACGCCGATGCTGCGCCAACTGGTGACCTCCGGGCCTAGCGTGCCGCGGGCCAGCGAGCCGAATGTTCTGGTTGTAGGCGACACCGAAAGCGGTCTGGCCCCGCTGCCCGGCGCACAGGAAGAAGCGCGCATGGTGGCCGAAAGGCTTGGTGAGAAAGAGGCGCATAAGGTCACCGAGCTCATTCCGTCCAAAAAGGGGATCGAGGTGCTTGAGCGCGCCATGCTTGAGCCTTTCAAGATCATGCATTTTGCGACACATGGCATCTATGAAGAGAACGAAGGCACGAAGCCGAAGGCCGGGCTGGTCTTGTCGGACGGGATTTATCTGACCTCCGCAGAGCTTGCGAATATGCGTTACGTCCCGGAATTCGTGTTCCTCAATTGCTGCCATGTGGGCCGCGTTGGCGACCGCATCGCGGCTGATACCGGCGCGATTGCGGCCAGCCTGTCGCGCACCTTGATCGCAAAGGGGGTGCGCGCCGTGATCGCCGCAGGCTGGGCCATTGACGACAACGCTGCGCATCTTTTCGCAAAAGAATTCTATGACAGCATGTTGAACGGCAACGCCTTCGCCAACGCCGTCCACGACGCCCGGAGCAAGGTTTTCAACAGCTTCCCGGACAAAAACACCTGGGGCGCATATCAATGCTACGGCAACCCCGAATACCGGTTTGACAAGGATGACACCGGTCGCGCGGGGGAGGGCGGTCGGCAGCAGCGCTACTACTCTGCCGATCATGCGCGCAAGGCCGCGATCAACATCGCGCGCGACGTGCGCAGCCCGCATCGCGACCGCCCCGCGTTGCTGTCCGAGCTTGACAGCCTGATGGAAGGCGCCGAGCCCGACTGGCAATCGGATGCCCGCTGGTGCGAGGCTGTTGGCCGCGCTTATGCCAAGCTGGACGTCTATGATCGTGCGATTGAGCTTCTGGAAAAGGCCAAGCAGCTGTCTGACAGCTTCGCTACGATCAATTCCGTTGAGCGGCTGGAAGACCTGAAGGTACGCTCCGCCACATATGCGTGGTCACGGGCCGAGTTGGCGGCGCATGACGCAACAGGCAGCGCGGCGAAAGCGCTGAACAAGGCTGCCGATGATCGGAAGTCCGAACAGAGGAAGACGATTGACGCGGCGCTGGACTACCTCAAGGACCTGGACAAGCTGACAGGGTCGCATGGCCAGCCCACCAAAACCATACGACGGGAATGTCTGAAAGGCAGCATTTCGAAACGCCAGGCTTTGACCGCCCGCCGTGGTAGCTCCCGCACGGCTGCGATCAGGCGAATGGTTGGCTACTACCAGAACGGCATGGCCCTGGCGGCACGCGACGATGCCAGCCTTCTTGATCCTTACGCTACCTTCAATTGGCTGTCAGGCCATGTCGTCTTGCAGGAGGAACATGTCGAGGGACAGCCCTATGACGCGTGGTTCTCCCGCCTGGAGATGCAGAACCAGAAGCAGGAAAAAGAGGCCCCGAATTTCTGGACAAGCGTGCATGGCGCGCAGATTGACATCCTCCGAGGGCTTTTGGCCGGACAGAAAGAACATGACGCTATTTTCCAACGCTTTGAAACCGGGTTTGGCTACTCCTGGACCCGCGGCGGTGCCTACGCGCAGGCGCGATCCATCCGGGAGCATGTCCATTTCCTGAAATACATGTTTGAAGAGGTCGATGCCGACAAACGGGCCTGGATGACCCGAATACAGGTCTATCTGAATGACCTGACCTGGCCCTACCGGCGGACCCATCGTGACGAGTTCTAGCCGGTCGTGTATAAAAAGCGGGGTTTTAGGCGGATAGGAAAGACGTGATGCGATTTGTGCCGGGACAAGTGCTTGTCTTCATCGCGGCCCTATGGGCGGGCGAGGCAGGCGCTGATGTATCGACCGTGCTTCAACGGGCCAAGTCGGGAGCTTTCGTGGGGGCGGGTGATGTACGATGCGCGCAGGAGGTCGGCCAATCACTGGGACTCTGCCGGGCGAAAGTCGCCCGCGACGGCGGCTCGGCCGCAGTGGTCGTGAAATTCCCCAACGGCTTTGCGCGGACGCTTACCTTTTCTGACCGGGAGTTTCTACGCGGCAACGCGACAATGTCAGGGGTCGGGACCGATACCGATTGGCACCTGACAGACGGAACCTATCACGTAAGGGTTGATGATCAGCGTTTCGAGATACCCGAAGCGCTGATCTCTGGTGAGTAGACCAGCCATGCCATAGCAGGCTGGCCGTTTGATGCTTAGCCGGGCGTCAGCTTGTAGATGATACCTTCGTCGATGGCGGTATAGAGGCTGCCATCCGGCCCCATGACAACCGACCGAAACCGCCCGGAATCCATGGGCAAGGTCATCTCCGTCACGTCTTCGACGTCGGTGTTGTCCTCGTTGAACTGGATGACGTCGAGGCGCTGGCCAATCGGCGTGCCGCCGAAGCCAATACCCATGATGCCGACAACCATGGCCCCGTTCCAGTCGCCCCAGTTGTCGCCTTCCAGGAACGCCGCGGACGAGGTGCCCTGCGACCAGCCATTGTTGTTCCAGACCGGCGGCATGGCATCGGGATAGGTGTCAAAATCCGTCATTGGCATCCACGCGGCACGCTCAAAGCGGTTCATGCCGTCTTCCTGATTGGGGCTGTAGCCACAATAGCCGTCCGGGCAATCACCACGGCCTGCCATATTGGGGCGAGGATCCCAGCCGGCATTGCCGCCATTCTCCAAAATGGTGATCTCGTCGGAATGCCATGGCCCGTGCTCGGCTGCGATGGCCTGACCGGTTTCGGGGTGGAAGGCGATGCCCTGCACGTTGCGATGCCCGTAGGTGAAGGTCCGCTTGTCGAACCCCTCAGGCGGCGCATTGTCAGGATGCGCGTTCCCATCGGTGTCAATTCGAATGATTTTTGACCCCATCATCGTCGGGCTTTGCGGCACCTGGCCGTTATGCGTGTCGCCGGTGGTCAGCCACAGCGCGCCATCGGCACTGAACCGCACCCGCCCGCCATTATGGGCGCCGGGCCCACCAAATGGGTGGTTAGACGCAGCCATCTTGTAGGGCACGTCATCAACGATATCCGTGCGGTCGGCAACGGCTGTAAAACCATCATTCAAGGTGAAGCGCATCAGCCGGTTGGTATGCGGGTCCGAGAGGTTCGAGGTCGAATAGACATATATTCGCCGGTTACTTGCGAAATCGGGATCAAAGGCCACGCCCATCATGCCGGCCTGTCCTTCGCAAAAAAGGTCGGAGCCGCCGGAGGCGTACCCTGCCGTGTCCCCGACGCCGTAAAGCGCGTTCACGGAGCCATCGGGCAGGCGCACGGAAAGACCTTTGCATTTCTCCGTGAACAGCATTGTGCCGTCATCGAGGAAGGCCATATCCCATGGATTTTCCAGATCATCGAGAACGATTTCCGATTGCAGGGCAGTGGTATTCAAGCCGCTCTGGGCAAACACCGGTGACGACAATATTGCTGTACCGGAGACAAGAAACGCAAAAGCAGATAGCGTCGAACGTGTCAAAGAACGAAACATAATTTCCTCCCAAAATGTGTTGTCTCGCGCCAACCGGGAGTTTTCAGTCACTCTTCTTATTTCGGCTAGGCCGAGGATCTAAGTCTACTTTGGGGTGCAAATCCCGGTCAATGAGAAACTTACCCTTGGTAATGCTGTCGATTACTTACCGGGATTTCAGTCGAAAGCGGTCGCGACATAGACGGCCAGATTTGCGATATCCTCGTCTGACAGTTTCTTGGCATGCTGGATCATGAGGATCGAATTCGGACCGATCTTTTCGCCTGACCGGTAGCGTTCCAGCATATGCGCAATATGTTCCGGCTCCTTATCCGACAATTTCGGAAAGCTTGCAGCACCTTGCGCCTTATTGCCATGGCATGCCCTGCAGGATTTTCTGAAGATCTTTTCCGCTGCCTCCACGTCCACATCTTGCGCAATAGCAGTGGTATCTAGCTGTTCGGTTTTTGTGGCAGTGGACCCATCATCGCCCGCCCACGCCGCAACGCCAAATGTGATCAGGAAACCGGCTAGGACATGACATTTCGACATTGGCTCACTCTCCGATTTGCGTCTGGTGTCTACCTTATGCGGAATTGACGTCTGATCCAACATTCTCTCGGGTCCCTTTGCATAACCGAGCTGTCGTCCTACGAATTCGCGAACGGCTACCGTCCAATTATCTCGTGACCACGTCCTGAACGGTGGTTGCCGATCATCTTCGAACTGAAAGGATGGTGCTTTGGCAGTTTGAATACGGGGTACTGTGCGAATATGATCCAGCGTCGTCGCAGGAAATACAAAGTTGCCATAGGCTCTTTGCGACGTTTGTTTTGAATATTCCAGGCGATAAATAACTGATAGAAAACCCCGCAAAATATAAGCACCGCGGTGATCTAAATGATGGCAAATCCGGCCTGACGAACAGTCCTGCGAACCATGTGATACCGGGCGGATACGACGCCAAAGAATGGGCGCTCCGGTCAGAGCGCCCATTTGAGGATCAGATGTTGCCAGCCGACATTTCGCGGGCGATGTGGTCGGCTTGTCGGATCGCCAAGGCGACGATTGTCAGCGTTGGGTTCTCCGCCGCGCCTGTCGTGAATTGGGAGCCGTCCGAGACAAAAAGGTTGGCGATGTCATGGGTTTGGCCCCATTTGTTGACCACACCATCCTCCGGTCTTTCCGACATGCGGTTTGTGCCGAGGTTGTGGGTGGACGGGTAGGGGGGCGTCGGGAAGGTACGCGTCGCCCCCACGGCGTCATAGACGGCCTGACCTTGCTGATAGGCGTGGTTGCGCATTGCGATGTCATTTGGATGATCGCTGAAATGCACATTGGCCACCGGCAGGCCCCACTGGTCGGTCACATCCGTGTTGAGCGTTACCCGGTTATCGGCTTGTGGCATGTCCTCGCCCACGATCCACATCCCGGCCATATTTTCATACTGATCCAGAGCCGTCGTGAACTCCCGCCCCCATGCACCCGGATCAAGGAAGGCGGCCATGAAGGGCAACCCAAGCGACAGCGTTTCCAGCTCGTACCCGCCGACAAAGCCGCGGGACGGGTCATGCCGCGACTCGTCCTGGATGATCCCGGCCATCGTTGTGCCGCGCCACATCTTCACCGGCTTGTCAAAGACCGCGTAGACCGACCCGGTCATGTGCCGCATATAGTTGCGCCCCACCTGATCGGACGAATTCGCCAGACCGTTCGGGAACATGGACGAGGCGGAGTTCAGCAGCAGTCGCGGGCTTTCAAAAGAGTTACCCGCCACGCAAACGATCCGGGCCTTTTGCATCTGCAGGCTGCCGTCCTTGTCGAAATACTCGACACCTGTGACCTTGCCCGCCTCGTTGTGCAGGATGCGCGCCACATGGGCCTCGGGGCGAACCTCAAGGTTGCCGGTGGCCTCGCCTTCCTCGATATCGTGATACCCGGCGGACCATTTGGCGCCCCACTTGCATCCTTGAAAGCAAAAGCCGGTCTGCTGACAGGATGTCCGGTCGCCATCCTCACGAGACGCGATCGCCATGCGGCCGGTATGCACTTCCTTGTAGCCCAGGGCCTTCGCCCCCTTTTCGAACACCAGGTAGTTGTTGCTGCCTGGCAGACCCGGACGGTTGCCGGTGCGGGTGACCTGCAGCTTGTCCTCGGCCTTGGTGTACCAGGGGTCCATCTCGGCGGCGTCAATGGGCCAGTCGAGAAGCGTGGCGCCCTCAACCTCGCCATAGGCGGTTTTTGCTTTCCACTCATGCTCCTGAAAGCGCAGGGAGGCGCCGGCCCAATGTTGGGTGGTGCCGCCCACGGATTTCACGATCCAGGCAGGCAGGCCCGAGAAATCTTTGGAGACCCTCCAGTCACCGCTGGTCGTTCGCGGATCCGTCCAGGCCAATTGCCCGAAGCTGTCCCACTCGTCATTGATGAAGTCTTGCGGGGTGTGCCGGGCGCCGGCCTCAAGGGCCACGACGGACACGCCTTTTTGCGCCAGTTCGTTGGCAAGCACGCCGCCGCCTGCGCCTGTGCCGATGATGACGACAACGCTGTCGTCGGAAAGATCAAATGGAGCTGCCATGTGTATTCTCCCCCTTACAGCCAGTTGATGTCGTTGAAGCCACGATTGATGTAGCCGCCGAATTCGAACGATGCGCCCTCATAGCCGAAGACCGGCCAGACCGCTTTTTGGTTGTACAGCCCCGTGACAAGCCCGCCCCGGATCTGCTGGAAAAACCCGTCATCTTCGAGGCTGCGCAACACATCAACCCGGTCACGTTCCCAACCCATGGCAAGGTAGCTGTCATGGCCGGCCGCCTGCGCCGCCGCATTCAACTTGGCGATGCCCGCCTCGATGCCTTCCGCGGCCTCGGCGCTGTCATAGCTCTTGACGGCCACCACGTAGAATTCATCAGCCAGTTGGTCATGCGGGTAGATGTCGCGTGCCATCTGCACGAGCGTTGCCATGGTTTCGGGCCTCAGTACCGCGGTTTCCAGGGCCCAGGCCCCGTTTGTGGCCGCCAGATAGCCTGTGCCAACCATGAAGGACGCCCCCGCTGCCGTCGCGCGCGACAACAGCTGACGACGGGTGAGCCCCTTGGGGTCTTGTGTCATGGACATCATCAATCCTCCCTTTGATGTCATTTGAAACGGCCGCCGCGTTCAAGCACCTCGATCTGGTACCCGTCGGGGTCGGCCACAAAGAAAAACCGCGCGACAAGCGCGCCGTCCGGTGCGAATTCTACAAGATTGCGGGGGGCGAGGCCGGCGGCCTCGAACCGGGCATGTTCGCCGTCGAGATCTTCAACCGAAACCGCGAGGTGACCATAGCCGTTGCCCAACTCGTAGGGCTCGGTCGTTGCCTTGTTTATCGTCAGCTCAAGCTCAAATTCGGTCTCGGCATTGCTGAGGTAGACGAGCGTGAAATCGGGAAAATCAAGCCGGTCAGCAACCTTGAGGCCAAAGGCCGCATCATAGAATTTGACGGATCGCTCTTCATCAAGGACCCGGATCATGGAATGGATTTGTTTGGCCAAGGCAAACTCCCGCAATTCATTTGTGGTGCGAGAATCAGGTTAATGGCAGCAAACTGGGGGGAGGTAGGACGCCTGTACTACCTGCCGGAGCGATTGGAATGGATGCTGGAGCTATTCCGCAGCAATCACCGCAGGCAATTTATGATATTTCAATTCCATGAATTTCAGGCAGGCGCAGCGCAGAAGCGAGGTAAAGTTAGATGGCTCGCCGCGCAGCTCCAGCACCTCCGCATGAAGCGTCGAGATGAAACATGGCGTGCTCATCCCGTCGCGGGCCGCAATTTCATCCAGAATGTCCCAGAACGCGTTTTCCAATCGGATGCTTGTGCTTTGACCGTTCAACCGCAAACGCCGATTGGTCGTCGCATAGCGCCCTGGCTCCTGTCCGCCAAAGACGTGACACATGTTCAATCCTCCCAAACAATGCTCGACATGGCCGGAAGACCAACAGTTAGGAGCATGTGTTAAATTCGTATACGAAATACGAAATACTGTCTAGATTCTAGCGAGACGCCGGGTTCTGGCTCGGCTATGCAGGACGCAAAAAGAGGGTGTCATGGATTCGATTTTGCCAGCTAAGTCATTGGTTGAACGTACCTATGACGCCATTCTAGATGCGATCTGTTCGGGGGAAATTCTGCCCGGCGAACGGTTGAACCAGGACGAGATCGCGGCCCGTCTCAACGTATCTCGCCAACCTGTGAACAGCGCGATTTCCATTCTGAAGGCCAACGGATTCGTTAGTGACACCGGGCGGCGGGGGTCGGTCGTCACCGAACTTGCACCGGCCCAACTGCATGAAGTTTATGAATTCCGCATAGTGGTCGAACCTTTCGCTGTCGGACTAGCGGCAGAGCGGTTGCCAAGAGGCGCCAATTCCGAGGCGCAAAAAGCTCTCAGCGCGGGACGCAAGGCGTTGCAGAAATTCGACATTCAGGCCCTTGTTCAGGCCGATGCCAACTTTCATCGATTGATCTACAGATGGAGCGGCAACCACGTGGTCGAAAGTTCGATGCACGTGAACTGGCACCACATTCGCCGGGCAATGGCCGGGATCCTACAGCAGCGCGAGCTGGCCGAGATTTCCTGGAACGCGCATGAGGTTATCATGACGGCGCTCTTGAATGGCAAGACGCAGGACGCAAAAGACGCAATGGCGGAGCATATCCGCGAAGCCGGAAAACGGGCCCTGGTAGCCGTTCAGTGAAAATAGTCGTCGCGCAGCGCCGAATTCTGCCGCAGGGCTGAGCCAGCTAACCGGCGAAGAACTCGGCCACCAGCCTGTTGAATAGTTCGGGTCTTTCAAGATGGGACGCGTGGGCGCTTTGGGGAATGACGGCGAGGTTCGCGCCGGAAATAGACTGCCACAGCTGCTCCGTCTGGCTCCAGGGATAGGTACGGTCGCGATCCCCCCAGACAATCAACGTCTCCGGCGGTAGGTTAGACAGGTTTGCGCGCCCGTCCCAAAGGCGCATCGCGTCCAGCCCTGCGAGGATGGCGTCCAGCCTGCTGCATGCGGCGATCTGAGCGCATTGCGCGTAGGCGGGGGCATCCTCACCCTCCAAGAACCACGTTGCCGCGATGCGCCCGGCGGTGGCCTTTGCGCCGTCTGCTATGGCTCGTTCCTTGGAGGTTTCAATGCTTTCGAACCGGCCGGGCAGGAGACCTTGCGCGCCCGTCCCATACAGCACCAGTCGCTGGACCCGCCCGGAAGCGCGTAACGCCATTTCTTGCGTGACCATGCCACCCATGGAATGGCCAACGAGGTGGAAGTGCGAGATCGTCCGCGATGCCAGTTCCCGAAGCGCCCAGTCTGCGTATTCTGCGATGGTCGTCAACGCTTGGAGATGCGCATTTTTGCCAAAGCCCGGCAAGTCAACCGCCACCACCTTGCCGTGTCCAAAAGCGGTTTTTTGCCCCTCCCATTGCGGACTGCCGCCCATGAAACCATGGACAAAGACAATCGGCGTCATTTGCGTTCGCCCTGTACGATCCGGTCAAGGATCATAGCGCAAAACAGGATCGAGAAACCGGCAAGGATACCCTGGCCCACATTTGCGTATTGCAGGGCCTCCAACACGTCCTCTCCCAGACCTTTTGCGCCGATGAGCGACGCGACCACGACCATGGCAAGCGACAACATGATGGTCTGATTGATCCCCGCACGGATCGACGGGCTGGCCAAGGGCAAATCCACCTTGGTCAGAAGGTACCATTTGTTGGCCCCAAAACTTATCGCCGCTTCACGCACGCTTTCCGGCACCCCGCGCAGGCCCAGGACCGTCAGGCGCACGACCGGCGTGCCGCCAAAGATCATGGTGGTTACAACCGCCGCAGGCTTGCCCGTCCCGAAAAAGGCAATCACCGGGATCATGAAGACGAAGGCGGGCATCGTTTGCATGAAGTCCATGATGGGCTGGATGAAGGCATAAAAGCGCGGACGACGCGCGGCGAACATGCCCAAGGGGATCCCGATCAAGATCGACAGGCAGGCGGCGGTTCCCAGCAAGGCCAGCGTGGTCATCGCCTTTTCCCAAAAGCCTAAAAGGCCCATATAGGCCAGAAACGCGCCGGAATAGATCGCCATCCGAACGCCCGCAGTAAGCCAGGTGAGCAGGATGATCAGCGCCGCAATCACAATCCAGGGCGTGCTGACGAACACAAGTTCCAAAGCATCAAGAACAAGACGTATGAAGTAGGTGATCGCATCAAACAGCGCCTCGCCATTCAGCACGGTCCAGTTGAAGAACGCCTCTACCCAATCGATGCTGACAAGACGAATGTCCGGGTCCGTCGGGAAATCACTGAGCAACCCGAAACGCCCCGGAAAGCTGTAATGCAGCATCGCTGTTGCGATGAGCAAAACCATGAACACCGCGCTGAATGCGATCTGTGCCGCGGGCATGCCGGAGCGCACCGTGCGGTCTGAAAGCCACTCGGAAAATCGCGCCTCCAACGCCCAGTTTGCAACCAATGACTGCGCGATTTTAACCAACACCAGGATTGCAAGGCCCGTGAACGCGATGGTTGGCCCTTCCGCGGCGAGGGCCGCCGCCTCGTCGCGTATCCCGCCGATGTTGGCTTCCAGTGACTCTACCGTGCGTTGATAGACCTCGATCTTGTCCGAGTTCGTCTCAATTGCCGAGGCAAGTTGCTGTTTGCGCAGCGCCAACGTACCCTCGATTGAGGCGATCCGGGCCATTGCGTCAGCCGCAAGGTCCCCGAACAGGCCGCGCGCGATCTGCACGAATGCAAGCGCCTCGAGAATGAGGAAGGGCAGGGCCCAGCTCCAAAGGCCGCGGGCGCCGAACCAGACCGGCCCAAACAATCCCGCCATGGCGTTGAAGGTTGCCGTAAACCTGGCAGAAGCCCCGATTTTGTCGAACATACCGATGTAATAGTTGGGGCTCGTTCGCACGAATGTGCGAATGTTTTCACGGCGTTCTTCCGCGTAGGCCAGTGCCGCGTCAGACGAGGTGTCTTCCAGCGGGTTCGTCCCAAGGTCTGCGTTCACGTCGGTCATGATACTTCCGTCCCTTCGATCACGGTGCGCAGAAGGTCAGCACGTGTGATGATCCCGACATCGGTGCCACCTGCCTGGACGATGATTGGGTTTTCATCATCGATTGCAAGATTGATCAGCGTGCTCAGGGTTTCGCTATCACTCACACGCAACGCGTCTGCGCTGAGCGGGCCGTGCATTTGTATATGCCTATCCACGGGTTGCATGACCGCATGTGCATGCACCACTTTCAGCCGCGAAATACCCGCGACGAAATCGGCGACGTAGTCATCCGCCGGGTCCATCACGATATCCTCGGCAGTGCCCATCTGCACCATCATGCCGTCGCGCATGATCGCGATGCGATCGCCGATGCGGACGGCTTCATCCAGGTCATGGGTGATGAAAATCGTTGTTTTCTTAAGGATTTTGCTCAGTCTTATGAACTCGTCCTGCAGCTGGCGGCGAATAAGGGGGTCCAGTGCGGAGAAAGGTTCATCCATCAGCAGCACATCCGGGTTAGCTGCCAAGGCGCGGGCGAGGCCTACGCGCTGCTGCATGCCGCCGGACAGCTCATGCGCGAACTTGGCACCCCAGGCCCCCAGCTCGACGATATCTAGAATAGCAGCGGCCTGGCGCATGCGTTCGTTTTTCGGGACATGCCGGATTTCCAGTGGCATCGCCACATTGTCTAGCACCGAGCGATGCGGCATCAGCGCGAAATTCTGAAACACCATGCCGATCTTTTGGTTGCGGAACCGCTGCAGATCGCGCGTTCCCAGAGCCATCACGTCGGTGCCCTCAATCTCGATCTTGCCTGCGGTCGGTTCCAACAAGCGGTTGAAATGGCGCACGAGCGTTGACTTGCCGCTGCCCGATAGCCCCATTATGCAAAAAATTTCACCGCGATTGACCGACAGGCTGACATCGGCAACCCCAACAACAGCGTTGAACTCAGCGAGCACCGCGGCCTTGGTAAGGCCGCGCTCGCGCACGGCGTTCAAGGCGTCCTCCGCGCGCGCGCCAAAAATTTTCCAGACGTTGGAAATTTCAACGACAGTGTCCTGAGCCATGTCGGGTCTCATTTTGTATGTGAGAAAGTTGAAAGCTGCGGCACCGGCGCGTCTTGCCGGTGCCGCAAGGAAAGGGCCGGATCAGAGACCAAGCATCGCGTCAACGCGGTCAGAATTGGCGTCCACCCAAGCCTTTGCTGCCTCTGCCGGGTCAACACCCTTGGCCGAGATTTGGTAAGCAAGGTTGCTGACATCGTCGGCGGTCAGCGCGAAGTTGGCAAAGAATTCCGCAATCGCGGGCGACCGGTCATTCAGCGAATTGGACCAGGCGATCTGCACGTCCTTCAGCGCGTCTTTTGTGGCGACGGAGGACTTGCTGTACCAGTCTGCATCATCGGAGGGCTGAACCATTTTGTATTTCGCCTCGTCAAAGGTGGGCTCAGACAGCATTTCGACGTCAAACATGAACCACACAGCATGCGGCTTATAGCAGTAGAACGCGTAACCTTCGCTCTTCGCGATGGAATCCTTGATGCGCGCTGTTTTCACGCTTTCTTCCGCGCGGATGGGCTCGATGAAGTCCAGCAGACCGTAGTCGCGGGTTTTAACCTCGTTCACATTTGCGGAGGCCCAACCCGGTGCCCCGATCCACATCTCGCCCTTGCCGTTACCGTCACTATCCATAAGTGCCGCCACATCCGGGCGGCCCAGATCGGCGATGTCTGTGATATTGTTTGCCTCGCCAAAATCCTTTGTGACGCAGAAACCCTGATTGCCCTCATAGGGGTTGGACGACAGCGTGACGGTGCCGGCTTCATCGACGTACTTCTTGGTGAAGCTTTCCTGGTTAGGCAGCCATACGTCGGGGTGAACATCAATGTCGCCCTTGCCCTGATCCATTGCCTGGAAGATTGTCGCGTTATTGCCCGGTACATATTCGACCTTGCCGCCAATGCGCGACGTCACGATCTCACCCAGCAAATGGCCAATGGCTTGCGCGCCTGTCCACGAAGGCAGGCCGATCTTCACTTCTTCAGCGGAGAAAGCGGGCAGGGCAAAGACGCTGACCGCAGCCGCAAACGCATATGATCTTATATTGGTTTTCATTTCATTTTCCTCTGTTGGAGCGCGCCGATTCCGGCGACATATTCGTTTCAGCACAAATTCAGGCCCGCCAGGTTCCGCGCAGCTCGGTACTGTATTGTTCGGCGGCAGAGCCGTTGGGACAGCTCCGTGTCGTCGCGTTCTGAACTCTAGTGTCGGAATTTCTTTCAGAGCAAATTCAAACATGTCATTAAACTATTCGGAAATTGCATAGTTTTGAGTATCTGAGAAGAGCCCCGCGCGTTTCAAGAGGTGAGTCCAAATGGATCTAAACTGGCTTCAGGATTTCGAATGCCTCTCCCGCACGCTCAATTTCACCCGTGCCGCGGAAGAGCGCCATATTACCCAATCCGCATTTAGTCGCAGAATCAAAGCCTTGGAAAGCTGGGTCGGCTTGCCGTTGGTGAACCGGGCGACGTACCCGATCCAGATCACCGACGCGGGTCGTCAATTTCTTCCCGTCGCCTTGGCGGCCGTGGCGCAGCTGGACGAGACGCGCCAAGCCATTCGGGACGCGGATGGCGGAGACAGCAGATTTGTCCGGCTTTCCGCGCTGCACACGATCTCGGTCAATTTTCTGGCAAACCGCATTGAAAACATGCAGTCCGATTGGCCGGACCTGCGAACGCGCGTAATATCCGACTCGCTCAGTTCTTGTTGTGAGCTGCTGATCGACGGCGCGGTGGACATTATGCTGTGCTATTATCACGCGTCGGTATCGCCCCGGATCGACGACACGGCCTTCACACGCAAGGATTTACTCAGCGATAGGCTTCTCCCCGTTGCTGCCGCTGAACAGGTCGCGAGACATGGATGGGATATCGGCATTAAAGGACCTGCCGCGATCCCCTATCTGGCCTATGAGCAGTCTTCGTTTCTCGGCATGGTCGTGGACAGTGTGGTCGGGCAAAAGCCGATGAATGCGGAAACGATCTACATCGATGGTCTGGTAGAGACCATCAAGCGTCGGCTTCTCAATGGCAGCGGCTTCGCCTGGATGCCGGAGACCGCCATTGACGCAGAGCTGCGCGCGGGCGCTGTGGTGCCAATTGGTGACGCAAGCTGGCAGACTCGGCTTACGATTGCTGCGTTGGCCAATCCAGAAACCTTCTCCCCCCAAACCCGGACGCTATGGGAGTCGCTTTGATCTACAGGTTTACCCAACGGCTCGCATGATCGAACGCAAAGTCGTAGCCGCCCAAAGCCGCCGCGCCGCCGGTATGCAGGAACACGATGCGCTCGCCTTGGAACGCGCCCCTGCGCGCCAGGTCAATCAGCCCAGCTGCCCCCTTGGCGGAATAGCAGGGGTCCAGCAAGATACCTTCCAGCTCAGCGAACATGCGGATAGCCTCGATGCCGGTTTCCGTGGGCAGCCCATAGCCGTCGCCGACGTAATCGGTGTTTGCCATTACATGCGCGCGCGTGACCACGCCCGGGCAGCCAAGCTTGTCGGCCGTTCGACAGGCCAGATCATAGACCATCTGCTCCTGCTTTTGTTGTGGTGCCCGCGTCCCTATGCCCAGAATCGGGATTTGCGCGTTCATCGCGCACATACCCGTCACCAATCCGGCCTGCGTGCCGGACGATCCTGTCGCATGAACCAGCCGGTCGATTTTTATCCCTCGATCGTTGGCTTGCGACACCAACTCAAACGCCGCGTTTACGTAGCCAAGCGCGCCGGTCGGGTTGGACCCACCACCGGGAATGACGTATACGAGATGCCCCTTTGCGCGCATCTTCTCGGCGGCCTTGTCCATTTCCGCCGGCATGTCGTGACCGCCTGAAAATTTCTCGGTCGTTGCGCCGTGCAGATGGTCGAGAAGGACGTTGCCATTCGTGTTATAATTGCCGTCCTGATAGCCGGTCCGATCCTCGAGCAGGATGTGACATTTCAATCCCAGCTTGGCTGCAAAGGCGGCGGTTTGACGGCCATGGTTGGTCTGCGTCGCGCCTTGGGTCATGACCATATCCGCGCCCTGTTCCAGTGCTTCGGCCATCAGGAATTCCAGCTTGCGCGTCTTGTTGCCCCCGGTTGACATGCCTGTACAATCGTCGCGCTTGATCCATAGCTCCACGCCGAGCTCTTTCGACAAGCGCTCCATCGGTTCCAGCGGTGTTGCAAGATGTGCGAGGCGGACGCGGGGAAAACGAGCAAGATGCATGGGTGTGGCTCCTATTGGTCTCTTTACGAAATTACCTCCGTGACATGACCAATCCCAATGCAAATTTCGCATTGATGGTCACTGCAAGCGTCTTGCCCGACGGAGGGGTGCATGATGCGTTCCTATCTTAAGGGTGGCCAGCAAATGAAAGCGGTCGCGTCTTTGACCACGTGGGCATCTTCGTATGAGGGCGATGCCTACAAAGCTAAGATTTCAAATATCGAATGTGGCGATCCTGTCTAATGTCCTTGCTTGGCGTCAGACGCCAAACAATACAGAGCGCTCACTCGTGATCAACGCCGCAGTCACGCTACACAATTCCTGCACAACGTCGCGGCAAGTGATGCACATCGCCCAGCCTACAACGCTGGCATGATACGAATCCGCAACCCACTTCTCTGGAGCAGCCTAACCTTGTGCTCGCTGCCGGTGGCGATTGCCCCGGTAGAACGGCTGGGGTGATCCCTGTTTAACAATCCAATGGGTTGTATCGCGGCGCCATCATATTGGCCGGGCTTGTGGCCCTTTCCCTTGGAATCTCCCCTCCCTGGTTGCAGGTGCGCGACTTTGCAATCACAACCCATCCGCTTGCCGTAAAACAGACAGAGGGGGATCATCTACCTCCTTTGCGAATGGGAGTGCGCTTGATAACTGCGATCCGGTCGTGCGGGACCGGCTGATCGACACTGCTTGCAACGCGTACGAATCCGCACTGCCGGACGCGGCTTATCTGACCCAGACCGGGCGGCGGCTGAGTGTCGAAGGTGCGCCAGGCCTTGGCGCGCTGATGGAGGGGCGTGCAGCCTTGTCCGGGGAGGTCGGTCGCGGCCTGCGTACCGGTGGTGACGGCGATCACCAGCATCCTATTGCCGCGATCAGCCGGGACACCGGCTAACGGATTTTCGCGGCCTATCCTGCCATTTTGCAGAATCGGGTTATCGGGAGTGTTTACCTGCCACCTACGCCACTCAATCCGTGCAAGTTCCGATACCAGGAAAGCAATTCGTTGCTGATCATGCTGAGCGTCATGTTCGTGGCGGCCTGTCCGACCGGTTGGCTTCTCGTCCGGTCGATTTCCCGGCCAGTCACCCAGCATGGCGACCAGTCCATCGAGGTGGCGGAGGGTTTGCATCCTCCTATGCGCCCTTTCCGACCTCGCGGGCTTAGAGATTGGCTCGAACGACGGCCGCCAAGCGCAGCAGCCACTATCTGCCGAGCATGGCGGGGTGATATTGAGTCACATCGCGCAGGCCGCGATTGCCCATAACACAACCCGTTCACAGATCGTTTGGGCGGCGCAAGGCTGTCGATGATCGACAATGGCCACGGTATACCGGCCAACAAACATATGCGGCTGACCTCGCTGTTTTCCACGACCCGCAGAGACAGTGGCGAAACCGGCACGGGGCTCGCCATCCGCGCCGCATTTTGACAGATTACAATGTGCCGATTGGGTGTATGCCCCGTGAGCGTGGCGCATTTTTCCAGATCCAATTTTGGGACGGCCCCGACGCGTCAACACGTCCAGTGCGCCTATCTGAGATGACTTAGCCGATAGGCACCCGTATCCGTGGCGCCTACATAGAATATCGGGGTAAATGGCCCGCCCCTGTCCGCGCCCATCAACAGAAGGTAAGTCATCGTCTCGGTCGCGGCGGCGCGGCCGGTTCGTTGCAAGGCGGAGGCGAAAGCGGCCCGGCCCGCCGGGGCTGCGGCATTGGGGTCTACGCTCGTCTGGCCTGATTGCACAGTGACGAAGGGCGCAAGTTTCACGCGATCCTCTAACGTAAGGCTTGCCACCGAAAACCAGCTGCCGATGCGTGCATATTGGTTGGCCTGCGCCTCTGCGATTGTGGCAGGCAGTGGCACCTCTGCGGCCAAGAAAGCGGCCGCGATCAGTTCAGGAGGGGCCAGATTCACGTCGACCAACCCGTTGGCCGGGATGGCAAGGCCCCAGACGCCGCCCAGATCAACCGGCTCAGCCGCGCTGATCAAGGACCCGGCGGCTGCGATGAGCCGCTCCTGATCATCCGCCCGGACGCCCAAGGCGCGCTCCACATTCAGATCGGATCGTGCCCGCAGAAGCTGGCTTTGTAGCGTGAAAATAACCGTGGTAAGCAGCGCCAATGCGATCAGAACCGAAATCAGCACATAGCCCCGCAGGCGGGGCGGGGTCATTGCTTTGGCTTGTGGGTCTGGCTGCGACATATCTGGCGCTCTTTGTGTTGCTTGACGGCATGATTGTCGAAATCCCGATTGTTGCAAGCCTTTTGCTGGGCGCGTGTCTGATATGGCTGAGCGTAGAGGATATCCGGCATCTGTCATTCTCGATCCCGGCCCTGGCGTTCTACTGGGTCGTGGCGCTTGTTGTAAGCTGGTTCCTTCATCGTCTTGCATGGCCCTATCTGGCAACCGGCCTCGTGCTGGGCGCTGGCTTTCTGGCGCTCAACTGGCTATTTGAGCGTCGCGGCGGCGGTCCCGGTTTGGGGGCCGGTGACGCGGTGCTGGTGGCTGGTGCCGGCGTCATGATCGGCCCGCTTGGTGCACCGCAGTTGGTCTTGATGGCGGCGCTGGCTGGGTTGGTCGTGATGGGCACGTTACGATCAACCGGGACAAAGAGGCCGAAACTGCTGCCGTTCGGCCCTTTTTTAGCCGTTGTGACGTGGATACTCTTTCTTGAGGGACCGCTGATACTGTAAGGCAAGGCGACGCAAACTAGGGTTATGATATGAAGAAGCGACTGCCAGGTGTGACGATTCTTGAGGTGTTGATCGTACTGGCGATCATGGGGCTACTGGCCACGGTCGTGGCGCCGCGCGTCGTGGGCTATATGGGCCGCGCCAAGTCGACGGTGGCGGAGACGCAGTTGAACAACATTAAGTCGGCGATTGAATTTTTTGCCATTGATACGGGGCGTTACCCGACTGACGCCGAAGGCCTGAACGCGCTGACCTCCGCTCCCCCGTCTGCGACCGGGTGGGCCGGCCCTTATCTGCCAAGCGAGGATGCGTTGAAAGACCCTTGGGCGCGCGACTACCTTTTCGAGGTGTCGGGCGACGGGCTGTTCCGCGTCTACACGCTGGGTCGCGACGGGCGGGAAGGCGGCACGGGGCAAGACGCGGATATCGCGGCCAACTAACAGCTCTCGCCCGCGCGCAAAGGCCGGTCGATCAGGTAAAGCGGCCAATTCGGGTCTTCGCCTGTTATCTCAACCGCGCGCGGCGGCGTGGATGCGTCCCATTCCGCCACCCAGCCGGTTTGATCGCAGGCGGGCAGGTAGCGAATTTGCAGCCGCGCTTCTCCCGCAGTTTCAGCCTCCAGCGACAGCACTTGGCCGACCTTCTCCCCATTTTCTTCAAGTGTGGTAAAGCTGGCGGAAATCGTGCCGGATTGAAGGCTAAGCGTCACCCGCTGGCCGGTCGCTTCTGGAACTGCTGCAGGGCTGAAGGCAGAGACGAATGTCATCTGCACCGGACCGCCGGAAAAGGCCGCACCTTCCCTGCCAGAGCTTTCCACACCCCGAAAAGCGCGCCGCAAATGGCCGCGCAAGATCACGGATTGCACCCGTTCCGCCTGCGCCTCCGCCTGCCGTAGACCGGTGCCGGCGTTGCGCATCATGGGCGCAAGCAGCGTCAGCATCGCCGCCCCAATCACGAGCGAGATCAGCAATTCCAGAATGGTTATCCCTGAAAGACGCCTCATCGGATGCTCTCGAGCCGAGCGAGCGGAGTCCGCCCCTGAGGTCCGAAGATGTCAATCTGGACGCGAAAGACCCGCTCCGTACTGCCGGGCAGAATGACCTGGGTTACCTGTTCGCGCCACACGAAGCGGCCGTCCCGGCCTGAGGCCTGACCTGTCGCCGGCGGGTGCACGGTGCCGTAACGCGCCAGACGGGACCGGGCGAGGTCTTCGGCCAAGGCTCGGTCTACCTGGGCCGCTGTGGTTCGGACGGGTTGCACCATGGCCGGCCAGAAAATCGCAACGGCACCCGCCAGGATGACGAAGGCCACAAGCACCTCCATCAAGCTGAATCCGGCGAGCCGCTTCATGGCGACACCAGCGCGCCATCGGCGGGGTGCACGCTGTAAAACAGCTCCTCACCATCGACGTTCACGCATAGCGGTTCCGCCAGAACGCTGCCATCGGGCAGGGCGATGATCGGCACCTGATTGCAGCTGCTGTGGCCCAGCACTTCAGGGGCGGGCAGGATCGCCAGCTCCCGGGTTCGAATGGCATTCAACCGGTGTTGGTTAATCCGCCGCTGTGCTTGCAGCAGCGTCTGGTCCGCAACCTCGGCCCCCGCGCTACGGCGACTGACCGATAGCAGCGCGCCTGTGACCAGCGAGACGATGGCAAGCACGGTCAGCACCTCCGCAAGAGTCGCGCCGGGTAGCCGCCTCATAGCGCGATATCGTTAACCGATAGGACGGCGTTCATCGTGATAAGCACCAGCGATCCTACGACCAACCCGACCGTGACCGTCAAGGTGGGAACAAGGATTGCAAGAAAGCGTTGCAGGCGGTTGCGGGTTGTCTCTTCAATCAGGTCGGCGGCCAGTTTGAGCAATTGTGGTAGCTGTTCGGCGTTCTCGCCGAGCACGGCGAACTGGCGCACCATCGGGTCCAGCGCGGGCATGGCGGTCAACGCGTTTGATAGGCTGTCCCCGTCTTGAACACGCGCCCGGACCTGTTGCAGCTGCGCCCGCGCAGGCCCGCTGCGCACCGACCGGATCGCGACTTGCAAAGCGGTGTTCAGGTCGCCGCCGCTGCCCAGCATATTGGCCAGCGTCTGCGCCACCATCTGGGATCGGGACAGACGACGAAACTCGCCCAGCACGGGCAAGCGGTCAAGTGCGCGCACCATTAGGGCGCTGCCCCGAAACATCGGATATGCGATAATCATCGCAACGCCGGCGACCAGTAGAACCTGGCCCAGCAGAACGACAATGCTGCGCAGTAGGAAAAGCGGGGCTAGCGGATCGGGCGCGCCGCTGACCGCGACGGAGGCAAATACGGGTTCCAAAATCGGGAGCAGGTAGAACAGCACAATACCAAGAACCGCGCCTGCCATAAGCAGCAGCAATAGCGGATAGGCGGCAGCACTTGTCAGGGCGCGGCGCAGCTTTAGGTCAGCTTCCACCCCGTCGGCGGCCCGGCTTGCGGCCCCCGCAAGGTTGTCGGATTTTTCCCCAAGCTCTAGCGCGGAAAGGACCTGCGGCGGAAAGCGGGGATCGGCCTCTTCCAGGGCGGCTGACAGCGTCTGTCCGTTGGCGACCCCGTTTATCGCCGCATGCAGCGTCGTCTGCAGCTTGCGGTCCTCGACGCGGGCCACCAGCAAGCCAAGCGCGTCCATCAGCGGCAGTTTGGCTTCCAACATGCAGGACAGATGGAACAGGAACCGGTGCAGCGCGGCGGGCGCGATCGAGGCCCCGCCAAGGCTGATGTCACGTTGCCACCAGCGCTCGGTGCTATCCCCAAGCGAGATCTCAATCGGGGTCAGGCCCTGATTTGCCAGCATCTCCAAGGCCTGGCGTTCGTCCTCAGCCGTCAACGTGCCGTTCTTCTTGGCTCCCGTTTGGTCAATCGCCCGGTACGATACCTTCATAGGCGCCTATCGGAGGATCCGGTGCAGCCCGGACGTAACCTCCCGCCCGCGTACCAACCCGTCAGGGCCTGCAAGACGGCGGCGGAATTCTTCGCTGACCTGGCGGGCCTCGTTGCCATTGCGCACCACGTTGGGGGTGATCAGCACCAGAAGCTCCGTGCGCTCACGGCTGTCGCTTTTGTTTCGGAACGCGCTGCCCACAATCGGAAGATCCTTCAAACCGGGCACACCGCTAGATGTATCGCTTCGGTTGTCCTGAATCAAACCGCCAAGGGCGATGGTTTCCTGATCGTCCACCTGTACGCGGGTGGAGATCTTGCGCTGGCTGATCGTGGGGCTGTCAATGCCGGAGGTGGTGGTTTGCGACACGCTCGATACCTCCTGCTCGATTTCCAGCGTAACGACCCCCGATTTAGACACGCGGGGGCGCACGGTCAGCAAAATACCTGTCTCCCGGAAGGAAATGTTGCTGATGACCGTCGTCGGGTTCGCATCCGTGGGGTCGGTCACGGTCTGGGTCGCAACCGGCACCTCGTCCCCGATCTGCAGCGTGGCAGTCTCGTTATCCAGCACCATAAGCGACGGGGAGGAGACGATGTCGACATTTGTGATCGAGGCCAGCGCGCTGATCAGTGCCTGGTCGTTCACCGCGTCGAAGATCAGCGAAAGTCCGGCCCCCGGCCGGGTCAACGTGCCGGCCGCGTTATTGGCAAGCTCGGCTGCGAAATTGCCGTTCTCAAGGAACCACTGAACGCCGAATTCCAGTTCGTCGCGCAGGGTCACTTCGGCGATTGTGGCCTCCAGCATGACCTGCACGGGCGTCGAGTCCAGCGAGGCGATCAACCAGGAAATTTCCTGCTGCTCGTCGGCATTCCCCCAGACGACCACCGCGTTGCGCGCATTGTCGGCAATCACCCGCACCTCGCCGTCAGAGACGGGGCCGTCGCCAGCCGCAGCGCCCGAGCTGACCAGCTCAGCCACAATTGGGGCCAGATCTTCGGCCGAGCGGTTTTCGATCGGATAGACCGTGGGCCGGCGGCGGTTCTGGTTGGCGGTTGCGTCAAGCTGGCCGATCCAGGTACGGGCCTCGTTGATGTGGCGTTGTTTTGTGGCAATCGCAACAACAGCGCCAAGGCGCCGGTTTGGCACAAAGCTGACGGCGCCTTCCAGGGCACCGCCTGGGAAACTTTCAAATATCTGGTCCAGTTCGGCAACGATGGATTCCGGGTCCGCGCTGCGCAGCCGGAAAATGGCGACCGATTTGCCTTTCAGCACGTCCACATCGAACACGTTGATTGCCTCAATCGCCGCGTTGACCTCGTCCCGGCTGCCCGAGATCAGAAGGATCGACCGGTTCGGCACCGCAGTGATCGAGACCGACTGACCGACAATCGGCGTAAGCAGCCGAGTGGCCTCTGATGCGCCGATATTACCCAAAGGCACGGCAACGACCCGGGGCCCCAGCACCCCGTTATCCCCGAGAAGCGCAATTTGCGGCGCGGTGGAGCCCAAAGGCACGATGCTGACATTGGAGCCATCCCGACGCAGCGTGGCCCCGTTAAATTCAAGCGCGCCCTGGAAGATATCCAGCAGTTGGGCGGAACCTACGGGCATCGAGGTCTGGATCGTAACGGTACCTTGAACCAAAGGGTCGATCACGTAGCTAATATTCAGCGCCTCATCGAGGACCGCGCGGGCTGCGTCTGCTACCGGAACGTCAATCAGGTTCAGGCTCGTGCGCTCCCCCTCTTTCTTGATCAGCGGCTCGCTGACCGCGCCATCATTGAGGAATTCGCCTGTGCCCGGACGGATGATGCTTTGTCGCTCGCCGACGCGCCCGCCGATGGTGGTGGCACCGGCCCGGCCGGACCCACGGGTGGCGGAGTCGCGATCAGGCAAACCTGCGCCGAAAAAAGTTGTTCCGGGTTCACAACCTGCAAGAGATACCGCCAAAAGAAAAGTCAACGCGATACGCGTTTTCTGCACTGCCTGCCGCATGAGGCCACCTCAAGATTTCTTATTATTTTTGAGCAGTATACAGAAATTTGGTCTCGAGGGAATCGCCTTTCTTCATCACGATCGAATTTTCACTGATGTTAACCACTTTCCAGCCGTCAAAGCTGTCATTGAGCTGCACCCATTCACTGCCGGAAGGACCCTCCAGGTAGGCGCTTGCGTGACCACCACGGATCATGCTGCCCGAAAAATAGATGTGATCTGCTGTCGGCGGCAGTGGGTCAGGTGCAACAGCCACCACGGTCTGCGCCGCTACGGGCGCGACTTCCGGTATCACAATGGGACGCCGATCAACGCTGAAAAGAGGGCGCGCGGTCGTCTCACCATAGCCGGCCAGCTGTATTGTCGTCTGGGCCCCGGCGTCAGGTTCGGGCGCGGCCGCGTCCGCCTGCGCGAAAGCGGGCTGAGGGGAGACGATCTGCGGCTCGTAATAGACCAGCCGGGCGGTCAGGATCAGTCCGGTGGCAAACAATAAGATGGTGCTGAGCAGCGGTATGCGGGCTGGCCACATCTTCTATCCCTCCTGAACCATGTAAGGGGCGTTGACGGTCATGCGGAAGAGGACGACAGGCTGCGTGCCTTCGCCAAGTCGGTTCACTCGGCGCAGCTCGGCATCTGAAACCAGCAGGGCCGGGCGGTAGTCGGACAGCTTTTTCATCAACGCCTGCCACTGCGCCAGATCGGCTTCCCCCTCCAGCAGCAGTTGGACGGAGGGCAGGGTGCCGATGGTGGTGTCAGCCACGCCAGACATGCTGATCAAGGTTGCATTGGCCGCGGCCACCTCGCTCCCAATCGCGCGCTGAACTGCGCCTGCAGGCGTCGCGCCTTCGGGACTTCGCCACATCAGGACGCTGGCTGCCTCGCTGTTTTGGGCGGCGACAACCTCCTGCTTCAGCTGAGCGATGTTTTTTCGCAGGCCTTCGGCACGCAGCATGGACGCGTCACGCGCGACTGTGGCGTCCGATTTGGCGTTGGACAGATAGCTATAGCCGGTGACGGCTAGCATGGCGCAAAGTAGGGCAATCCCAAGAACGGCTCTTGAAATCCCGAAAATCATGGTTTGCCTCCCAGAACAGGCACTTCTATTTCAAAGCGTAGCTCGTTGCTGGACCCGTTGACAGAGAAACTGCTTTGCACAAGCGGTTCGCCGAAGCCCGGCGCTTTTCGAATCTCATCCAGCAAGGTCAGCACGTCGCCTGTCGTGTTGCCGGAAACAAACAGGGTCTCCCCATCAAAACGCAGCAAGCTGACCCAGGCATTGTCAGGAAGGGCAGCTGTCAGCTTGTCGACAACGGCCAGCACATCGGCGTTTTGTGCGTGCCGTTCCGTGGCCTGCCGCAAACCCGATGACCGATCCGCCGTGTCGGCGAGGAATGTTTTCAGCCGCTTGGCCTCCGCCTGCAGCTCAGCGACATGGGCCGCGGCGGTGTCGCGTTCCTGCTGAAACTGAAGAAGTGGAACATAGGCATTGGCCCCAACAAGAAACATAAGCGGAACCAGCATCAGCATGTTCAGCTTGCGCCAGTGCGCTGTCGGCGCCATCAGTTCGGTCGTGTAGTCGGCGAGCCGCGCGTTGGGCGCATCCTTTGGGGCCACGGTTCGTATCTTCTGGCCCTGTGCCGCGAATTTTTCGCGTATCCGGATCAAATCGGTTTCACGGATAATATATTGGCGCACCAGCAGCGTGTTGCCTGTCTTTTCAACCACGCGGAAGGCCACGTGAATCTTGTCGTTCTGAAAGGGGGAGGCCCGTTTGGCGTCCAGGATCACCGCTTTCTCAAGGCTCGATTTGGCGAGGGCTGGAAACTCCCGCTCTCGCACCAAAAGCGCCTCGGAATCGACGAGCAAATCGAAGGGCAGCCGCGTCCCCTCGTCCCCGCGCGGATTGTTCAGCACAAGGCGCCGCCCACGAGGCGTGCCAAATAACGACAGCGTCAGAACCGACTTAAGTGGTTGAAGAGAGACCATTTCGTGATAACCATTTAACTTAACGCGTACACACACCCGTGATTAATCTTTGTTTAACAAAGATGCGTCTGCTTGTCCAAGATGTTCATGCAGCAGTATTAATAGGAACGGGACCGCCCTTCATGAGCCTGAAGACCCGAAACAACGCTCTCGCTGCCGCGCTGATGGGGACAAAGACCCTAGGTGATGCAGAGGTGCGCCGCGCGATGTCCGCCGCCGAAGCAACGTCCCGCACCTTGGAAGAGACCCTGCTGGAACTTGGCGTCCTGCCGGAAGATGATCTGGCCGCGTTCCTGTCCAAATGGATTGGGTTGCCGCGTGCGGACGGGCGCAGCTACACGCCATTTCTTGAAACCTCATGGGACATTTCGCGCGAGTATTTGACCAATAACAACGTCTGCCCTTGCCTGTCCGACGAGGGCGAGGTGATATTGATGATGGTCGACCCGCGTGACGCGGATGTCGTGCGCATGCTGGAATACGCCTCTAAGAAGCGCTTTGCGATTGAGGTCGCGACCCGACGCGAGATCACTCAGGTGCTGGCCCGAACCGAAGAGGACGCGCCCGATGATCAGGGCGACGCCTATATCCGCGAACGCGATATAGATCAGCTGGCGCAATCCTCAACCGAAGGCCCGGTGGTGCGTTTGGTGCAGGCGATCCTGCTGTCAGCCATTGATGAGCGCGCGTCTGACGTCCATGTCGAGGCCGACGAGGCGGGCGGCGTGGTGCGGTTGCGCGTCGATGGCGCCCTGGCGCCGGAGCGGCGGCTGAATGACGTTGAGATCAGGGCCGTTCAATCCCGCTTGAAGCTGATCGCAGGTCTCAACATTACCGAGTTGCGCCGCCCCCAGGACGGTCGAATCCGGCAGACGCTGCGCGGCGTCCCGGTCGATTTCCGCCTGTCTACATTGCCGACGCAATTTGGCGAAAGTCTGGTGATGCGGGTGCTTGATCAACGCGCCCGCCCCCTTAATCTGGAGCAGCTGGGATTTCGTCATGACCGGTTGGTCCAGCTTGACGGCATGTTTCGCCGGACCGAGGGGCTGTTTCTGGTCACCGGGCCGACGGGTTCGGGCAAGACGACGACTCTTTATACCGGGCTGTCCCGGCTGGATGCGACGACCAACAAGATCATCACCATCGAGGACCCGGTGGAATTCACGCTGGACGGTATTTGTCAGACCCAGGTCCAGACCGAGATCGGATACGATTTTGGCCACGCGCTGCGCGCGGTTCTGCGCCAGGACATCAATGTGGTGCTGGTGGGGGAAATCCGGGACCCCGAAACGGCACAACAGGCAATCCGGATCGCGATGACTGGCCGGCTGGTGGCCTCCACCCTGCATACCTCGACGGCGATTGCAGCGGTGGACCGGCTGCGTGATCTGCAAATCCCGGATTACCTGATCGCCTCGACATTGCGAGGGGTGCTATCGCAACGGCTGGTGCCGCGCGCGGATGGTGGGGGGCGCACGGTTGTGTCCGAACTGTTCGAGGTGAATGACAAGGTCGCCGCCGCAATTGCAGACGGCACGCGGGAGGCCGGCTTGCTGGCGCTCGCCCGCGAAACCGGGTTCATCACCATGCGCGAAGAAGGTCAACGTCTCGCCGACGCCGGTGTGATATCGGAGGAAGACCTGCGCGCTGTCCTGTTCAACTGACGATTGGAAGAAATTTTGCGCGGGCCTGCCCGGTCAAATGCCGTAGGATCAACGGAATGGCATGTGGGCCGCGGCTCGGATCAATGGCCAATCAGAGCATCAAGTCAACAAGCGCTTCTTTCAACTGCTCAGCATTGCGGTTCGTATCCACTGTCCCGCAAGGGCTCCCATCAGGGCCAATGACGTAGATAAGCGACGTGTGATTCATGTTGTAATCGCCGTGGTGGGATGTGTGATCTTTGACAGCGAACACCCCGAAGCTGCGGCTGGCTTTGGCAATGTCCAGCTTGCTGCCGGTCATGCCGATCAGCCCTTCGTCAAAGGCGGCAACATAATCCGCCATGGCCTCGGGCGTATCTCGTTCGGGGTCCACAGTGATGAGGATGGGTTGTGTTTGATCTCTCAACTCAGCAGGCATCAGATCGCGCGCCTGATAGATCAGATCAAGACCAATTGGGCAAATGTCTGGACAGTTGGTGAACCCAAAATAGACAATCTGATACAGCCCCGCGTAATCCGCTGTTGTTGCGGGCTGGCTGCGGTGATCTGTCAAAGCATAGTCGGTTTTGAACAAGACCTCATGGTTTGCGTGATCGCCATGGCTTTTGGCAGGCGCGCAAGCGAACGCCGCAGGCGTCATAGCTAAACTCGCGGCGAGCACCGCGCTTAGAGTGATCGATTTCATGGCTGGCGCCCCTTGCACTGAAGTCGTAAAAATCCCCGCCGTTGTAAGCGGCGGGGATAAAGATTTATTGCAGTGTAACCGCGTCAAGCATGGCGCCTACCGAATCTGCATCTAACTCTCGGAACGTCAGGGTGTCTTGTCCTGCAGCCCCCGTCACAACGAAGCTATAGTTGCGCCAATTCAACGACGTTTCACCGGCACCATCTACGGCAACATTGCCGACGACTTGTCCGTTCCAGATAACCCGGAACCTGTTGGACGCAGCTGACACACCCGGACGAGGTGCTGAAGCAAAGCTCAGTGTCGCAGATTGGCCTGTTGGGACGTCATAATTGCGTGTGATGTCAGAAGCGCCGCCACGTGCATCGACTTCGATCCAACTTTGACCTTCAAAGGCACTCAAGCCCTGGTGGTTGCGCCAGATTTCAACCTCACTGTCCCAACCAGGGACGCGGGCTATGGCAAAGCCACCATTGGGAACCGAATTCGACTCTACGCCACCATTGCCCGGATCAGTGATTTGTGCACTGCCGCCTGTTGCTGTTACCA
>CALHHY010000029.1 GCA_938030665.1 uncultured Litoreibacter sp. | reverse complement strand
GGCTCAGGCACAAAGCGCGGGCCAGGTTTTTCCGGTGTTCCAGTACCGTTTCGGCCGCGCCATGTCGCAGCTGCAGGCTTTGCAGGAGGCCGGGCTTGCCGGGGCGCCTCAGATGGCCAGTCTTGAGACCCACTGGGCACGGCGCGCGGATTACTACGCCGTGCCCTGGCGCGGCACCTGGGCGGGGGAGCGGGGCGGCGCAATCCTGGGCCACGCCATCCACGCGCATGACCTATTGGGCGTGCTGTTCGGCCCTGTCGCATCGGTCAACGCACAACTCGCGACCCGCATCAACCCGATCGAGACGGAGGATTGCGCTGCGATCAGTTTTCGCATGGCAAATGGCGCGTTGGCGACCAGTTCGGTGACGCTTGGCGGTGCGGATGACACGACGCGGATCCGGCTGGTGTTTGAGGGGCTGACGGCAACAAGCGGCACATCTCCTTACGCGCCGATGGATCAGGACTGGGTGCTTCAGGCCCGCGACCCTGCCGAACAGGCGCAGGTTGACGCATTGGTGGCCGGGACTTCGCAGGGCTTGGCTGGCTTTGCCGGGTTACTGGCGGAGGTTGCGCGCGCCATGGCAGGCCAGCCTAACCGCGCGGTGACGCTGGCCGATGGCCGGGCGTCGATTGCGCTGATCACGGCGCTTTACGCCTCCGCCCGCGCGGATGGGGCGCCGGTGGCTTGCCCTGTGGGGCCGGGTCATCCACTCTATGCCGGGTGGCAACCTGAAGGAGATTAACCATGGGAAAAGTTGCGGTTCTGGGGGTGTTCGTCGCCGATCTGGCCTTCCGGGCGGACCGCCTGCCCGTGATGGGGGAGACCCTGCTGGGCCATTCCTTCGCGATGAACCCGGGTGGCAAGGGATCCAACCAGGCGGTGGCTGCCGCACGCATGGGGGCGGAGGTGACGATGATCACCCGGCTGGGCGACGATAATTTTGCGACCATGGCCGACGCGCTTTGGGAGAGCGACGGGATCACCCCGCATGTCACCCGCGATGCGGGCAGCTACACGGGGGCCGCGCATATCTTTGTCGATGCTGTCAGCGGCGACAACGCGATCATCATCGCGCCGGGTGCGGCCGCCGATCTGTCACCCGCTGATCTGGAGAATGCGCGCGATGTGATCGAGGGCGCAGATGTCTTCATCACCCAGTTGGAGCAGCCTTTGGACGCGGCCATGCGGGGGCTGGAGATCGCGCGCGGGGCAGGGGCCGTGACCATCCTGAACCCCGCCCCCGCAGCCGCGTTGCCGCGCGAGATGCTGGCGCTTTGCGATTACGTCACACCGAACGAGACGGAGGCGGAGGCGCTCTCAGGCGTCAAGGTGACACGTGTTGAGGATGCCCGACGCGCCTGCGCGGCCCTGAAAGGGCTGGGCGTTGCCCGCCCGATCATCACTATGGGCGCGCAAGGGGCCTATCTGGACGGCCACGGGCTGGTCCCCGCGGTCAAGGCCGGCCCCGTGGTCGAGACCACAGGCGCAGGCGACGCATTCAACGGTGGCTTCGCGGCCTGTCTGGCGTCTGGCATGGCACCGGAAGAAGCCGCGCGCGTCGCTTGCGCGGTGGCGGGCCTGTCCGTGACACGCGCCGGTGCCGCCCCGTCCATGCCCAACCGCGACGAGGTGATGGCGCTGCTTTGAGGGAGGGGCTTGGCCAATGTTCAGGATGTCGGACGAAACCTAGAATGCTAATTCTACGCTGTCCGGTCCACGAGATTGATAAGTGTATTTGCCCCCGGCCGTACTAGCGAAGATAGCCCTCCTCTGCCGTCTATGGCAGGGGGCAAATGGACTTGATCTTTGCCGCAAGGTCCGATCCCGATTGGCTTCGCTACAAACAATGACACCACCAATGCTGCAGTACCGGCAATGACCACTGTAGGCCCCCAGCACCCAATACCTTAATCTCTGGTGACGACGATTTCTCTTGTTTTTACCCCATCTTTTGGCGGTCCGTATCTGACCTCAAGTTTCGCACCGTTCATGAACGCATACGTTCGAAATATCGAAAGAGCGGTTGTTGCCACTGCGTACGCGTCAGGACCATATAGGTAAAGACGCCCGTCACTGAGATCAGCCGCTATCTCATGTCCATCATATTCACCGACCCCGGCTAATGCTGTCCCTGGTGTAGTTTCAAGACCGTAAAGCTCGTCGAGGCTTTCCAATCCATATTGAAATGACACTATCACGGCCTGCTCCTCTGCCACTGCAGCAGTAGTCCCAAGAAGTGCCACAACGATCTTACCGATTGCCCTCCCAAACATATGCACGCCCCTCGCTCTCAAATTTCAGACAAACCTACAGGCCCCTGATTCAAGTCTAAAGTCAGACACAGGTTCGAAGACACTAACGGCTGTTTGTCCCAAAGGCTGGTAACTCAGGCAGTTGATCGCATCACGTTTTGTATGCGGTTGGTCAAAGCCCATTCTGTCAAGTTGGTCGGGGTGACGCCGCAGGTTTGGTATTGCTCGCGACCGCTGACGATTGATGAAGCTTTGCAAGATTGAGCTAGCCTTGCAGGTGGTCATAGAACAATCGCGTGGTGACGTTTGAATTCTCACTCCGTGCCTCTACCGTCCAGCGGAGCATTGTGCGCTTGACGTTGAAATGGGCCTAAAATATAGCCGAGAGCGCTGAGCGGGTATGGTGAAATGGTATCATAAGAGCCTTCCAAGCTTAAGGTGCGGGTTCGATTCCCGCTACCCGCTCCAGTTTTTTCCCAAATGACAGCGCACCGCGCGGTAACCTGCGATTTTTGCGACGGCAGATATTCCGTGCTATTGCGACCCCCTTGGCGGGGAAACAATTTGGGGAACTGTTTGATGAGCGATATGTCCGCCGGGCCGGGTGGCCCCATTCCCCGCAGTAGCTTTGTTGCCGTCGATCAGCGCCGTTTGGCGGGTGTCGTCGGGATGGTGGCGTTGCTGCTGCCCACGCTGATGGTTGTGGCCGCGTTCAGCCAGCTGACGCCTTTTGAAAGCACATGCTACCGCAACTCCATCAGCCATTATTACTACGCCCCGTTTTTAGGCAGCATTTTCATCGGGGCGCTGGTTTTTATCGGCGCCTATCTGATGGTCTATCGCGGCACCAAGCAGATCCGGTTGGAGCCAATCCTGTCCCGGTTCGCTGGCATATTCGCGATCTGCGTGGCGCTTTTTCCAACCTCCGGGCATGGCTGCCAAGGCACTGGGTTCCGCGCGCGTGCGTTTCTGCCGTTTGATTTGCCTGAAGGGGCCACGGACCCGCTGCCCAATGCCACCGGCCCGTTGGAGAGTTTCTTTCAGCTGTTTGATCAGCCGGTATGGGGTTTCATGGTCGGCTCCGACATGCTGCATTACGGCGCGGCGGCCCTGCTTTTTGCGTTTCTAGCATGGTTCGCGTTGATGGTTTTCACGCAGGTCGATCCGCATCAGCGTCTGGCCAATGGCAAGCCCACGCAGGCCAAGACGATCCGCAACGCGCTTTACTACCTGTCGGGCGGCACCATTATCCTGTGCATGCTGGCCATCGGGTTGGCGTTCGTTTTTGATCCGCCCTGGTGGGATGCCAACCGGCTGACCTTCTGGTTTGAGGCGATTGCGCTTTGGGCCTTTGGGTTTTCCTGGCTGGTCAAGGCGCGGTTCTTGGGCGCCATGTTGCAGGATCCCAACCAGACCTGAGCAGCCTTCCGTCACGAGCCCGCGACCTCTGGCCGCTTGCGGCGGGCGGCTGGCTTGGCTATGCCGCTTGCGACAAAGGTTGAGGCGGCAATGGCAGAGACACAAGGCACTGAGGCGGAACGCGCCTCCTCTCGCAAAATCGGTATCCTGGCCGCGCTTTGGCCTTTTGTGCTGCCCTATTCCCGGCTGATGATCGCGGCCCTTGTGGCCCTGACGCTGACGGCGGTTGTCTCGCTGATACTTCCCATGGCGGTGCGCCGGGTGGTGGACGGGTTTGACACCCGCAACGCCGAGCTGCTGGACCAGTATTTCGGCGCCGCCATCGGCGTGGCCGCGCTTTTGGCCATCGGCACGGGGCTGCGTTACTACCTTGTCACACGGCTAGGCGAACGGGTGGTGGCCGATATCCGCAAGGAGGTGTTTGATCGCACCATCGGCATGTCGCCCGCCTTCTTTGAGCGTATCATGACCGGCGAGGTGCTGAGCCGGATCACCACGGATACGACGCTGCTTTTGTCGGTCATCGGGTCCTCGGCCTCCATCGCGCTGCGAAACGTGCTGATCCTGGTGGGTGGGCTGATCCTGATGCTCGCAACGTCGGCCAAGCTGACCGGGCTGGTGCTGCTGATCGTACCGGCGGTGATTGTGCCGATCATCCTTCTGGGCCGCCGCGTGCGCAAGCTGAGCCGGGAGAACCAGGATCATATCGCGGCCTCCTCGGGCAATGCGTCCGAAGCGCTGCTATCGGTGCAGACCGTTCAGGCCTTCACCCATGAGGCCCCCAGCCGGGGCCGCTTCGCCGACCTGACGGAGCGCAGCTTCGACGCCGCGCGCAAGCGGATCGGGGTGCGGGCAATCATGACCGTGATCGTCATCTTTCTGGTGTTCATCGGCATTGTCGGCGTCCTATGGGTCGGCGCGCGCGACGTCCGGGCCGAGGTGATGACACCGGGAGAGCTGGTGCAATTCCTGATCTACGCCATCATGGTCGCAGGCGGCGTGGCCGCGCTGTCTGAGATCTGGGGCGAGGTTCAGCGCGCCGCCGGCGCGACGGAACGGCTGGTTGATCTGCTGACCTCGGTCGACACCGTCACCGACCCCGTCAGTCCCGCACTGATGCCGAAGGTCGAGGGGCGCGTGGCCTTTGATAACGTCACCTTCCACTACCCCGCGCGCCCCTCCGTGGCGGCGCTGGATGGCGTGTCGCTTGACGTGGCACCGGGCGAAACGGTCGCGCTGGTCGGCCCCTCCGGCGCGGGCAAAACGACGATCATCCAGCTGCTTTTACGCTTCTACGACCCTGACACGGGCAAGATCGCCATCGACGGCACCGACCTGCGCAGCGTCAACCGCGATACGTTCCGCCAATCGGTCGCCTTGGTGCCGCAGGACCCGGTGATCTTCGCGGCCTCAGCCCGCGAAAACATCCGCTTCGGCCGTCCCGGTGCCAGCGACGCGGAGGTTGAAGCCGCCGCCATGGCCGCCGCCGCCCATGATTTCCTGACCGCGCTGCCCGAAGGGTACGAGACCTTCGTGGGCGAGCGCGGCGTGATGCTGTCTGGCGGCCAGAAGCAGCGCATCGCCATTGCCCGCGCCATCCTGCGCGACGCGCCGATCCTGCTGCTGGATGAGGCGACATCGGCGCTGGATGCCGAAAGCGAAGCGGCGGTGCAAAGCGCGGTCGAGAAGCTGTCTGAGGGGCGCACGACGCTTGTGGTGGCCCACAGACTGGCCACCGTCAAGAAGGCCGACCGGATCATCGTGTTCGATCAGGGCCGCATCGTGGCCACGGGTACCCATGACAGCCTGGTCGCCGAAGGCGGGCTTTATGCCCGGCTCGCACAGCTGCAGTTTACGGCGGGGATGGCGGCGGAATAGCGGTACGCTTTCCCCTTGCACCTGCCTCATGCTTTGGTGAATGCTGCCCTCCAATGTGCCATTCCGGCACGGGTCTGATGAAGGGGGAATTACCTATGGGACTGTTCAGCTTTGTAAAGAATGCAGGCAAATCGCTGTTTGGCGGCAAGGCGGAGGCCGCCGAGCCCGATGCCGAAGTGCTGAAGAAAGAGCTTGATGATCTGGGGCTTGAGACCAAAGGCGCCGATATCTCGATCGCGGGCGACAAGGTCGTGGTCAAGGGCGGCGATCTCAGCGCGGAGGAGCGGGAGAAGGTGATCCTGGCAGTCGGCAATGTGGAGGGCGTGGCCGAGGTCGAAGACGAAGACGATGCCGTGCAGCCTACGTTCCACACGGTCGAGAAGGGCGATACGCTCTGGGCGATTTCGGCCAAGACCTTGGGCAACGGCGCGCATTACGAAAAGATTTTCGAGGCCAACAAGCCGATGCTGACCCACCCGGACAAAATCTACCCCGGTCAGGTGCTGCGCATCCCGACGGCCTAGGCCGCGTTGCGGATCACCGCTTTATGATCAGGTATGGGCGCCCCGGTGGCGCCCATTTGCGTTTTAGCGTAGCGTCAGACTTGCGCGGGTTGGGATTTGCACCCATGATTTTGCGTTATGGGAGAGGCCCTTGGACGGGGCCAAAGGGAGGAACATATGGAAAAGAATTACGCCGGTCAGGCTGACCGCGATGCAATCGAGGCCGAACAGCCGTGGGAGCAGCGCGACCTGCCCAAAACCATGCACGCCATGCTGGAAGACATCAAAAATCGCCATGGCAACCGGCCTGCCTTTTCCTATCAGCTGACGTCCGGCCCCACGGACCCGAAGGAGACGCTCAGCTGGTCCGAGGTTCATGCCCATGCCTGCCAGTCCGCGAACCTGTTCCGCTCCCTCGGGGTGGGTGAGGATGATGTGGTGGCCTATGTGCTGCCCAATGCCACGGAGACGCTGGATGTGCTGCTGGGCGGCATGATCGCGGGCATCGTCAACCCTATCAACCCGCTGCTGGAGCCTGAACAGATCAGCGCCATCCTGCGGGAGACCGGCGCGAAGGTCGTCGTCACCCTGCGCCCGTTCCCAAAAACTGACCTTGCCCAAAAGGTGGCCGAAGCCGTGAAGGATGCGCCCGGCGTCACCCATGTGCTTGAGGTGGACCTGCTGCGATATCTCACGGGCCTGAAGAAATTCATCGTGCCGCTGATCCGTCCCAAGGTCACGCATACCCATCACGCGAAGGTGCTGAACTTCAATGCCGAAATGGGCAAGCAGCCCAAGACGCTGAGCTTCGCTGATAGCGCGGGCGACCGGGTTGCCGCCTATTTCCACACCGGCGGGACCACGGGCATGCCAAAGGTGGCGCAGCACAAATATTCCGGCATGGTTTATAACGGCTTTCTGGGCCACACGCTGCTGTTTGACGAAAATGACGTCATCATCTGCCCGCTGCCGCTGTTCCACGTCTTTGCGGTACATGTGATCATGATGGCCATGATCCGCTCTGGCGCGCATGTGGTTTTCCCGACGCCGCAGGGCTACCGGGGCGACGGCGTGTTCGACAATTTCTGGAAGCTTGTGGAACGTTATCAGGTGACCTTCATGATCACCGTGCCCACGGCGATCTCGGCGCTGATGCAGCGCGCGGTGGATGCCGATATCTCCTCGTTGAAAATGGCGTTCTCCGGCTCCTCGCCCCTGCCGGTGGAGCTTTACAAACGGTTCGAGAAAGCGTGCAACGTCACGATCACCGAAGGCTACGGCCTGACGGAGGCCACGTGCCTTGTGTCGATCAACCCACCTGATGGGGAGAAGAAGATCGGCTCCATCGGTATCCCGTTCCCCTATTGCGACGTGCAGATCCGGGCGGTCTCGGACGGCGCGCCCATGGGGCCGGATGAGATCGGGGAGATTTGCGTCTCCAACCCGGGCGTCTTTGCGGGCAACACCTATACGGAGGCCGACAAGAACGTGGACCTCTACCGGGATGAGAAATACCTGCGCACCGGCGATCTGGGCCGCATCGACCCGGACGGATATCTATGGATCACAGGCCGGGCGAAAGACCTGATCATCCGCGGCGGCCATAATATTGACCCGGCCGAGATCGAGGAGGCTCTTGCCGGCCACGAGGCGGTGGCCTTTGCCGGCGCCATCGGCCAGCCCGACGCCCATGCGGGCGAGATCCCATGCGTTTATGTGGAACTTGTTGCAGGCGCCACCGCCACGACGGAGGACCTGATGGCGCACTGCAAGGAGCATGTCCATGAGCGCGCCGCCTGGCCCAAATATATCGAGCTGATGGACGAGCTGCCCAAGACCGCCGTGGGCAAAATCTTCAAGCCCGACCTGCGCCGTGCCGCGATCACCCGGATCTATAACAAGGCGCTGGCCGATGCCGGGATCGAGGCGGAGGTCACGTCGGTGCTGGAAGACAAGAAGCGCGGATTGGTGGCGCAGCTGACCAAGAAGGGCGATGTCACCGACACCGCCGTGACCACCGTACTTGGTGAATTCACCCGGCCATGGGAATGGTCTGACGCGGCCTGACGGCCCTGCAAGTTGGGCCGCAAGGACTACCCTGAGACACCGGATGGCCGGTATTTCGTCTCCAAAGGCAGGCTGTGGCGGAAAACCGATCCGCGCCTGTCGGAAGGGGCGCGAAAGTCGGCCGTCTCCTCCCTGATGAAGGCCCGTCGCGCGGTACGCTTTGCCAAGACGGATGCCGAGACGCGCGCGGCTAGAGAAGCCGTTGACGCGGCCAAGCATGATCTGGGCGAATGCGGGCCGGTCTGGTGGCAGGACGGCGCGCCGGATGAGACGCTGAAAGCGCCGTGGAACAGCGGCTACGCGGACTGGTGGGAAACGCTGCCTGACGCGGCGAAGTCGCGCGGGCTGGGCGAGGCGCGCAAAAGCTAGACTATCTGCACATCCGTCCGTACCTCAAACCGTTCGGGGTCGAAAATCGCCACCGACACCTCCATAAGCTGGCCGTCCTGCACAAAAAGCTGGGCGGTGATCTGCAAGGCTGGCGCGCCCTCGGCCAACCCCATCAGCTGCGCTTCCGCGGCAGGGCAGGCAATAGCGCGCATCACCTGGCTGACCCGGCCCACGGCCACGTCAAACCTGTCCTCAATCGCGCGAAAGACCGAGGTGCCGCGCGCCTTCAGCACCGGCTCAATCCCGGCAAACCGGGCGGGGACGTACACGCGGTTCACGCTGAAAGGCCGCGCCTCGCCTGCCATGGTGCGCGCGCCATGCACCTCCAGCCAATAGCCGGTCTCGCTTTTCAGCCCATGCAGCGGCGCGATGTCTTCGGTTTGGACGCTGCGCGTGCCGAAGATCTCGAACTGGGTATCACGCCCTAGGCTCAGCAACTCCGCAATGCCGGTTGTGGCCATATTGAACCGTTTGACGGGGGTGGCTGATATGATCTCCGTTCCCGCGCGCTTCTTGCGGCGCAACACGCCTGCCGCCTCAAGCTCCGCGAAAGCGAGCCGCAGGGTTGAGCGGCTGATGCCAAGACTGGCGGCGTAGTATTGTTCGGGCGGCAGGCGGTCGCCCACCTGCAGCTCACCTTGCGCGATGCGGGCCATGATCCCCTCGGCCACCTGTTGGTAAAGTGCGCTCATGCCAGTCGCCCGGGTAGCCAGAGCGCCATTTGCGGAAACAGCGCGAGGATCAGCGCAAAGCACAACAGAAGAACGAAAAAGGGCAGGGCGGCGCGGGCGATGGTGCCGATCCCTTCCCCCGTTTGTGATTGGATAACGAAGAGGTTGAAACCAATCGGGGGGGTGATCTGGCTGATCTCGACCGCGACGACGACGAAGATACCAAACCACACTGGGTCATAGCCCGCGGCGGTGACCAAAGGCAGCGTGATTGGCAGGGTCATGACGATGATCGAGGTGCCGTCTAGAAACATCCCCAAGAGCGCGTAGAAGGCCAGCAACACCGCAATCAGCGTGAAGGGGGCGAGGCTAAGCGCCGCGATCTCCGCCGCGATGGCTTTGGGAATGCCAAGGAACCCGAAGGCGGAATTGAGCAGTGCGGCGCCGATGATGATCAGCCCGATCATGGCGGAGGTTCGAACAGCGCGCCGCCCGGCCCGGATCATCGCGGCCAAGCTGAACCGTCCCATGAGCACCGCGATGACGACCGCGCCAAGCACCCCAATGGCGGCCAGTTCGGTCACGCTGGCCAGCCCCATGAACAGCGACCCCATGATGGCGATGATGAGCGCCGCCACTGGCCCGATGTCACGCAGGCCCCGCAGCCTGTCTGCCCATGTGCTGCGCTCCTGCGCGGGTTGGGAGCCGGTGACGATCTGATGGCCCGCGATATAGGCCGCATAAAGCCCGGCAAGGGAGAGGCCCGGAATGACACCTGCGATGAACAGCTCCAGAATGGATTGCTCCGCCACGACGCCGTAGATGATCATGATGATCGAGGGCGGGATCAGAAACCCAAGCGTGCCGGCCCCCGCAAGGGACCCCATGGCCAGCTGCCTGTCATAGCCGCGTGCCTGAAGCTCCGGCAGGCTGACCTTGCCCACAATCGCGGTGGTTGCGGCGGAGGAGCCTGAGACAGCCGCAAAAAGCGTCGAGCCCACCACGTTGACATGCAGCAACCCGCCGGGCAGCCGCCCCAGCCATGGTGCCAGCCCCGAGAAGAGGGACCGGCCAAGCCCTGCGGCAACCAGCACCTCGCTCATCAGGATGAACAGCGGCAGCGACAAGAGCGGGGTCGGTATCATCGCGCCCCAGATCACGCCGCTTGAAAAAATCTCCATCGGGATATTCGGCTTGAAGATCGACAGCAGCACGTAGCCGGTGGCAAATAAAGACAACCCGATCCAGACGGAGCCTGCCAGAAGCGCGGTGAACAGCAGCAGGGCGACCATCGCGATTTCAAACATCTGAGGGTTCCGCATCGGCGTCGCGCCATTCATAAGTCTCGCCCCGCGCGCGCCGGATCAGCCGGGCCAGCAGGTCGCACCACAGCTGCGCCATGCCCCAGACCACCACCGCCTGCGGTATCCAGAGCGGCGTTTTGGTGACGCTGGTGGCAAGAATGTTGCGATCAAACGAGGTGGCGGCCTTCGTCCACATCGCCCAGACGATGAGCGCGACGATCAATAAAGCAATGGCATTGGCCAGCAGGTCCAGCGCGGTGCGGGCGCGAGGGGGCAGCACCTCCCCCAGCAGGGTGATGCGCACATGGACGCCGGTGCGGATGGCGGGGCCGGACGCCAGCGCAAAGATCGCAGCCATCGCGTATTGGCTGAACTCCCACGTGAAGGAGAAACTTTGCGCCTGCGCCCGGGCCACGACCTCTGTCAGCATCAAGGCGCAATAGCCAAAGACCAGCGCCACCGCGACGGTTTCCGCCAGCCGGGAGGCGCGGTCGATGAGGGAAAGAAATCGGGTCATCGCAGAAGTTGGCCGGGGCAGGAGGATGCCCCGGCCTGCTGGCCTATTTGCCGACCTTTTCGGCATAGGCGTTCACGACGGCTTCGGCCTCCGGCACGTTTTCAAAGAACTCCGCCCACATGGCTTTGCCCGCCTCCGCCATCTTGGCTTTCAGGCTGTCATCGGCCTGGCTGACGGCCATGCCATTATCTGTCAGCACCTTGGTTTGGGATGTGTCTTCGGCGGCGGAGGCGGCCCAGAAATCGGCCTCCATACTGTCTGCCAGCCCTTGAATCGTGGCCCGCTCCGCATCGCTGAGCGCGTTCCATGCGTCCAGGTTGACCGTCACCGCATCGGGCGACATGGACCAGTTGAGCGGGTTGAAATGATCGGTGAACTGGTAAAGCTTCGAATTCGCGCCGGTGGAGGTCGACGTTGCGGCCCCGTCCACAGTGCCTGCGGCGACAGCGGCGGCAAGCTCCCCGAAGGGCAGCTCCACCGGGGCGGCGCCCAGGCGCGACAGGAAGTCGAAGGAGGTGGCATTGAAGGCGCGGATGCGCTGGCCTTCCATGTCGCCCGCGCTGACCACGGCCTGCTTGGTGTAGACGCCCGGCGACGGCCACGGGACGTAGTACAGCACCTTCTGGTTATGCTTGGCGAATATCTCGTCATAGGTGGGGCCTGCGACCTCCAGCCAGGTCTTCATCTCGTCCTGGCCCTGGATCAGGTAGGGCAGCGTGTCGATGCCCAGAAACGGTGCCTCGCCGGCCTGCAGGAACAGCAGCATGTCAGCCATCTGGATGATGCCGTTTTCGACGGAGGAGAGCTTTTCGGTGATCTTCACCCCGATCTCGCCTGACAGATGCACCGTTATATCGACGGAGCCATCCGTGGCATCTCGCACCGCGTCGGCAAAGGCAATCGCGCTTTGGGCGTGGAAATTATTGGCGCCCCAGGCGGTGCTGAGATCCCATTTCGTCTCTGCCATGGCGGCGGTGCTAAGCGCGGCAAAGGCCGCGCCAGCGGCAAGCAATGTTTTGGCGTTGGTCATTTGGTCGTCCTCCCATTTGGGTCATGTTGATACAGGGTTGCGGCCGCCTCCTCAGAGATCAGCCCGTCTGACAGGTCACGTAAGACCGCTTCCCTGTCCCGGTGCGCGGGGTTCCCGAACCCGCCTCCGCCCGGCGTTTGCAGAATTAACCGCTCCCCCGCCGGAATTTCGTAGATGCCTTTGTCGGTGATCTGGGTGCCGTTGGTGATTTCGACCCGTCCCGCCGCGCCCGCTTGCCCGCCCTGACGGCCCGCGGGGCCGGTGGTCAGCCGCTCAAACGCGGCAGCTGAAAGGGACAGGTCTTGCGCCTCGCGCGCGCCGATCTCGATCCGTTGGCCTAGCCCGCCGCGATATTGGCCCGCCCCGCCCGTATCCGGGGCAAATTCCTTGGCGTGGTAGATCAAGGGCGCGGCCACTTCCGCCGCCTCCACGGGCACCGCCCCCACGCCCGAGGGGAAGGCGGTGGTGGAAAGCCCGTCAAGGCCCGGCCGCGCGCCCATGCCCCCAAGCGCCACGTTGAGTGAGGTAAAGCCGGCCCCCGACAGCGACATGGTCCAAAGCGCGCCCGCGCTTTCGGCCAGCACCTCGCCCGGCAAGGCCTGTTCAAGACAGCCCAGCATCAGGTCCGGCAGAGCCTGCCCGATCACATGGCGGGCGGTGACGGGGCTGGGGCGCTCCGCGCTGACCACGAGGCCGGGGGGGGCGGTGATGGCGATGGCCTCCAGCGAGGCATGGTTGTTGGGAATGTCGGGCGCCAGCAGCGCCCGGATACCAAAAGCCGCGTAGGCGGTGGCGTAGTTAAGGGGGCAGTTGATGCCGCGATCCACAGAAGGGGAGGAGCCCGCAAGATCAACCTCGATCCGGCCCTTATGGACGCGCATGCTGGCGCGCAGCTCAATCGGGGTGTCATAGCCATCCAGCCGTAAAGCGCTTTCATACACCCCCTCCGGCGCGCGCATCAGCGCACGACGCGTGCCCGCGCGGGAGCGGTCGAAAATGAAGTCGGAGATCGCGTTGAGGTCGCCCAGATCATATTCCGCCATCAGATCCAGCAGCCGTGTCGCGCCCGTGTCATTGCAGGTCAGGAGCGACAGGATATCGCCACGCGCCTCATGCGGAACGCGGGAGTTGGTCGTGACGATCCTCAAGAGGTCTTCGTTCAGCGCGCTTTGCCGCCGCAGCCGCATCACTGGAATGGTGACGCCTTCCTCGAAAACCGACCGGCCTTCGGCGGACCAGCCGCGCCCGCCCACATCGACGATATGGCTGGTGGATGCGAGGTAGCCCACGATCTGGGCGCCCATAAAGACGGGGGTGACGACGACGAAGTCAAACACATGGCCTGCGCCCAGCCACGGGTCGTTGGTGACGAGTGCGTCGCCGGGGCTGAGGTCCTGGGGCGGGATGAAATCAAGCATCGCGCGCACGGATGCGGCCATCGTGTTTACATGGCCCGGCGTGCCGGTCACCGCTTGGGCGAGCATCTGCCCGTCCGCGTTGAAAACGCCGGCCGACAGATCGCCGGCCTCCCTCACAATTGCGCCGAAAGCCGCGCGCATCAGCGCGTTTGCCTGCTCCTCACAGACGGAAATCAGGCGGTTCCACAGCACGTTCTGGGCCACGATGTCCAAGGGCGCGCTCATCGGTTGCGCTCCAGCACAAGGTGCCCCTGATCGCCGCGTCGCGCGTGCCAGCCGGGGCGCACGACCGTTGTTGTCTGCGCCTCCGAGATGATCGCCGGGCCGCTCATCGCTTGCCCATTCAAGCTTTCGCGCGGGATGACCTTGAAGGGCAGGGGGTTTGCAGCGCTGCGCTCAAAGATCGCTCGGATATGAGGCTGGGCCTTTGCCTGGCAAGGCTGGACTTCCAACGGTCGCGCCGCCGTCCGCAATCGCTTTTCGCGCGCCGTGACACTCAGCGATATCAATTCGATCGCGATGTCCTTCAGGGTGAAGCCAATTTGTTGCTCGTATTCTTCCTCAAACCGGGCGGCCAGGCCGGCAATGGCGTCCGCGCTCGCAGCGTCCAAGGGCAGGCTCAGCTCGTATCCCTGGCCCTTGTAACGCAATTCGGCCGTCAGCCTGTGCGTGATGTTTTGCGCAGGCACAACCGTTTCAACCACTGTCGTCACCTCCGCCATCACCCGGCGCAGTCGGTCCACAAGGGCGGTGGCGTCCACCTCGCTCAGCGGCTCGACCACGGAGACCACGGTCTCGAACGCCACGGGTGAGCGCAGGAAGCCAACAGCGGAGCCCACGCCCGCATCTTGCGGCACGATCACCCGGCGGATCCCCAGCTTTTCGGCGATCCGGGTCGCATGAACGGCGCCGCCACCGCCCGAGACAAGCAAGTCAAATCCCGCGACGTCCAAGCCCAGTTCGATCCCGTGGACGCGGGCGGCATTGGCCATGGTCTCGTCCGCAAGCTCGATAATGCCTGCGGCGGCAGAAGCGGGGTCCTCTAATTGCAACGGGGTCTGAATATCGCGGGCCACGGCTTTACTTGCCAGCGCAGGGTCCAGCGCAATCATGCCGCCTGCAAAGCCTTCAGCCGCAATCGTGCCGATGGTGATATGTGCGTCGGTGATCGTGGCCTGCGTGCCGCCGCGCCCATAGGCGGCGGGCCCGGGTTCAGAGCCTGCGCTCTGGGGGCCTACCTGCAGCCGCCCCAGCCGGTCCACCGCCGCGATGGAGCCGCCGCCCGCGCCGATTTCCACCAGCTCGACAGTTGGAATTTTGACGGGCAGGCCGCTGCCTTTTACGTCGCGCCAGGCGCGCGCGACCTCGAACCGGCGGCTGGTCTTTGGGGTGCCCTTCTCGATGAAGCAAATCTTGGCCGTGGTTCCGCCGATATCAAGCGACAGGGTCCTGTCCGACCCCACCTCCCGCGCCACATGGGCGGCTAGCGCCACGCCCCCGGCAGGCCCGCCTTCGATCAACCGGACGGGGAAGCGCGCGGCCTGTTCAACTGTCGTCAACGCCCCGTCAGAGAGCATCATCAACAACGCGCCCGAAAAGCCCGCCTCTCGCAACTTGTCCTGCAAGTGCCCGATATAGCGCGACATAAGCGGGCGGACATAGGCGTTGGCGCAGACGGTGGAGAAGCGGTCATATTCACGGATTTCGCCCGCAACCTCAGCACTTTGGCAAATGGTGATGTCATTGCCCAGAAGCTGGCGCAGCCGGGCGGCAACCATGTTCTCATGCGTGGAGTTTTTGTAGGCATGCAGGAAGCCGATCGCGATGGCCTCCACCTGCTCCGCCCGCAGCAGTGCTGCCAGCGTTTCAATCTCGCGTTCATCGGGGGCGATCAGGACCGCGCCATCCGCCAGCACCCTTTCACGGAGACCCAGCCGCAAGGGGCGTGGGACAAGGGGGGCGGGCAGCGTGATGTTCAGCGCGTATTGGTCAAAGCGCTTTTCGGTGCGCATCGCCAGCACATCGCGAAACCCGTGTGTTGTGATGAAGGCGGTTTTCGCGCCACGCCGCTCGATCAGAGCGTTGGTGGCCAGGGTGGTGCCGTGAACGATGTCGGAGATATCTGCATGGGTTTTGTCCAGCTGCGCCAGCAGCCGTGCAACCCCGTCAAGCGCTGCCCGTTCGGGCGCGTCTGCGCTGGTCAGCACTTTGACCGATCGCATCCCTTCAGGCGTTTCCGCCACCACGTCGGTGAAGGTGCCCCCAATATCAATCGCAACCCGCAGCATGCTTAAAAGTACGTACTTAAATAGAATGTGTCAACGCGCGTCGTATACGCGGCCCATACCCAAAACGGCCATCCGCATGGATGGCCGTTTCCGTTTCCAAAGGGGAACCTGAGTCCGGAGGTATGTCAGTCCGCCGCGAAGCAGTAGAAATACCCGTTGCCACCGGTGCCGCGCAGGTTGTCCGCCGAGCAGCCCCGGCTGTCATGCGCCGCGTTCCACGAGGTGTTGCCGCCGCCATGCCGGTCATGGTGCCCCACGGTGGCAGAGCCTTCGCCATTCGACGTCCAGTTGGAGCAGGTCTTGTCCCCCTCCGTCCACGGGAAATAGGCGGTGCCATCGGCCTGGCTGCCGGTCAGAATGTCATGCTCGTTCGGGCTGTCGCCCCGGCCGTTGATCGCGTTGCCATTCTCGTCCACCGCGGTGCGGTAATAGAGGTTGGGCAGAATGTGCAGCTGGTCCAGGTCGCTGGCGATCAGCTCTCCGTTGGCGTTGTACCAGGGGCCTTGGCCAATGCGGCTGCGCGCGGATATCCCCCGCCGACCGTCTTCCTGCGTGGACAGATAGGCGCGCCAGTCGCGGTCACCGGCACCTGCCGCCTCCGCCAGGCTTTGGCAATGCGCGTCCGCGCCCTCAAGCCCGCCCAGATTGCCACCATCGCCGAGCCCGGTCGAGGTCACGAAGAACCCCATGGGCTGGGTGACATTGGTGCTTTGCGCCAGGGCCGCGCCGCCAAAGGTGCCGCCCGCGATAATAAGTGCCGCTGTCGTATGTTTAAGCATAAATCTCTCCTGCATAGGGTTTTCACGCTACGGAGAGGCCGGTGCCCGCGCCAAACAACTTTTCGTTAACGAATAACCGAGCTTGTGCCTATTTCAGGAAAGCCAGGGTTTCGGCAATAACCATCTCGGGCAGCTCCTCGGCCAGGTAATGGCCGCCCGGAAGCGACTTGCCCATCACCGTCTCTGCCCTGAGCCGCCAGAGCCTCAAGCAGTCGAAATAGGCCTCAATCGCGCCATTGGCCCCCCACAGCACCTTGATCGGGCAGGCGAGCTTGCGGTCGTCATCCTCGTTGTCATGAGTGATGTCGATGGAGGCTGCGGCGCGGTAATCCTCGCAGCTGGCATGGATCATGGACGGGTTGTTGAAGGCCGCGTGATAGGCGGCGCGGGCCTCGGGCGTGAAGGGGCTGTCGCCTGCCGCACCGAACAGGCATTTCTTGTCCCAGAAGTCGCGCGGGTCGGCCTCGATCATCCGCTCGGGCAGGGGGAAGACCTCTGTGAGGTAGAACCAATGCGCGTAGGTGCGCGCAAATCCAAGCGTCGTGTTTTCATACATCTCCCGCGTCGGTGCGATGTCGAGGATGATGATTTTGCGCGCGGCGTCAGGGTGGTCCATGCCCAGCCTGTGGGCCACCCGCGCACCCCGGTCATGGCTGAGAATATCGAACTGGTCGAACCCGAAAGCGGCCATCAGCCCGACCATATCGCCGGCCATCTCGCGCTTTGACATCTGGCTGTGATCAGGCCGCGTCGCGGGGCAGGTCGAACCGCCATAGCCGCGCAAATCCGGGGCGATGACGGTGAAATGCTGCGCCAAGTCAGGGGCCGTTTTGTGCCACATCACATGGGTCTGCGGGTAGCCATGCAGCAGCAAAAGTGGCGGGCCAATACCACCCTTGCGCCCATGCAACGTGACCTCGCCCACCTTCAGATCAAAACTTTCAAAACCTTCAAACATGGGGCCAGCCTAGCCCAAGCAGAAGGGCGCGCGCCAGATGGCACGCGCCCCTTTGCGGTTTTCAGCGTCAGTCTAGTGGCTGAACTTCTGGATTTCGCCGGTCTTCAGCCGCGCGCTGTAGCTTTGCAGCTCCGCCCGGACGACCTTCATCAGGAAATAGAGCGCGAAGATATTGACCACGGCCATGGCAAAGATTGCCGCGTCCGAGAAGTCGATCACCGGCCCGAGGGAGGCCGCCGCGCCAATCACGATGAAGATGCAGAAAATCACCTTGAAGATCAGCTCAGACGCCTTGCTTTCGCCAAACAGGTAGGTCCAGGCTTTCAAACCGTAATAGCTCCAAGAGATCATGGTGGAGAAGGCAAACAGCACCACTGCGAGGGCCAGCACGTAAGGAAACCAGCTGATGCCCGACGCAAAAGCGGCCGACGTCAGCGCGACGCCGGTGTTGCCGTCAACCGTGGCAATGGCGCTTCCAGCTTCGTTCAGCATGTAGTTGCCGGTGGCCTCGTCGATGATCAACTGCTGGGAGATGATGATCACCAGTGCGGTCATCGTACAGATCACAACCGTGTCGATCAGCGGCTCCAGAAGGGAGACGAAGCCCTCGGTGATCGGCTCCTTCGTTCGCACAGCCGAATGCGCAATCGCGGCCGACCCGACGCCCGCCTCGTTCGAGAATGCCGCGCGTTTGAAACCCTGGATCAGCGCGCCGACAAAGCCGCCCGCCACACCGAGCCCGGTAAAGGCACCCGCAAAGATTTGCCCGAAGGCCCAGCCGATCATGTTGAAATTGACCAGCAGGATGATCAGCGCCGCGCCGACATACATGATGCCCATGAAGGGGACGATCTTCTCCGTCACGCGGGCGATGGATTTGACGCCCCCCACGATGACCATAAAGACCACGACTGCGAAGACGACGCCCGTGATCCAGCCCGGATAGTCGCCGGTAATGGCGCTGATCTGGGCATGGGCCTGATTGGCCTGGAACATGTTGCCCCCGCCAAGCGCGCCCAGAATGCAGAAGATGGAGAACAGCACCGCCAGGATTTTGCCACCCGGCAGGCCCTGCTCCTTAAAGCCTTTGGACATGTAATACATCGGCCCGCCGGAGACGGTGCCGTCCGGGTATTCATTGCGATATTTGACGCCCAAGGTGCATTCGGTGAATTTCGACGCCATGCCCAGAAGGCCCGCGAGGATCATCCAGAACGTGGCACCGGGCCCGCCAATGCCCACTGCGACCGCGACGCCCGCGATGTTGCCAAGCCCCACGGTGCCAGACAAAGCAGTAGCCAACGCCTGAAAGTGGCTGACCTCGCCCGCGTCATCCGGGTCGGAATAGTCGCCCTTCACCAGGCTGATCGCATGGCCAAAGAAGCGCAGCTGCACGAGGCCGAAATAGACCGTGAAGACGGTGGCGGCCACCACCAGCCACATCACGATCCACGGAAATTCCGTGCCGGGGAAGGGGGCGAAAATGAAGCTGACAAAGGGGCCAGTGGCATTGGCAAAGGCCTCGTTCACCCGCGCGTCTAGGCTGGCGGCCTCCTGCGCGAGTGCCGGGGTGGCCAGCAGGGAAAAGGTGCCGAGCGTGGCGGTTTTAAGTAGTCGGTTCATATCAATCTACCTCAACTCACGACGGTGACGGGCACATCGGCCTCCATCACCAGATTAGCGGTGGAGCTGCCGAAAATGCGTTTCGACAGGCGTGTATCAGTGGAGCGGGCCACGATGATCTGCGACGCGTTGGCCTGCTTGGCGATGGCGTTCAGCGTGTCGGCCACATCGCCGTGGCGCACGACCGAGCTGGCCGTTAGCCCTGCCGATGTCAGACGAGCGACTGCGGGTTCAACGACGCGCTCCTTGGCGGTGGATATCTCCTCCTCGCGGCGTTTGTGGCGCTGCGCGTTCTCCTCGGCGGTCTGGAAGGAGTAGGGCGACCACTCGATCACATAAGCCACCAGCAGCTCGCAATTGCCGATCTGCTCGGCCAATGTGGTGGCAAATTCCAGGGCGCGTTCGCCGGACGTATGCCCGTCGAGCCCAATCACCAGTTTTGTAGACACGTGGCATGTCCTCCTGTCTGGTCGTCTCTTGGTGGGATATCTGGCCTCAAACCGACCGGGATGCACCACGGGCGGGCGCGTCGGAGGGCAGCGAAACGACTTTCTTGTTATGATCCGGTCTTGTGAAAATAATGAATGATATATTAACGTTGCGATGATTGTCCCATTAACCATCTGACTGCAATGGCTCTTTGTAATTGAGATCGCTAAATGCGGCGCGTATCGTCCTGGTGGCACAAAATCAGGCGCAACGGCGCAGCAAATGCTGGTATTTCCAGCCGCGGGCACGCTTGCGCCGCATCGGCGCTTTTTTGCCCGCCCGCCCCGGCGCTTGACCCTTCCGACCCAAAGGCGCAATTGTGCCCCAAGCTTGAGGCAGGAGAGAAACGTGGCGCAGAACACGTCTAAGATGACCGGCGGCAGCACCGCGCCTTTCGCAGGGTTTGAATGGATGATCGCCTGGCGCTACCTGCGTGCCAAACGGGCGGAGGGCGGCGTGTCCGTCATGACCTGGATTTCGCTCATTGGCATCACGCTGGCGGTGGCCGCGCTGATCATCACCTTGGCCGTGCGGTCAGGCTTTCGATACGAATTTGTCGACACAATTCTGGGCGCCAACGCCCATATCACCGTATATGACGCGGGCCGGGTGTCGGATACGGGGACCTTTGCGCGGGTGATCTCGGATTTCGACGCCAAAGCCGCACGGCTGGCCGAAGCGCCGGGCGTGATACGTGCGGCCCCGTTGGTCAAAGGGCAGGTGATGGCCTCAAGCAGCAGCCGCAACGCCGGCGTCGAGGTGTTCGGCATCCGCGCCGAGGATTTCAACCAAATCCGCCGCGTCATCGACCCTGAGGAAGGATATGGCGATATCAACCGCTTCTCGGAAGGTATCGCGATCGGCGCGGGCGTCGCGCAGGAGCTGGGCGTTGTACCGGGTGACCGCATCCGCCTGATCTCCCCCAATGGGACGAAAACGGCCTTCGGGACGTCGCCCCGCGTGGTGGCCTATGAGGTGGTTTATGTCTTCCGTGTGGGCAGGTTTGATATCGACCGCACACGGGTCTACATGCCCTTCGCGCAGGCGCAGGAATACTTTAACCGCGAGGGGTTAGCGGATGAAATTGAAGTCATCCTGGACGACCCCGAGGATATAGAAGACGCGACGGCCCGGATACAGCAGGTAGCCGGTGACGGGACGATCATCTGGACATGGCGCGACAGCTCGGGCGCGTTCCTGAGGGCATTGGATTTGGAGGATAACGTAATGTTTCTGATCCTCTCCGTCCTTGTGTTGATTGCCTCGATGAATATCGTCTCGGGGCTGATCATGCTGGTCAAGAACAAGGGCCGCGACATCGGTATCCTGCGGACCATGGGGCTGAGCGAAGGCTCGATCCTGCGGGTCTTTTTCATTTGCGGGGCCAGCGTCGGCGTGATCGGCACGGTTTTCGGGATGATCCTGGGATGTCTGTTCGCGATCTATATCGACCAGATTTTCGCCGTGGTGAACTACCTCGCGGGTGGTGGCGTGTGGGAGCCTGAGCGGTGGCTGATCTCCAAACTGCCAGCCCGGCTTGAGCTGGGCGACGTGCTGTCAGCGATCTCTCTTTCACTATTTCTGAGCTTCGTCGTCACCATATTTCCGGCCCGGCGGGCGGCGCGGATGAACCCGGTCGAGGCGCTGCGTTATGAGTGACACGGCGCTGCAACTGACGGGTATCGAGAAGCGGTATAACAAAGGCAAACCCAATGAGATTGCCGTGCTGCGCGGCGCGGAATTGCGCGTGGCCAGAGGTGAGGTTGTGGCGCTCGTGGCCCCCTCAGGTGCAGGCAAGTCGACGCTGCTGCATATCGCGGGGCTGCTCGACACGCCGGACGGCGGCCGGGTGGAGATTGCCGGTGTTGACCTGACCGGGCGCAGCGACCGCGCCCGCACCAACGCGCGCCGCTCCGAGATCGGGTTCGTTTATCAGTTTCATCACCTGCTGCCTGAATTTACGGCTGTCGAGAATATCGTGCTCCCGCAGCTTGCCGCCGGCGTGGGCCGCGCCGCGGCAGAGGCGCGGGCGCTGGATCTTCTTGGCAAAGTCGGCGTGGTCGAACGCGCCAGCCACCGCCCCGGCACCTTGTCGGGGGGGGAGCAGCAGCGCGTGGCCTTCTGCCGGGCGCTGGCCAACGCGCCGGGAGTTCTGCTGGCCGACGAGCCGACGGGCAATCTGGACCCGGCGACCTCAGATCAGGTCTTCGCGGCGCTGATCAAACTGGCACGCGAAACCGGGCTGGCCGCGCTGATTGCCACGCATAACATGGAACTGGCGGCCCGTATGGACCGGACAGTGCGCTTGGAGAACGGGCTGCTGGTATAAAGCGGGCAAAGAGCTTTGCCCGAAAATTCTTGGGCCTAGCGGTGCTGGTCGAATAGGGCGGTCGCAGCGTCAAAGACGCTTTCCCGCATTTCCGGGCCTTCCATGATGATTTCGTGCTCGCCACCCTCGACAATTTCGAGCGTGCCATTGGGCCAGCGCGACATGCGGTCATGAATGGCACCTGCGTCGACGATCCGCTCATTGGTGCCCAAATAGCAAATGGCCGGGATATTGGGCGTCGGGTGCGCCCGCAGGGCGCGGCATTCGTTCAACGCCTGATTGAGCCAGGTCAGCGTCGGCCCGCCCAAGGACAGGTCAGGGTATTTGACCACCTGGTCGCGCATATAGTCGAACATCTCTTGGTCGGTGGTCAGCAGATTATCTTCGAACGGGTTGCCCAGCACGTAGGTCTGGGTTTGCGTCCCCGGCGCAATGACCGAGCCGAAACCCAAGTTGTGCGCCACGGTAGAGGCCACCCAGCCAAGCGTGCGTTTCTGCGCGGTCAGCGCAATGCCCCACATCGGCCCCGTAAAAAGCGCCGCGCAAACGGGCAGGTCGCGGGTCAGGGCGCGCAATCCGATGCATCCCCCCATGGAATGCGCGAAAAGCAGCATCGGCTTGGGCAGCGCCAGCGTGTCAACCAGTGACAAGATGGCGGTCACGTCTTCCTGATACTCCGCGAAGGAATTGACGTGACCCAGGGCGCGATCGGGCAACAGCCGCTCCGCCAGCCCCTGTCCGCGCCAATCCACCACGACAGCCGCAAAGCCGCGTGCCACGAAGCCGGCGGCGGCGATGCCGTATTTCTCGATGTATTCGGTGCGGCCCGGAAACAGCAGGACCGTGCCTTTCGATGCGGTGTCGCGCCCCCAAACGGCGGCACGAATCTTCACGCCATCGGCGCAGGTCAGCCAATAGGCCTTCCCGCCCTCAGGCGCTTTCGCCACATCCGAATAGAGAGGTGCGTCAACCAGCGTCACGACAGAACGGCACCCAGTTTCATGGCCTGACCCATATCGCCATCGACCGACAGCTTGCCGGACATGAAGGCGGCGGTCGGGTTCAGCTCGCCGTCAAGGATTGCCTCGAAAGTTTCGGCGTCGGCGGACATGGTGCATTCCGCGTCCTCGTCGCCTGCGCGGACCCCGGCGCTATCGACCATAATGGCGCCTTCGCCTTCGATCTGGAACTTGACCGACCCGTCAAACCCTCCGTCCAATTTCGCTTGCAGGGATTCAACGGCTTTGGTGACGACGTCGCTCATTTTGGTCTTCTCCTAAAATTGTGAGGGCAAGGGGCTCGATTTCCCGCGCATACCCGCTAATCTCATATGCGTTATGAGATATTCAACCCTTCTCCTGAATTGTGCCGCTGCGGCATTTTTGGCAACCTTTGTGATCTCCCCGCCCGCCCATGCGGGCGAGGCCGAGCTTGACGCGCTGTTTGAGCGCCTTCAGCAGCCCGAGCTTGATGATTGGGAACAGATCGAGCAGCAGATTTGGCGCGAATGGTCCGATAGCGGGTCAAAATCCATGGACCTGCTGCTGCAGCGGGGACGTCGCGCGATGAGCGAAGGCCGCCTTGAAGACGCGATTGACCATTTTACAGCGCTCACTGACCACGCGCCGGATTTCGCCGAAGGCTGGAACATGCGCGCCACCGCCTATTTCGGGGCGGAGCAATACGGGCTGTCGATTGCCGATATTGGCCGCACCCTTAGGCTGAACCCCCGCCATTTCGGGGCGATGCAGGGCCTGGGGCGCATTCTGGAAGAAATGGACCAGAAGGAAAGCGCGCTTGAAGCCTACCGCGCGGCTTACGCTGTACACCCCCACAGGCCGGGGTTAGAAGAAAGCATTGAGCGGCTTGAGGCAGATGTTTCGGGTCAAGACATCTAACGCGCCACTACGGCCCCGAGCAGGCGACGCCCATGACCGGCCAATCCCGGGTGACGGCGGTCCTGGGACCGACCAACACCGGTAAAACCCACTACGCCATTGAACGCATGCTGGCGCACCGCACAGGTGTGATCGGCCTGCCGTTGCGGCTGCTGGCGCGCGAGGTCTATGACCGGATCGTCGGCTTGCGCGGGCCTTCGGTCGTGGCGCTGGTCACCGGCGAAGAGCGGATCGTGCCCGAACGCGCGCAGTACTGGGTCTGCACCGTGGAGGCGATGCCCGAGGGGATGGGCGCGGATTTCGTGGGCATTGACGAGATCCAGCTTTGCGCCGACCCTGAACGCGGCCATGTTTTCACGCAGCGCCTGCTGAAATCGCGCGGCCATCTTGAGACGCTTTTCATGGGGGCCGACACGATGCGGTCGGCCATTGCCGCGATGGAGCCGCGGGCGCAGTTTATGAAGCGCGAACGGTTCTCAGAGCTAAGCTACACCGGTTCAAAGAAGATCAGCCGGCTCAAGCCACGCTCCGCCATTGTCGGGTTCTCGGTCGAAAACGTCTACGCAATTGCGGAGCTGATCCGCCGCCAGAAGGGCGGCTGCGCGGTTGTTATGGGCGCGCTCAGCCCGCGCACCCGCAACGCGCAGGTAGAGATGTACCAGAACGGCGACGTCGATTACCTCGTGGCGACCGATGCGATTGGCATGGGGCTGAACCTTGATATCAACCATGTCGCCTTCTCCGCATTAGAAAAATTCGACGGACGGCGGATGCGCCCGCTTCATCCAAATGAGCTGGCCCAGATTGCGGGCCGGGCAGGGCGCTACATGAAACCCGGCAGCTTTGGAGTGACAGGGGAGGCACGGGCGCTGGATGACCAGGTGGTGCAAGCCATCCTGCAATCGAAATTCCGCCCGGTGACCAAGCTGCAATGGCGCAATGACCGGCTGGAATTCGGCTCTGTCGACCGGCTGATTAGATCGCTGGAGCAGCGCACGGATGATGAATGGCTGAGCCGCGCCCGTGATGCGGATGACGTCGTGGCGCTGAAAGCGCTCCGCGATGCGCCCGAGGTCGCGGCGCGCACGACCACACCGCAGGATGTGAAGCTTTTATGGGATGTCTGCCGAATCCCCGATTTCCGGGGGATTTCGTCTGGCGAGCACGCCAATATGCTGGAGGTCATTTACGGCTACCTGCATGACAAAGGGCAGGTGCCGCAGGACTACATGGCGCGGCAGATGGCACGGATTGACCGCTCTGACGGGGATATCGACACGCTGTCCAAACGGCTCGCCTATATCCGGACATGGACCTATGTCGCACAGCGCAAGGGCTGGGTGGCTGATGAAAGCCATTGGCGCGGGGAGACCCGTGCGGTAGAAGACCGATTGTCGGATGCGCTGCATGGCGCGCTGACGCAAAGATTTGTCGACCGGCGCACTTCGGTGCTGATGCGGCGGTTGAAACAGAAGGAGAGCCTCGTGGCTGACGTGAACGACAAGGGTGAAGTGACGGTCGAAGGGGAGATGATCGGCCGTCTGGACGGGTTCCGGTTCAGGCAGGATGCGTCTTCTTCGCCCGACGAGGCCAAAACGCTGAAACAGGCGGCTGTTGCGGCGCTTGCCCCGCATTTCAACCTGCGCGCGGACAAGTTCTACAACGCTCCCGACACCGAGATGGATTTCACCGAACAGGGCGGCCTGATGTGGGGCGACATGGCCGTGGGCAAGCTGGTCAAGGGTGACGAGCCGCTGAAACCGGGGATCGAGCCTTTTGTGGACGAAGAGGCCGGCGCGGATGTGGCCGAGAAGGTCAAACGCCGCCTGCAGCATTTCATCGACCGCAAGATCGCCTCCGCCTTTGAGCCGATGGTTGCGATGTCGAAGGACGAGACCCTGACCGGTCTGGCCAAGGGGTTTGCCTTCCGCATGGTCGAGGCGCTTGGCGTATTGCGCCGCGATCAGGTGATGGGCGAGGTCAAGGAACTGGATCAGGACGCCCGCGGCGCGCTGCGCAAACACGGCATTCGCTTTGGCCAGTTCACCATCTTCATGCCGCTGCTGCTCAAGCCCGCACCGACCCGGCTGCGTCTGGTGCTGTGGTCGTTGCAACAAGGGTTGAGCGATTTCCCAGAGGCGCCGCCGCCCGGTCTGGTGACTGTCCCCGCGCTGAAAGACGCGCCTGAGGGATATTATACGCAGGCCGGCTACCGCCTGTCCGGGGAGCGGGCGATCCGCATCGATATGCTTGAACGCCTCGCCGATCAGCTGCGCGCCGAGAATTCGCGCGCCGGGTTTGAGGCCAAGGCGGATATGTTGTCAATTACAGGCATGACGCTGGAGCAGTTCGCCGACCTGATGGGCGGTTTGGGATACAAGGCCGAGAAGGGGGAGCGGGAGAAGGTCAAAGCGGCACCGGCAGCTGCTCCGGTGGCAACTGAAACAGCTCAGGCGCCAGCCGCGGAAGAAGCTGCTGCGACGGAAGAAACCACCTCTGTCGAGGAGGGTGCGGAAGCGCCAGCCGCCGAGACGACACCTGATGCGCCAGCCGAAGCGGCTGTTGATGGGGTGGTGAGCGACGCCAGTGTTGATGCGGGGCCGGAGATGGAGGTGTTCTACACGTTCCGCTGGGGCGGAAACCGGGTCGCAAAACCGCAAGGCGGACGCCCGCGCAAGGAAGGCGGCAAACCCGCGCCGCGCGGCAAGCCGAAAAGCAAGGGGCCGCGCAATGACAAGGCGCAGACCTTCAAGGCCCGCCCGCCCAAGAAAGAAAAAGCCATCGACCCCGACAATCCTTTCGCCGCCGCCTTGATGGGGCTGAAGAAAGAGTGAGTCGCCGGTGACCTTCAGGTGCGCCTGCGGCGCGCATCATGTTTTGCGCTCCTGGAGGGTTTCACCCTCCGCCGCGCGGGCCCCCTCCCAGAGTATTTTCTGAAGCAGTGATGGAAGAAAAGCGCGAGACCATCCGGTTGGACAAATGGCTGTGGCAGGCGCGGTTTTTCAAGACACGGACACTGGCGGCGGCTGTCGTCAAGGCGGGTAGTGTACGGGTCAACAGCCTGAAGATTGCCAAGCCCTCCTTTCAGGTGGGGGAAGGGGACGGGATCACCTTTCCGCAGGCGAGCCAGACGCGGGTGGTGGTGGTGCAGGCCTGCGGCAGCCGGCGCGGGCCAGCCGCGGAGGCTCAGACGCTTTACCTCGACAAGACCGTTTTTGAGAAAAAGGTTCCGCGCGAGGTCACGCCCTGGGGAAAAGGTCGTCCGACCAAGAAAGATCGCCGCAGGTTGGACCTTTCGCACAAGCCCCCGCTTGATTGATCGCGCGGGGCGCATTACGACAGGCGCAACCAAGAATATCGGACAACGCCCATGACCTATATTGTCAACGACGCCTGCATCGCCTGCAAATACACCGACTGCGTCGAGGTTTGCCCTGTGGACTGCTTCTACGAGGGGGAGAACATGCTGGTGATCCACCCCGACGAGTGCATTGACTGCGGCGTGTGCGAGCCAGAATGCCCTGCTGACGCGATCCGCCCGGATACGGAGCCGGATATGGATAAATGGGTGGAGTTCAACCGCAAATATTCCGAGCTGTGGCCGGTGATCATCACCAAGAAAGACCCGCTGCCGACTGCCGAAGAAATGGACGGCAAAGAGGGCAAAATGGAGCTCTTTTCGGAAAATGCTGGCGAGGGCGGCTGATTCGCGGCCCTTTTCCAGCTCGACGTATACGCCTTGCCCTGTAGGGTTTTTGCCCGCCTTTCAACGGCTTCGGTTTTATGGTATGTTGAACCCAAGCTGAGAATGCGGGGCGGCACCGATAGCTGCTCTGGGACCGCGTTCTTCATCTGATTGGACATGTTAACGGATGAGACCGCAGTACACTCTGCGGCCCTGTCCGTTTCGCTGTGAAAGAGAGCGTATATGAGCAAGAAAAAGCAGGATTTTAGCCCGGACGAGTTTGTCGTCTATCCGGCGCACGGCGTGGGCAAAATCGTAAATATCGAGACCCAGGAAGTGGCCGGCATCGAGCTTGAGCTTTTTGTCGTTTCTTTCGAGAAAGACAAGATGACGCTGCGCGTGCCGACGCACAAAGCGCTGGAAGTGGGCATGCGCCCGCTATCCTCGCCTGACCTTGTCTCGCAGGCGTTCAAGACGCTGAAAGGAAAGGCCCGCGTGAAGCGTGCCATGTGGTCGCGTCGGGCGCAGGAATATGAACAGAAAATCAATTCTGGTGATCTGATTGCCATTGCCGAGGTGGTGCGCGACCTGCATCGCCATGGCGACCAACGGGAGCAGTCCTATTCCGAGCGTCAGCTTTACGAAGCGGCGTTGGAGCGGCTGACACGCGAAATTGCGGCTGTTCAGGGAAATGATGAACCTTCTGCAATGAAAGAGATTGACGACGTTCTGGTCAGCCGCGCGGCTGCCTGAGCGTTTGACACTTCAAGAGGTTTGCGCCGTCCCGGATCGGGGCGGCATTTTTCGTTTCGGTCATAGTGCGGAGGCTAAGGCCGCGATGGCGATCCAGACGGCGAGCTCGCTGAGCTGTTGAACGGCACCCAGAACGTCGCCGGTTTGGCCGCCAATCTTTTGGCGCGCAACGGCTGCTGAAGCCAGGGCAGCAGCCGCGGCCGCGAACATGGCCGCGAGAAGCGAGTCCGTACTCAAAACGAGTGCTGACACAAGCACAGCGCTGGCCAGTGCGACCGCCACGGTTGCCATCCCCGGTTTTCCCGTGGCATGCGCCAGGCCGCGATCGCGTGCATGGGGAAGGCAGGCCATGACGAGGCTGAGCGCCGCGCGGGACAGCATGGCGGCAGCCAGCAGAAAATACGGCGCGCTTTCCTGTTCAAGCAGATGGGTCAGGGCCGCCCATTTCAGGCCCACGACAAGGATCAGCGAAAGCACCCCATAGGTGCCGATCGCGCTGTCTTTCATGATCTCCAGCCGCCGTTCCCGCGCATGCCCGCCCCAGAACCCGTCTGCACAATCCGCCAGCCCGTCTTCATGCAGCGCGCCCGTTGCCATTATCAGTGCGGCGAGGATCAGGCCTGCTGAGATCGGTGCCGCGAGGGGCAGCCATTGGCAAAGAAGCGCTACGATGATGGCGGGCAGCGAGGCGATTGCGCCTGCCAGCGGGTAGGCCCAGGCGGCGGTTGCGGGGGGGCGGTCGGTGCGGCTCCAATCGGCGTCCGGGACAGGCAACCGCGTCAGCAGCTGCAGCGCGATCAGCACGTCATTCCACATCAGTTTCGGCGAAGGTTGGGGCATGTCGGTTTTCTGACGCTCCATGGCGCTGAGGGTCTTTTGGTCGGCTGACGCTAAGGCTAGGAAGGGCACAACACAATCAAAGAAACGAGCCCCCGATGCCCGCGCCATTTAACAGCCTTTCCGAGTTCAACGACCTGCTTGCGGGCCAAAGAAGCGCGGATGCGCAGGCTTTCGAGGCGGCTGAGGCGCGCAACGGCCAGCTGACCAAACCGCCCGGCGCATTGGGGCGGCTAGAGGAGCTGGCTATCTGGTATGCCTCCTGGCGGGGGGAGGCTCAACCGCAGATCACCGCGCCTCAGGTCATTATCTTTGCCGGCAACCACGGGGTCACCGCGCAAGGGGTGTCCGCCTTCCCGGCAGAGGTCACCGCACAGATGGTCGCCAATTTCGAACATGGCGGCGCTGCCATCAACCAGCTGTGCCGGGCCTTCGGGGCAAAGCTGGATGTGCATGCCCTGTCGCTGGAAACCCCAACTGCAGATTTCACCCAAGGCCCCGCGATGAGTGAGGCGGAGGTTGTCGCCGCCTTGCATACGGGTTGGGATGCGGTGGACCCGGAGGCGGATTTGCTTGTGACAGGCGAAATGGGGATCGGCAACACGACCTCGGCGGCGGCCATCGGTGCGGCGCTGTTTGGCGGCCCCGCAGAAGATTGGGTCGGCCGCGGCACTGGAGTTGATGATGCCGGGCTGGCCGTCAAAGCGCGCGTCGTGAATGAGGGGCTGGCGTTGCACGCGTTGTCCGACCCGCTGGAGGTGCTGCGCTGCCTTGGCGGCCGGGAGCTGGCTGCGATGGCAGGGGCGATTGCAGGCGCGCGCGCGTATGGCATTCCTGTGATCCTGGACGGGTTCATTTGCACTGCGGCGGCGGCGGTGCTGGAGAAGGCCCATAAGGGAGCTTTGGATCATGCGGTTGCGGGGCATCTGTCCGCTGAAGGCGCGCATAGACGGCTGCTTGACGGCATTGGCAATGAGCCGCTTTTGTCTTTGGGCCTGCGTCTGGGTGAGGGGTCTGGCGGGGCGCTGGCCATTGGCATCCTGCAAGGCGCGATTGCCTGTCATTCGGGCATGGCCACATTTGCCGAAGCGGGCGTCGCGGACGGCGGTTGACCTGATTGTCGCGGCTGCGCCGCGCCACGATGTTTTCGCGTTCTTGGAGGGCTTTGCCCTCCGCCACGCGGGCAACCACCCAGAGTATTTGTGAAGCAGTGATGCAGGCTATTCAGCGGCGTCCGTGCTTGCACGCGCGTTCATCATCCCCAGCAGGGCTGCTTCGAGGTCTCGGTTCAGCTCCTGCGCCTTATCGATATAGGGTTTATTGTCGCGCGCCGCGATATCATCGCGCCAGAGCTCGGCCAGCTGTTTCAGCCCGTCACGGTCCATGTCGTAAAAAGTCGTGGTTTGTCGATGCGCCTCGTATTCGGTGAGGCCCATATTTTCGAGCACGTAGCGGCCCGCACGCAGGCTGCTGTCAAACATCTCCCGCACGATATCATTGGCACCGGCGCGAAACAGGCGGAACACCATGGCGCGGTCATAGGCGCGGGCGATGATGTGGATATCGGGGCGTTTGCTTCGCGCATAGCTCACAAGCTTCAGCGCGGCGTCACGGTCATCCAGTGCGACGACGAGGACCGATGCCTCATCCAGCCCCGCTGAATGGAGCAGATCCGGGCGGGTGGGATCGCCAAAGAAGCCCTTGAAGCCAAAGCGGCGCATCAGCTCGATCGTTTCTAGGTCGTGATCCAGTACGGTCGTCTTGAAGCCCGATTGCGTGACCAGCCGGTTGACCACCTGCCCGAACCGCCCGATGCCTGCGATGATCACCGCACCTTTCTCGTCAATATCGTCGGCTTCCTGTTGGCTGCCCGCGTGGCTCATGCGCCGAGCCATCCGGTCATGGAGGATGAACAAAAGCGGGGTCAGCAGCATGGAAAGCGCGACGACCAGCAGCAGCGTCTCCGACAGGGCGCGGGGGATCACGTCTTGCTGCACAGCGAAGCTGACAAGGACGAAGCCGAACTCGCCGGCCTGGGCCAGGCTGAGCGTGAAAAGTATTTTGTCGCGGGAGCGGATTTTGAAGATTAGCGCGAGAATGAAAAGCACCGCGGCTTTGATTGCCATCACGCCAATGGTCAGCCCAATGATCGTGGCAGGCGCGCTGAAAAGCACTGCGAAATTGATGCCCGCACCGACGGTGATGAAGAACAGCCCCAGCAGTAGGCCCTTGAACGGCTCGATATCGGCTTCAAGCTCATGGCGGAACTCGGAGTTGGCAAGCACCACACCCGCAAGAAACGTGCCAAGTGCCGGGGAGAGGCCCACGAGCAGCATCAGCGCGGCAACGCCGACAACAAACAGCAGCGCCACCGCGGTGTGCATCTCGCGCAGCTTGGCCCAGCCAATGTAGCGAAAAATCGGACGGGTAAAGAAATAGCCGCCCAGGATTACCGCGACCACCGCGCCAAGGGTGACTAGCATGACGCCCCAGCCCGGCAGCGTGTCAACCAGCGACATCACGGCCTCCGCTGCGTGGCCGGTGCCGTTATCCTCGCCATGCCCGCTGCCGTGCCCGTCATCCCCGCCCGCGTTGAGCCCGGCAATGGCCAGCAAAGGCAGCGCGATCAGCATCGGGATCACCGCGATATCCTGCGTCAGCAACACCGAGAAGGCAGAGCGGCCCCCGCCGGTATTCATCAGCTCTTTTTCATTGAGGGTCTGCAGAACGATGGCGGTGGAGGAGAGCGCGAAGATCATCCCGATGGCGATGGCCATGGAGGTGGGTTGGCCAAGCGCCATGGCAGCCCCTGCAATCAGCAGCGTGGTGACAGAGACCTGCAAGCCGCCCAGCCCGATCAGCTTGTGTCGCATGTCCCAAAGTGCGCGCGGCTCCAGCTCCAGCCCGATGATGAAGAGCATCATCACGACGCCGAACTCCGCGAAATGCTGCAGACTTTCCGTCTCGGAGCCGACCAGCCCGGCCACGGGGCCGATGATGACGCCTGCCACCAGATAGCCCAGCACGGAGCCCAAGCCCAACCGCACCGCAAGAGGAACCGCCGCGCAGGCCGCCAGCAGGTAGATTGTCGATTGAAACAGGAAGGATTCCACGTGCAGCGCTCCGCCAATGGGGGGTCTTGCGCCCAGCATCTGTCAGATGGGGCGCAAGGTCCAGAGGCCGGGCGCGGGCAGGCGTCAGACCATCGCGAAAATCCGCGCCGGCCCGCCGGAGCCACCTTTATGTTTGGGCGCGCCGATGATCAGCGTGGCCCCCGATGGCGGCACCCGGTCGAGATTGGCGATATTCTCGATCCCGAAACGGCCCGATGGCAACCAGGCGTAATGGGTCGCGAAGTCAGCCGACGGCCCATGATCGAGCGATAGCGTGTCGACCGCCATCGATCCCGCGCCGGTTTCCAGCAGCATCTGCGTGGCCTCGATATGGAAGCCCGGGTAATGCTGCTTCTCGCCGTCAAAGCCCCGATAGGCATCACTCGCCGTCTTCGCGCCCCAGCCGGAATGCATGGCGACGCAGGCATGGGCAGGGATATCGCCATGGGCGTCAATCCAGGCCTGCAAATCGTCGGGGGTGACCTGGTAATCGGCGTTCTCGGCCGCTTTGGCCGCGATGTCGATGACGCAAAGCGGGGCCACGAGGTTCGATATCTCGATCTCATCCACCGCGGTGCCGTCGGCAGAGAAATGCAGCGGCGCGTCGATATGAGTGCCGGTATGCTCGTTGATGGTCAGGTTGAACAGGTTGAAGCCGCTTTCCGCGAAATTGAACACCTGTTCCGCGTTGAAGCCCGGCTCGCCGAAATAGGTGGGGAATTCAGCGCTGAGCGTGTGGGTCAGGTCCTCGACCGTGCCGTGACCTGCGGCCAGCGCGGGCGGGGCGGTTGCGGTGCCCGCGACGGCGGCAACACCCGTCATAGCCGCGCCTTTGAAGAAGGACCGGCGCGACAGCATCCGCTCCTTCACCGAATTCATCACACAGATATCGCACATGTTGAAATCTCCCGGTTGTTGAATAGGCCAAGCCTGCGCCTGTTGCAGCGCCAAAGCAAGTCACGCTCAGGTGGGCAGGGGGGAGTCGGGTTTGATTTCGTCCATGACAATCTGGCTTTGCACGCGGCCAACAGCGGCGTGGGGCAGCAGGATTTCCTGCACCAGCGTGTTCAGCGCGGCAAGGTCGGTGCAAAAGACCCGCAGCAGGTAATCGGCCTCCCCCGTGAGGGTCCAGGCGGAGGTGATTTCGGGCTGACGACGGGCGAGGCTTAGGAAGGACCGATGCGCTTCCGGCGTGTGGGTGGCGGTTTGCACCTGCACGAAGGCCTGCACGCCGAGGCCCAGCTTGGTCGGATCAGGTCGGGCGACATAGCGGGTGATGACGCCGTCCTGCTCCAACCGCTGCTTGCGTCGCCCGGCCTGGGAGGCGGAAAGGTTGAGCACCTCCGCCAGTTGGTGGGAGGTCAGATGCGCGTCGCGTTGCAACGCTTCGATGATGCGCAGGTCGGTGGGGTCAAGGCTTGTCATGCGGAAATTGCGCGTTCTTTCTGTGATTGTTGACTGAAAAATAGCATAAGGTAATGAATATTGCAAAATTGTGCGCAAAAACCGCAGGCTCAGCGCGTTATCTTTCTGGTAGCCGTAAATAAAGGAGCCACCCCCCATGGGACCTTTCCCGCATGACGCCCCCAAAGCCACCATCACCGCCGAAAACCCCGCCGGAACCGACGGGTTCGAATTTGTGGAATTTGCCCATCCCGAGCCTGACGCGTTGCGCGACGTGTTCCGCAAGATGGGCTACATCCACACGGCCAACCACAAATTCAAGCTGATCGAGCTGTGGCAGCAGGGCGACATTACCTACGTTCTGAATGATGAGCCCGGCAGCCATGCCCGCGCTTTTGTCGACGAGCACGGGCCCTGCGCGCCTTCCATGGCCTGGCGGGTCGTGGATGCGGATCATGCGTTCAAGCATGCAGTGGCCAAGGGGGCGGAGCCTTATGACGGACCCGGCAAGACGATGGACGTGCCTGCGATCAAGGGGATCGGCGGCTCGCTGATCTATTTCATCGACCAATATTACGAGGCGAACGCCTATAACGCCGAGTTTGACTGGATCAGCAAAACCCATCCCGAAGGCGTCGGCTTCCATTATCTCGACCACCTCACCCATAACGTCCACAAGGGCAATATGGATGTTTGGTTCAGGTTCTACGGCGACCTCTTCAATTTTCGCGAAATTCGGTTCTTTGATATTGAGGGCAAGCATTCCGGGCTGCTTAGCCGCGCGCTGACCTCGCCCTGCGGGCGCATCCGCATCCCGATTAATGAGGACCGGGGCGAGACGGGTCAGATCGTCGAATATCTCAAGCGCTATAACGGGGAAGGCATCCAGCATATCGCCGTGGGCGCAAAGGATATCTACGTGGCGACGGATGCGATTGCCGAAAACGGTTTGAAATTCATGCCCAAGCCCCCGGCGACGTACTACCCGCTGTCAAAAGAGCGGGTGAAGGGCCACGAAGAGCCTATTGAAAAGATGGAGAAATACGGCATTCTGATTGACGGCGAAGGGGTCGTCGGCGGGGGCGAGACGCGGATCTTGCTACAGATATTCTCCAAGACCGTGATCGGGCCGATCTTTTTCGAGTTCATCCAACGCAAAGGCGATGACGGCTTCGGGGAAGGTAATTTCAAGGCGCTGTTTGAGGCGATTGAGCAGGACCAGATCGACCGCGGGGTGCTGGCCGCCGAATAGTCTTGCGCCGCGCCGCCCGTTCCCCTTTGCTGGGCAAAGACTGGGAGGGCGCGCATGGCGAGGATCGAGATTGTCTACTACTCAGGCACAGGCAACACCGCCAAACTGGCAGACCTGATTGGGGAGACTTCAGGCGCGCGGACCTGGCCATTGCCGGAGGACGGCACTTGCGGCCCCGAGATGTGGGAGGCGCTCGACAAGGCAGACGCAATTCTGTTTGGCAGCCCGACTTACATGGGCGGCGCGGCCTGGCAGTTTAAGCGGTTTGCCGACGAAACCGGGGAGCGGTGGTATAACCGCGATTGGCAAGACAAGCTGGCAGGCGGGTTTACGGCCTCGGGGTCCACCAATGGGGACAAGGGCGAATGCCTGTCCTACTTCATCACGCTGGCCAATCAGCATGGCATGATCTGGGTGTCCCTCGGCCAATCCTCACCTCCCAGCCGGTCAAACCCCGATACGGCGACGAACTGGACAGGCGGCAATGGCGGGGTGATGGCCGTGGCAGGGCGGAAGGGCATGCCCGAGGGTGATCTGCAAAGCGCGCGCGATTTCGGTGCGCGGGTGCAGCGGCTGGCGGAGGTGTTCGTTCGGGGGCGGGCAAACTCTTAATCTAAGAGTTTGGGCCCATTTTCTGGGACAGAAAATGGCGCAACTCAGACCTGACCGCCGGCGATTTCAATGGTTTGCCCGTTGACGCTGCCCGATCCCGGCCCGCAGAGCCAGGCGGCGGCGGTACCGATTTCACTGGCCTCGATCAGCCGCTTGTGGCGGTTGGAGCGGATCATGGTGCCCAAAGCCTCCTCCTTCGTGATGCCGGCCCGCGCAGAAATATCATCAATGCCACGCGTTACAATCGGGGTGTCCACATAGCCGGGGCAAAGCGCGTTAAACGTGTGGGGCCCGCCCATGAAATCCTCGCTCAGGCCGCGGATCAAGCCGATCAGCCCATGCTTGGAGGCGCTGTAGGCCGGCGCGCCGCGCAGACCCCGCACCCCGGCGATGGATGAGACGGCGATCACCCGCCCCCAATCCGTCTGCAGCATTGAGGGCAGGCAGGCCTGTATCGTCAGCATCGCGCCATCAAGATTGGTCGCCATGGTCCGCCGCCAGAAGGCAAGGTCCATCTTGTGGATCGACCGCCCTTCGGCGATGCCGGCATTTGGCACGCAGATCTGAACGGGGCCGTTTTGCGCGATAGCCTGGGCGACCACCTTCTGAGTGGCGTCGGGGTCGGTCACGTCCAGTGTGAGGGGCAGGGCGCCAATTGGCGCTGCCGCCTCCTCCAGTACGTCTTGCCTGCGTCCGGTGATGGTCACCGTCGCGCCTTCGGCGGCCAGGGCTTCGGCAATTGCCAGCCCGATTCCAGTCCCGCCCCCGGTGATGAATGCGTGTTTTCCGTCCAGTCCCATGGCGATTCCCCCAGCCCGTTGCGCTTAGCTTACCGCAGAGAGGCCGCAGATCCACGTCAAGCCGTTGGCCCTGAGGTCCATATGACGGGACGGCACGAAGGCTGTCTGGTGGCTGACGCCTTTACGTTTTCGGGTCCCAGCTATATTGAGCGAAACACTGCGAATATCTTTCATTTGAGCCACAAAGGAGGGCCACATGAAAATCGGGGCACCTAAAGAGACATTTCCGGGCGAAAACAGGGTTGCGATGACGCCGGAAAGTGCCGGACATCTGCAAAAGCTCGGTCATGATTGCCTGATCCAATCTGGCGCGGGGGAGGCTGCTGGCTTCTCGGACGCAGCCTATCAGGCTGCGGGCGTCACAATCGTCAAAAACGCCGACGCACTGTGGAAAGAGGCCGACATCGTTGCCAAAGTCCGCCAGCCCGACGCGAAGGAAATGAAGAAGCTGCGCGAAGGGCAAACCCTGATCTCCTTCTTCAACCCGGCAGGCAACGCGGCCGGCATGGCCGATGCCGCCAAGAAAGGTGCGACGGTCATCGCGATGGAAATGGTGCCCCGCATCAGCCGCGCGCAGAAGATGGATGCGCTGTCATCCATGGCCAATATCGCGGGCTACCGTGCCGTCATCGAGGCTGGCAACAATTTTGGCCGCTTCTTTACCGGTCAGGTCACCGCTGCCGGTAAAGTGCCACCGGCCAAGGTGCTGGTTGTGGGCGCGGGCGTCGCAGGGCTTGCCGCGATTGGCACCGCCACCAGCCTTGGCGCGATCACCTACGCCTTTGACGTGCGCCCCGAAGTGGCAGAGCAGGTCGAGTCCATGGGCGCTGAATTTGTGTTCCTGGATTTTGACGAAGAGCAGCAGGATGGCTCCGCCTCGGGCGGTTATGCCTCTGTTTCCTCGCCGGAATTCCGGGAGGCGCAGCTTGCCAAGTTTCGCGAATTGGCGCCCGAGATCGACGTGGTCATCACCACCGCGCTGATCCCCAACCGCGAAGCGCCGGAGCTTTGGACCGAGGATATGGTCAAGGCGATGAAGCCCGGATCGGTTATTGTCGATCTGGCCGCAGAGAAGGGCGGCAACTGCAAGCTGACTGTGATGGACAAGAAGATCGTGACCGACAATGGCGTCACAATCATCGGCTACACGGATTTCCCAAGCCGGATGGGCACGCAGGCCTCGACGCTTTACGCCAACAACGTGCGGCACATGATTGCCGATCTGACGCCCGAGAAAGACGGCGTCATCAACCAAAATATGGAAGATGATGTGATCCGCGGCGCCACCGTTGCCCACGGGAAGGAGGTCACCTGGCCGCCCCCACCTCCGAAGGTCGCAGCGATTGCCGCGGCGCCCAAAAAGGAAAAGCCGAAAGAGCTGACGGCGGAAGAAAAACGCGCGGCGGAAATCGCGGCATTCAAGCAGGAAACCAAAACCCAGGTGACGCTCATTGCCGTAGGGGCCGCTCTGTTGCTGGCCGTGGGGCTCGTGGCACCGCCCAGCTTCATGCAGCATTTCATCGTCTTCATCCTATCGGTCTTCATCGGCTTCCAGGTGATCTGGAACGTGGCGCACTCGCTGCACACGCCGTTGATGGCGGTCACGAACGCGATCTCCTCAATCATCATTTTGGGTGCGCTCATTCAGATCGGGTCCAGCTCGGTGCTAATTACCATCCTTGCCGCCCTTGGCGTCTTCATGGCCTCCGTAAACATCTTCGGTGGCTTCCTTGTGACACGGCGCATGCTTGCCATGTTCCAGAAATCTTAAGCGGGGGTCGGGGTCATGGAATTCGGATTCACTATTGCAGCCTATGCCGTCGCGGCGGTGTTGTTCATCCTGTCCTTGGGCGGGCTGTCGGGGCAGGAAAGCGCCAAGCGCGCGGTCTGGTACGGCATTGCGGGCATGTTCATCGCGGTGCTGGCCACCTTGTTCGGGCCGGGGGCAGGGCTTTGGCTGCTGTCGCTGGTGCTGATCGCGGCGGGTGCCGCCGTTGGCTACCAGCTGGCCACCAAGGTGCAGATGACGCAGATGCCGGAACTGGTGGCGATCATGCACTCCCTCGTGGGGTTGGCCGCGGTCTTTGTGGGCTTCAACGCCGACATCATGATCAATGCCATGTCGAGCCTTTATATCGAGAATGGCGGCGTCTTGGGCGCGGTGGCAGACGACGGCGTCACCGCCATCGGTCTGCCCAAGGAGGCCTATGAGGGCCTGTCCGCCTTTGGCCAGCTGATTGCCAAGAAAACCGGGGTGGAGATCACCATCCTGCGGGTTGAGCTGGTGCTGGGCATCTGGATCGGTGCGGTGACCTTTACGGGTTCCGTCGTGGCCTACGCCAAGCTTGCGGGCAATTCCAGCCTGCTGCCGTTTCAGATCGATACCTCCGCCAAGCAATTCCCGGGCGGCCACATGCTGAACGCGGCGGCGGCAGCTTTGTCGCTGGTGCTGACGATGATGTATCTGGGCGGCACCGGTTCCTGGGCGCTGGTTCTGCTGACGCTGCTGGGCCTGTTCATCGGCTACCACCTGATCATGGGCATCGGCGGGGCGGACATGCCGGTCGTGGTCTCCATGCTGAACAGCTATTCGGGTTGGGCGGCGGCAGCCATCGGCTTCTCGCTTGGCAATGACCTGCTGATCGTGGTGGGCGCGCTTGTCGGCTCCTCCGGGGCGATCCTGAGCTACATCATGTGCAAGGCGATGAACCGGTCGTTTGTCTCGGTCATTCTGGGCGGCTTTGGCGGTGCCACGGGCGAGCAGATGGCCGTCGAGGGCGAGCAGATAGCCATTGACGCCGACGGCGTGGCAACCGCGCTGAACGAGGCCGACAGCATCATCATCATTCCGGGCTACGGCATGGCGGTGGCACAGGCGCAAACGGCGGTCGCCGAGCTGGTCAAAAAGCTGCGCGCCAAGGGCAAGGAGGTGCGTTTCGCCATCCACCCGGTGGCAGGCCGCTTGCCTGGGCACATGAACGTGCTGTTGGCAGAAGCCAAGGTGCCTTACGACATCGTGCTGGAGATGGACGAGATCAATGACGACTTCCCGGACACAGATGTGGCCATCGTCATTGGCTCCAACGACATCGTCAATCCGGCGGCGCAAGATGATCCGAACAGCCCCATTGCCGGGATGCCGGTGCTGGAATGCTGGAAGGCCAAGCAGGTGTTTGTCTCAAAGCGCGGGCAGGGCACCGGCTACTCAGGCATAGAAAACCCGCTGTTTTTCAAGGATAACACGCGGATGTTTTACGGCGACGCCAAGGCGTCACTGGACACGCTGCTGCCGAAGATCGACTGACCCTCGCTTTAGAGACGACATAGCACACCCGGCATGCCAAGCGCTTGCCGGGTGTTTTCGTTTGGGTTGCCGGCTCAGGCGTGCTCCCGCATGTAGTCGTCCACCAGCTTTGCGATGGCGATCGCCAACTCATTCTGCGGCTCAAGGCTGGCAAGAACTTCCGTCTCCACATTGAAGGTGCTGTCGAGGCGGGCGCGGATCAGCTCTCGCAAGTGGTCGCCGACCTCAATCGGGTTGCCGGGCTTGGCCATGTGGGGCAGCCAGGTGATGTCCCATTTGCCGTTTTGCGCGACCCCATGCGTGATCTGTACTTCGGCATGGGTCAGCACGTTTTCGCGCGTCACATCGATGGAATAGGTGTCGGCATACTCGGCCACCATGTCCACGAATGTCTCCAACTGGACGGTTGTCATCGGGTAGCGCCCCTTGGCAAATGGACGTTCCCGCGCGCCGCTCATACAGGCCATTGCCAGCCCGATAGCGCCCGTGTTGAAGCGCCGCGTATGCGGCGTGTAGATCCCGTCAGCCGTTGACAGATTTGCCTCAGGCAGCAGGTCACCGCGCACGCGGTCTCCATCGCCTTCAACGATTTCATGGTAATGGCGTTTGTCGGAATTTGTGGCGTTATGGCCGCCAGCAGACCAATGCATAACAATGCGTTTCATCGGTAATACCTTAAATAAATAACTCAAAAAGTAGGTTGATCATGTCCGATCACGCGATTTGTGTCAAATTTCCGCAGGGATCGCAGCGGGGCGCCGGTCTTTTTGATTTGAACAATGCGGGGGGCTGCTATCTGTTCAGGCAAGCAAAGGAGACCTGCCGATGAAAGACGAATACACCCCTCCCAAGGTTTGGACATGGGATAGCGAGAATGGCGGCGAATGGGCCAAGCTGAACCG
>CALHHY010000028.1 GCA_938030665.1 uncultured Litoreibacter sp. | reverse complement strand
GTTGGGCGGCAGAAGCTGTTCGCCGGGATATTAAGAATTAATTTTTGTGCCTAAAATCAGTGCGCTAGTTAAAGTTTCGCGACGGGGAAGTTACGAAATATCGTAAATTACGAAATTTCGGATTGAGCCACCCCGTGTTATCCGCCCGGATGGCGCCATGCTTGACGCCGACCGTTCTTATGATTCCTATTTGGCCGGGGCCTTTGGGCCAACTGTCCTGATTGACCTGTCCCGTGACACGGTATTGGCCGCCACGGCCGAGGCGGCAACGCTGCTTGGTGATCTGGACTTGGTAGGCTCCCATTTCGCGCAGTTTGTCGCGGAAGGAATGGCCAATTTTGTGGTCTTCATTGCCGAAGTGCAGCATCGGGGGCAGGCGTGGACGCGCGGTGTGCAGCTTCAGACTTTGGGCCTTGAAACCCTACAAAGCGAGATCACAGGGCGGATACTTGCCGCCGAAGATCACAACCTGTTGCTGCTGCACATTCTTGACCTTGCGGGTATTGAGCAGCACGCAACCCAGGCGGCGGCCTCGCAGCTATACAATGGCGGGCTGGTCGAATGGCAGCGCGCGCAGGGCTTCTTCGCCGATCTGGAGCGCGAGAACCAGCTGATCCTGAACGCCGCTGGCGAAGGCATTTACGGGGTAAACGCCGACGGCAAGACAACGTTTGTCAACAGAGCTGCCCAAGAAATGCTGGGTTGGACCACGGAAGACCTGCTTGGCCACAATATCCATGCGAAGATCCACCATCATCACTTAAACGGGGAGCATTACCCTTCGCACGAGTGTCCGATCTATCAATCGTTTCGGTATGAGCAGGTCAACCGGATCGAGAACGAAGTGTTCTGGCGCAAGGATGGAAAACCGATCCGCGTCGAATATGTTTCAACGCCAATCTACGATGGTCCCCAACTGGTCGGCGCAGTGGTGATCTTCCGCGACATCACGGAACGCTGGGAGAACGAGCGCAAACTGCGCGAAGCGATGGATCAGGTCGCGGCCCTGCGTGACCAGCTGGAAGAGGAAAACGCCTACCTGCAAGAGGCGATCAATATTGAACGCGCCCATCACGATATTATCGGGCGCTCGGACGCGATTCAGGGGATCATTAAGCAGATCGAACTCGTAGGGCCGACGGACACAAACGTTCTGATCCGCGGGGAAAGCGGCGTTGGGAAATCCCTGGTCGCTTCCGCCGTTCATGATGAAAGCAGCCGCAAGCGCCGCCCAATGATCCACTTCAAGGCTGGTGCCGTCAGCCCTGAGAAGATCGAAAGCGGGTTATTCGGCCAGGTCCGTGGTGCCTTCGCCGGTGCGCTCAAGGATCGTCCAGGTAAATTGGAACTGGCGCATGGTGGCACCTTGTTCATTGATGAAGTTGCAGACATTCCTATCGAGCTACAGGGGCACCTTCTGGACGCCCTTCAGAACCGCGAGGTGATCCGTTTGGGTGATGATCGCCCGCGTAGTCTTGACCTGCGCGTCATTGCCTCAACCAACCGGGACGTTGATCGCGAGGTGCAGGCGGGGCGGTTGCGGCAGGATCTGATGCTGCACCTCGGGGTTTTTCCGATTCGCTGTCCGCCCCTGCGGGAGCGTCGCGAGGATATTCCGATCCTGACGGCCCATTTACTGCGCATTGCCTGCAAACGGCTCAGTCGTAAGGTGCCTGTCGTCACTGAAGGATCGATGCGAAAGCTGCAAGACTACCACTGGCCAGGGAACGTGCGCGAACTGGCGAACGTGATCGAACGGGGCGCCATCGTATCACAATCCGAAAAACTGCAGGTTGAAATCCAAAGCCATGTCGTCCCGGGGGCATTACCAACCTCTACCTTGCTCACCGAGGCGGATGTCGAACAAATTCGCAGGATGAACATCATCGCCTGCATGAAGGAAGCCGGTGGCAAAGTTTCCGGGAAAAAGGGTGCCGCGGCATTGCTTGGGGTCAAGCCGACCACGCTCTATTCTAGGCTAACTAAGCTGGGGCTGAGTGAAGATGACTGGTGAATAACTGAACAGTCCAGTCTTTTACCTTGGTGCGTGTCAATTTCAGTCGGGGTCCGCATGATTGGAAGCCAGTTTGCCACGTTCACGAGGACAGGGGCAGATGTCTTGCATGAGGTCTACGAAAGTTTGAAGAGAGGTGTCCTGCGAGATCTTCATGCGCTGCATGAACACCGATATTTAAAGGCAGCTTTCGGAGGTATAACTCGTTGATCTGCGGCTAAGGCGAGTGGCCGCTTTCTCCGCCGTCGTTCTTAATCAGGGGTCAATCGGGTGTATTCTTTTCGGTGCCGCGAATGCTCGATTTGTCCGCCAAGCTGAACTCGGCACGGGTCGAAGGGAGGGGCTGGCTCAACTCTGATTTTTTGGCGGTCGGCAGATACTGCGAGGCGTGGGCCGCGGATCGGTCCTAGAAAATCAATATGAGCAAGTCACGGGGCGGCTACCTTCCGAACCGTAACAAAGGGCCGCGCCGGACCGGCTCAGCTTGGTGAAAGGCCGCGCTATTATTCGGCGGCGATTTTAATGACGGGTTCCATGCGATCTAGAATATCATCAGCAAGATGGCATTTGACCTGATGCCCCTCGGCCATCCGGCGCACGGGGGGGACCTCTTTCTCGCACAGCCCACCGGGCACCTGATCTTTCCAGCGGCAGCGGGTCTGGAACGGGCAGCCGGGGGGCGGGTTCATGGCGGAGGGGATGTCGCCCTCCAGCACGATATGCTGCTTCTCGATGGAGGTGTCGGCAATCGGCACCGCCGATAACAGCGCCTCGGTATAGGGGTGGTATGGGGGCGAGAAGACCTGATCTGTCGTGCCCAGCTCAACCACATGCCCCAGATACATCACCATGACGCGGTCCGACAGGTAGCGCACAATGGACAGATCATGTGAGATGAACAAAAGCGTCGTCTTGTTCTGCCGCTGGATTTCCATCAGCAGGTCCGTCACCGCCGCCTGCACAGAAACATCAAGGGCCGAGACCGGCTCATCGGCCACCACGATCTTTGCGTCACCGGCAAAGGCGCGCGCGATGCCGACGCGCTGCTTCTGTCCGCCTGACAGCTGACGGGGCATGCGGCCGGCGAATTCGCGGGGCAGCTTGACGAGGTTGAGCAGCTCGAGCATCCGGTCTTCCCGCTCTTGCTCCGAATTGCCGATGCCGAAAATCTCCAGCGCGCGGATGATCTGGCGGCCCACAGTCATGGAGGGGTTGAGCGTGTCGAACGGGTTCTGGAACACCATCTGGACGCCCGCGATCGTGTCGGTGTCGCGCGCCTCGATCCCGGTATTCTGAATCTCGGCGTTGTTGAGCAGAATTGTCCCGTCCGTCGCGGTCTCCAACCCCATCAGCACTTTGGCGAGGGTGGATTTGCCGCAGCCGGATTCGCCCACGATGGCAAGCGTCTCGGATTCGCGGGCCTCGAAACTGAGTGTTTCATTGGCCTTGACCACCTTCTTGTTGCCGCCGCCAAAGAGCGACGAAGCCGCGACCTCGTAATATTTCTTCAGGTTGTCGATCTTCAGCACGACCTTTCCCGGTTCCGGCTTTTCGGTCTGCTGTGCCGCGATGATGGGGGCGTTCCAGTCGATCTCCTCGAATTTGAGGCAACGGGTTTCGTGCCGGTCACCGCTATGGACGTCGAACATGGGGATCACGCCCTTGTCGCAGCGTCCGGCCTCAAAATAGTCGCAGCGGGGGCCGAAATTGCAGCCCGGCGGGCGCTCATGGGGCAGGGGGAAGTTGCCGGGGATCGCCACCAGCGGGCGCGCATTCTTGTCAGCCCCCGGCAGCGGGATGGAGCGGAACAGCGCCTGCGTGTAGGGGTGCTGCATTTCGTCAAACACATCTGCGATGCGCCCCGTCTCGACGGTTTCGCCGGAATACATCACGCAGATGCGGTCGCAGGTCTCCAACACCAGGCCGAGATTGTGGGAGATGAACAGCATCGACGTGCCGTATTTCTTGCCCAAATCCTTCACCAGCTCGACCACGGCGGCCTCGACCGTCACATCCAGCGCGGTGGTGGGCTCGTCGAGGATCAGCAGGGACGGTTTTGACATCAGCGCCATGGCAATGACGATGCGTTGCTGCTGGCCGCCGGACAGCTGATGCGGGAAGCTGTTCAG
>CALHHY010000027.1 GCA_938030665.1 uncultured Litoreibacter sp. | reverse complement strand
AAGGAAGAGGTGCGCGAGGTGGTGCATGTGCCTGACCACATTCTGGCGGCAGGCGACCATCATGGTTCCACCTTCTTTCAGCATGAGAAATTTGTGCAGCTTGTCCGCAAAGGCAAGGGCCGCCCGGAAGTGTCTTTGCAGGATGGCTACTGGTCGGTCCTGGTGGGCGAGGCGGCGGAGGAATCCGCGCGCTCCGGCCAGGCGATTGACCTCAGGGGGAAGGGCCCGTGAGCTTTGGACAGATGCCCGATGGCAGCCCCGTCAGCCGTCACCAGATCATGGGCGGCGGTCTGACGGCCTGGGTACTGAGCTACGGCGCGGTGGTGCAGGACCTGCGGTTGGAGGGGCATGACGCGCCGCTGGTTCTGGGATTCGAGGAATTCGCCCCCTATTTGACCGACAGCCCCTATTTCGGCGCAATGGCCGGTCGCTGCGCCAACCGCATCGGGCAGGGGCAGTTTACGCTTGATGGCAAAGCCTATCAGTTGGATCGCAACTTCATGGGCCTGCACCATTTGCATGGCGGTAGCGCAGGCGTCGGCAAGCTCAATTGGGCCGTGGAGGAGGCGGGCCCCGACCGCGTCACCCTGCGCATTGATCTCGCCGATGGGGAGATGGGCTATCCCGGCAACATGGTGGCCCGTGTGACCTATGCCTGCCTTCCGGGCGGGGTGTTTGACATCCGCATCACCGCGGAGACGGATGCCGCGACCTTGTGCAATTTTGCCCATCACAGTTACTGGAACCTTGATGGCGGCCCTACGACGGATGATCACGAATTGCAGGTCGATGCGGATCGCCGGACGGTGGTTGATGAAGGGTTCATCCCGACGGGCGAAAGCCGCGATGTGACCGGCACCCGCTATGATTTTCGTCAGATGCGGCCGATCCGGGATGAGGTTTTCATAGACCACAACCTTTGCCTGTCTGACACGCGGCAGGATTTGCGCAAAATTGGGACCTTGGTTTCCCGAAAGTCGGGCATTTCGATGGAAATACGCTCGACCGAGGCGGGGCTGCAGGTCTATGACGGCTTCAAGATGGACGTGAAACCGAAAGGGCTGGGCGGGCGTTCCTATGGCAAGAATGGCGGCGTCGCGCTGGAGCCGCAGGTTTGGCCTGACGCCATCAATAATGCCCATTTCCCCGACCCGGTGCTGCGCCCCGGGGCGCTCTATGAACAACATACGCAATTTGCGTTTTCCAAAGGATGACTGACCCATGAGCTATACAAAATACATGAAGGAAGCGAACCTGATCGGGGGCGCTTGGGTTGGCGCAGATAGCGGCGAGACCATCGACGTGACAAACCCCGCCACTGGCGAGGTGATTGGCACCGTGCCAAATTCCGGCGAGGCGGAGACGCGCCGCGCGATTGACGCAGCTTCGGACGCGTTTGACGGGCTGGCTGGCATGGCGCTGATGGAGCGTGTGGGCCTTCTGATGAAGCTGCATGACGCGCTGATGGACAACCAAAAGACCCTGGCCGAGCTGCTGACCGTTGAAATGGGCAAGCCGATGGCCGAATCTATGGGTGAGATCGGCATCGGGGCGGCCTATGTGCGCTGGTTTGCCGAGGAGGTGCGCCGCGCCAAAGGGCAGATTGTGCCTGCGCCCAGCAATGGCCGCCGGTTCCTGGTGACTAAGCACCCGATCGGCGTGGTGGGCATGATCACGCCCTGGAACTTCCCGTCCTCCATGCTGGCCCGCAAAGTGGCGCCCGCCCTGGCCATTGGTTGCACGGTCGTGGCAAAACCCGCGACGGCTACGCCTTATTCCGGCCTCGCCTGGGGCGCTCTGGCGGAGGACGCCGGCTTCCCCGCAGGCTCTGTTAACGTTGTCACCGGCTCCGCCCGCAAGATCGGCGGCGCGATCATGGATGATTTCCGGGTGCGCAAAGTGACCTTCACCGGCTCGACCGAGGTCGGCAAGGAGCTGATCCGGCAATCGGCCGATACGGTCAAAAAGGTCTCGATGGAGCTGGGCGGCAACGCGCCCTTCCTAGTTTTTGATGATGCCGATATCGACGCGGCGGTCAAAGGCTGCATGGTATCGAAATTCCGCAACTCGGGCCAGACCTGTGTCTGCGCCAACCGCATTTATGTGCAGTCCGGCGTTTATGACGAATTTGTCTCCAAGCTGAAGGAAGCGACAGCAGCCATGAAGGTCGGCAACGGCCTGGAAGACGGGGTGGAGCAAGGCCCGCTAATCGATATGGACGCGGTCGAGAAGGTCGAGGAATTCATTGAGGACGCGACCGCGAAAGGCGGCAAGATCGCCCATGGCGGCAAGCGGCATGGCAATGGCCACAGCTTCTTTGATCCTACGATCATCACTGAGGCGACGCAGAAGATGAAGTTCGCCAAGGAAGAGATCTTCGGTCCAATCGCCCCGGTCTTCCGCTTTGAGGATGAGGATGACGCCATCGCCTGGGCCAATGACACTGAATTTGGCCTCGCCTCCTACGCCTATACGCGCGACGTGGGCCGTATCTTCAAGCTGAATGAAAAGCTGCAATATGGCATGATCGGTATCAATTCCGGCCTTATCACCACAGTGGAAGCGCCTTTCGGTGGCGTGAAGGAAAGCGGCTTGGGCAAGGAAGGCGGCAGCGAGGGTCTGGAGGATTACATGGAGACCAAATACACCGCCATCGATTTCTGAGCGGGCAAACGCCGGCGAAAGTTTGGGTGCAAAATTTTCTGAAAAACTTTGAGCCCCGGAGCTACTGAGAGCACAAAGATTAAGGGGGCCTCGCGCCTCCTTTCTCTTGAAATCATCCCGAAATCTGCCAGTTTGCTCGGATGCGAGCACCTGTCATCGACAACCTGCAATATGTGAACTGGTCGGAGGAGGCTTTTCTCCAGCTTCGCGAAGGCGGCGTTGACGCGATCCATGTGACCATCGCCTATCACGAGAGCTTTCGCGAGGCGGTGCTGAACGTCTCCCAGTGGAACCGATGGTTCGAGCAATATCCCCATTTGATCATGCGTGGCGCAACCGCCGCTGATGTGGCCCGCGCGATGGAAACCGGGCGTACAGCAGTGTTTTTCGGTTTTCAGAATCCGTCCCCTATCGAAGATGATATAGGGTTGATCGAGGTCTGGCATCAGCTCGGCATTCGCTTTATGCAGCTGACCTATAACAACCAAAGCCTGCTCGCCACCGGCTGTTACGAGGCCGAGGATACAGGCCTCACCCGTTTCGGCAAACAGGCGGTGGCTGAGATGAACCGCGTGGGCATGGTCGTTGATATGAGCCACTCCGCCGACCGCTCCACCCTTGAGGCGATTGATCATTCGACGCGGCCTATTGCGATTACCCATGCCAATCCCGATTGGTGGCATCCGGCGCTTCGAAACAAATCCGACGAGGTGCTGCGCGCGCTGACCTCAAATGGCGGCATGCTGGGGTTTTCGATCTACCCGCATCACCTCAAAGACGGGTCCGCCTGCAGCTTGCAGAGCTTTTGCGAGATGGTTGCGGAGGCCGCGTCGCGTTACGGGGCAGAAAATCTCGGGATCGGGTCTGACCTGTGTCAGGACCAGCCGGACAGCGTCGTGACCTGGATGCGCAACGGGCGCTGGTCGAAAGAACTGGACTACGGGGAAGGCTCGGCTACGGCGGCCGGTTTCCCACCGCAGCCCGACTGGTTCCGCGACAATCGCGATATGCCGACCCTGACGCGTGGTTTGCATGGCGCAGGCTTCAGCGCACAGGAGGTCGCAGGCATCATGGGCGGCAACTGGCTGCGCTTTTACGAGCGCTCCTTCGGGCCTGCCGCATGAATGTCGCGCTGCCCCCTGAAGAACCCCTGCGCAGCCCCGACCAGGTGATGCGGCTGGCACGTATGGGCGCGATGTTTCCGACGCGGCTGAGCTTCCTGCGCAGCCTGTTGCGGCGCCTGAGCGCGGAACAGGCAAATGTAACGCGGGCCATTTGGGAAATGGATGCCGAAGGGTATGGCCACGCCGTCTATACGCTGAAGCTGGGCGGGCACAGCTACTCGCTGGTGGCGTTTTCCAACCGGCTTGATGCGTCTGAGCGCACCGATCGGGTCATCGCACAGGCCTGGGACAGCGCGTTCGTGCTCTATGACGGCGTGCCGGATGCCGGTGAGATCGCGCGCCTGCGTGCCAATGCGCCCTTGCAGGAGGCGGGCCGCTTTACGGAGCGGGACTTGGTCCTCAGCCGGGCAAACAAATCCGTGCGCCTCTTCGCTCATGTGACCGAGGCACTGCGCACTAAGACCGCGCTCGACATGGAGATGATTGGGCGCATCGGCTACCTGATGCGCACCACGGCGGTTTATGGCAATGGCAAGTTTGGCATCGCCGACCGCGACGTGATTGCCGCGCGGCCCGGTCTGGATGGGCCGTTCATGGCAGAAATGCTGACCGTCTGGCTGATCCGGGGCTTCACTCATGATCTGGCGGAACATGTGGGCGGTGCGCCCCTGCCTCGGGCGGTCAAGCGCCATTTGGGGATCGGCAATTCTACCGGGTTGGGCATGGCGCCATTTCTGGTCTCCCACCCGGAACTTTTGAACAACTGGATGATGGTGCGGGAGACCGCGCTTGCGCGCGTAAGGGCGCTGCCCCGGCTCGACGCAGAACAGGTCGCGCGGGTGCATGAGCTTGCGATCCGTGCGGCAGAGCATCTTGCGCAGTGGCAGGTGCCCGACCCTGAGCATCAGGATCGGATCAACGCGTTGTGTCGCGATTGGGCGGACCTTACCGCCGCGCTGCCGGAGCTGCTGGATCAGGCCAAGCCGCTGGATCAACTTATCCGGGTCAGCGCGGCCTTTGACCTCGATTGTCAGGAGCTTGCGGTCAGCCTCGCGCTGGAACCCTTCGGCGCGTTGATCAACGGGCTGACGGAGTGCATGGGGATGGCCGCCCCCGTCCCGCTGGACCCGCGCATGTCTGTTCAAACGCTGCGCGGTTTGATCGACCAGCATTTCCACTGGGCTCTGCCGATTGATTTTGCGGATGAGGCGCAGACGGCGCAGTTCTGGTACGTCTCGGAAGAGAAGCTGGAGCCAAGGCTGGGGCGTCGTCACGAAGAACCGGGGGGGGAGCTGGAAAGCCCGCTGGATATCGCGCGCCAGGTACAGGCGCTGTCTTTTGATCTGAACGACTACGAGGGCGTGCTGGCAGCATTCCTGCGCGCCTTCCCGCGCCATCGCGCGGCCGTCCTGCGGGTGCAACGGCTGGCCAGCCACCCCTATGCCGAGATCCGCGACAACCTGATCGGCGAAAGCTGCAAACCTATCGACATGTTGCGCTGCAAGCTTTCCTTCTTTGGCGCGGCCAAATTTGATCCTAAGTCGGACCGTTGGACCCGGATCACGCTGGCGCAAGGCGCGCCTCTGTTTGACGAGCTGGACGATGCCGACGATTGGTGGCTGCCCGTTTTCGCCGCATGAGCGGGGTGGCATGGTATGACCGGTTCGTGGCGGACGGCCCCGACTACCCTGCGGCCCGGATGTCTGGTGCAGAACTGCAGGCGCTGCTGACGAAGGCCGGGATTGGCGCAAGTCTGCCGTTGGGCCATGCGCAGGATCTGGGTGCGCTCGCCCCGCTTTTGATGAGCGACCCGCAGCTTCTGGCCATGGCCGCCGCGGCCCTTGGCGGGCCACATCACCCCCCGCGTCTGGAGGGCACGGAGGAGCATGTCGTAGTGGAAAACGCCGCTGTCCTGATGGCAGGCCCAATGATCATCGACGCGCTGATTACAGGGGCGCGGCGGGTGGTGGTTCATGGGATGGATTGGCCGCTGCTGCTATGGCCAATGCTTGCGCAGGCGCGCGTGGTCTATGACCTGACGGTCGGCGTCACCTCGGGCGCAAGAGGCAGCGTCACGATCGCGCTGGAGCTGCACGACGGGCTGGAGCCAATCGGACTGCCCCAGCCGGTTCCAAATGCGGTTGCCCTGCGGCTGCAGGAATATGCCGCGCGCACCTATGTGCCGGCAACCGAGGCCTCGCGCGTTGCCGGTGCTGGGGCAGGGCTGACCGATAACGACTGACGAAGGCCAGTTTCGGAAAATCTGATTGTCTGCACTGCACCTCCGAAACTGTTTGCCAGCACCGGGCCGCGCACCGCATCCAATTATCGTTCGTAGGTTAAAGGTACGCAGATGAAACATATCAAAACTCCTGTGATTGACGCGGTGGCCGAGGATACCAAGACCCGCGGCCTGGTGGCCGACATGTTGGCGACGATCCGAAAGGGCGGCGAGGACGCGGTGCGCGACTACGCCAGAAAGCTTGATGGCTGGGAGGGGGAGTTCGTCCTGTCGGACGAAAAACGCGACGCCTTGATCGCGCAGGTCCCGCAGCAGGCCAAAGAGGATATCGAGTTCGCGCACCGCCAAATCACACGGTTTGCGGCGGCGCAGCGGGATAGCCTGTCCGACTTCTCCATCGAGACGGAGCCGGGCGTGACCCTTGGCCAGAAATGCGTGCCGGTTGATTGCGCAGGCTGCTACGTGCCCGGTGGCCGTTATGCGCATGTGGCCTCCGCCCTGATGAGCGTGGCCACGGCCAAGGCCGCAGGCGTGCCTTTTGTCATTGCTGCCTCGCCGCCGCGTGGGGACGCGATTGACCCGGCGGTCTGTTACGCGATGACGCTGGCCGGTGCCGATGTCATCCTGGAGATGGGCGGCGTGCAGGCCGTGGCCTCCATGGCCTTTGGGCTGTTTGGCACCAAACCGGCAGATATCCTGGTGGGGCCGGGCAATGCTTTCGTAGCCGAGGCCAAAATCCAGCTTTTCGGCGGGGTGGGCATCGACCTTTTTGCCGGGCCTACCGAAAGCGCGGTGATCGCCGATGACACGGCGGACCCCATGACCGTGGCCATCGACCTTCTGAGCCAGGCGGAGCATGGCGTGAACTCCCCCGTCTGGCTGTTCACCACCTCGCAGGAGCTGGCCGAAACGGTGGAACGGATCATCCCCAAGGTCGCCGCGGACTGGCCCACGGGGGAGGTCGCGATGATCTCGTGGCGCGATTACGGCGAGATCATCGTTTGCGACGATAACGAACAGATGGCGGAGGTCTCGGACCGCTATGCCTGCGAGCATTTGCAGGTGCAGGCACGCGATCTGACATGGTGGCGCGACCGGCTGCGCAATTACGGCTCCCTGTTTCTGGGGGAGGGGTCAACGGTCAGCCATGGGGACAAGTGCTCCGGCACCAACCACATCCTGCCGACCCGGCAGGCGGCGCGCTATACGGGCGGGCTGAACGTGATGAAGTTCCTCAAGATCCTCACATGGCAGGAAATCCGCACCGATGCGGATCCGCAAATGTCCGAGGTGGGGTCGCGCCTGTCGCGGCTTGAGGGGATGGATGGCCACGCCCGCGCCTGCGACTGGCGATTGCAGAAATTCAGCGGGCGCAACAGCTTTGATTTCGAGGTCGCCCATCAGGAGCGGCGCGACTGATCTGCGCCGAACTGGCAGACATGAAAAAGGGGCGCCCGGTTGATCCGCGCGCCCCTTGATTTCTCCGTAGGCTCTAGCGCTGGCCGTAATACAGCCCGACCGTGTGCTCGGCCTCTGCGAAGAACAGCCAGCGGGTCATCAGCGCGCCGGTGACATGAATGATCAGCGCCAGAAGCGCCATGATGTGGCTGAAGCCCAGAAACATCAGGATGGCCCAAGGCAGGATGCTGGCCAGCACCAACCCGCCAATGCGCAGGGTGCGCGCGTGCTTGCGCCCGATCACATGCACCATCTCCTTCATCAGGTAGTTTTTGGAGCTATGGGGCGCCTCGAACATGCGCGCCTTGCCGATATGGCCAAGGCCTGTGGCTGTCTCCAGCGTGCTGCCGGATTGCTGGAAACGATTGTCGCCCAGCACCCAGTAGATCACCTGCATCAGCCCGATGGTCGCGAAGCCTGCGGTGGCAAGCTGGATTTGGCCGGTCAGAAACGCCCCGCCGGTCAGCGCGTAGCCCATAAACAGCAGCGGCACGGTCCAATGGTGCCAACGCGGTACGGTCTTCATTTGCGTGTAGATCATCGAGGTGGCGAAAACGGTCGCGACGCTGAGGATCGCGCCCAATAGGCCAAGCGGGACGATGCGGGTGTTGAAGAAAACGACGCCGATCGCATAGAGCCCCATCACGACAAGGGTGGCGACGGCCAGGCACCCCTCCCGGCTGAGCCAGCTGGAGCGCCATTGGCTGAACGCCTTGATCGCCCGTTGCGGGTTGCCAAGGTGGAAGGTGGAGGAGATCAGCCCGCCGACGGCCAGTAGGTAGGCAATGGCAAAAAAGACGAAGGCGGTGAAGCCCGACACGTCGGGTTTGCCAAGGCCCAGGAAAGCGAGCATGCCGAAACCTAGGCCAGAGAAGACCGTGAAAAAGATAATGGACGGGGCGGGATGCATCAGCCGATCCTTTCAAGCGTTTTGTCGAGCCAGCCAAGAAAGCCCTGCGGCTCAGCGGCCACGGGGTCCAGCAGCGGGGCCAGAATGTCGATCTGCTCGTCCTTGGGGCGGGGCGGCAGGTATTTGTTGACGGGCTTGGTGCCCTGCTCGGGCATCAGGTCAAACCCGCCGCGCTCGGCCACCAGCTTGGAGACATCCGAGGTTTCATCCGCCAGATCGCCGAAATGCCGCGCGCCGGCAGGGCAGGTGCGCACGCAGGCCGGTTGGCGGTCTTCCTCGGGCAGGTTTTCGTTGTAGATACGGTCCACGCAGAGGGTGCATTTCTTCATCACCCCTTCTGCCGCGTCCATCTCCCGCGCGCCGTAGGGGCACGCCCAGGCGCAAAGGCCGCAGCCGATGCAGTCGGACTCGTTGACCAGCACAATCCCGTCCTCGACCCGCTTGTAGCTGGCACCCGTAGGGCAGACGGTCACGCAAGGCGCGTCCTCGCAATGCAGGCAGGATTTCGGGAAATGGATCGTTTGCGCGGCCCCCTGCGCAGGCTGCACCTCGTAGCTATGGACGCGGTTCAGGAAGGTGCCGACCGGATCCTTGCCATAGGCATTCTGATCGGAAAGCGGCGCGCCGTAGTTTTCCGTGTTCCAACCTTTGCAGGACACCACGCAAGCGTGGCAGCCCACGCAAGTGTCCAGATCTATGACAAGGCCGAGCTTTTTCTCGGTTTGGGTGGGGAGAGTGGTCATTTGCCGAGCTTCCATGTCAAGTTTTTCGGGCCAGTGCCGACGGGTGATTTTTGGGCTGGGATGTTGGGTTTGGACTGGTCCTCGGCCGGAGCGTCGGCGCGGGTGACGCGGACTTTCAGGTCGAACCACGCCGCTTGACCGGTGATCGGGTCGGAATTGGCCCATCTGAGCCCGTCGCCTTTCGGGGGCAGCAGCTCGTGGATCAGGTGGTTCAGCAGGAAGCCTTTGGTTGTCTCCGGCGCGTCCTCTTCGAGCGCCCAGGCCCCTTTGCGTTTGCCGATGGCGTTCCAGGTCCAGATCGTGTTCTCGTTCAGCGCGGCCTGATGCGCGACGGGGACGGTGATTTCGCCATGAGGGCTGGTGACCTTGGCCCAGTCGCCTTCCGAAAAGTTGTTTTCTTCCCAGATTTTCGTCGGCACGTATAGCGGGTTATGACCGTGGATTTGCCGCAGCCACGCGTTCTGTGACCCCCATGAATGGTACATCGCCATCGGGCGTTGGGTCAGGGCGGTGACGGGGTATTCGTCGGCCTTGTTCTCATCCTCGTTGGAGTACCAGATTGGCAGCGGGTCCATCGTGGCCTTGATACGCTCCCTCAGGTGGTCCGGGGGTTGGCGGGTGCCGTGGCCTTCAGCTGCCAGCTGGAACCGGCGCATGGGTTCGACGTAG
>CALHHY010000026.1 GCA_938030665.1 uncultured Litoreibacter sp. | reverse complement strand
GCAGCGCCGTGCCACCCGCCAGTTGGTATCAGTTCTCGCCAGACCGCAAAGGGCAGCACCCCAAGGATCATCTGGCAAAGTATCAAGGCTGGATGCATGCGGACGGATATGCCGGGTTTGAAGACCTCTATCGCTCCGGCGATATCTGCGAGGTGGCCTGCATGGCCCATGTCAGGCGCAAATTTGTGGATGTTCATCGCGCTCAAGGTTCTGCCATCGCCGAAGAGGCCATCAAGCGCATCGCACAGCGTTATGCGGTCGAGAAAGAGGCCCGTGGATCACCTCCGGAAAGACGGGTCGAGATCAGGCGAGCACAGGCAAGGCCGATCTTCGATGATCTGGAAACATGGCTGCATACCCAACTGCCCAGTATCTCGGGGAAATCGCCGCTGGCGGGAGCGATCCGCTATGCTCTGACGCGCATGGCGCGGCTCAGGCCATACCTCGACCACGGAAACCTGGAATTGGACAACAATACCGCCGAACGCGCGATGCGATCCGTCGCAATCGGGCGCAAAAACTATCTGTTCGTTGGATCACAGACCGGCGGCCGCGCCGCTGCAATCGCTTATACCTTGATTGAAACAGCAAAACTGAATGGCGTCGATCCCCAGGCATGGCTGGCTGATACGCTCGCCCGCATCCCGGATTACAAGATCAACCATGTCGACGATCTTCTGCCTTGGAAAATCACATCGTAAGGCGGTCAGGCCGGACGCATACCCCTAAGGGTTCGTTGAGCTCGATCTAACGGCTTCGAAGAGTGTGACCTACTCCCCTTTTGCGTATCCGTCCGGTTTGCCGTAGGCGGTGTTTTGGCCCCACCTTTCGCATAGGATTGTGAGCTACGAGTCCGTGCTGGATGTAATTTCTCACGGGGTAGCTCCATGGATGATCACAGTGAGTTTCTCACGCGGCATGATTTTGTCGTTTGCCCGAAAGGTCAGCGACGTTGGTCGGATGATGCGAAGGCACGGATTGTCTCGGAGAGTTTGGAAGCTTGGTGTGATGTGCCCCGAGTTTCCTAGACGCCTGCCTTGTTCATTTTCTTCTGTTCTTTTTCATAGTCAACTGGCGACAGCATTCCGTTGTTGGTGTGCTTTCGGGTCGGGTTGTAGAACATCTCAATGTAATCGAACACGTCCTGCCTTGCTGCGTCGCGTGTCAGGTACGTCCGCCGCCTGATCCGCTCGCGCTTCAGCAGGTGGAAGAAGCTTTCTGCGACCGCGTTGTCATGACAATTTCCACGTCTGCTCATGCTGGCATCCAGATTGTGTTTAGTGAGAAACGATTGCCACTCTTTGCCAGTGAACTGTGATCCTTGATCTGAGTGGATCAGGACTCTGTGCTCTGGTTTGCGCCGCCAAACAGCACTCAGCAACGCTCGTCAGCTTGCGATACCCGTACACCCTGATCGAAACCGCTAAGATGAACGACGTTGATCCAGAGGCCTGGCTCACCTGGGTTTTGGAGCGCCTGCCAGACCACAAGATCAACCGCATTGATGAACTGATGCCTTGGGTGTGGAATACCAAAGCTGGCGATGAGCGAAAGCCATGAGCCGAAACCTCGCAATCGGATGTTGGCTTCTGTTTGGCGCATCTATCGCGTTGGGTCTTTGGACCCGTGGAGTTGTCGTCGGAACCAGGCTCCGCTGCTGGTGCGGTCAATGCGGGATCGTCCTGGGCGTTCTGGTGTCCAGTGCGCGCTTGCGTCCGCTGCGTTTGCGAACAGTTAATTCTTCTTCCCAGCATCTTTAGTGCGTTCGGGTATCACCTTTTGGCCCCGATCCGCTATAGGAACTGCGATGATCAAGGACCTCAATATCACGGCGGAAGATCCGAAGGACTTCGGGCTGTGAACCGTCTACTGGCGGATGAGTTCAAATCGCGGGCATTGCTGATCAAGAAACGACAAGCACCAACTGGCGGGACAGAACCGCCACAGATTTTCCGTGCTCCCGGAACCTCAATCTGACTTCAGACAATTCCGCGAATGCGTACAAAGTTGTCGATGACGAGCGGAAGACACGCAGTTTTGACCGGTTTTCCGCGGCTTTGACGGGCGTCTGGACAGGTCGGCACGCGACGAAGGTTGCAGATATGCACAACTGGGTTAACCTTACGTCAAAGTTTGGGAGGGCTTTGATCATGTCTTTGAGGCTGCTTTTGTTCGTTCTCGCGACCATGATGGGAATTTCGTTTGGCTGGGCGCAGGAGGCGGCGCCAAAGCCGGACCGATCCGCTACCGGCGGGGCGCAGACGCTTGAGGACATTATGGCGCGTCAGCGCGGCGAGGCGGTGGATAACGGCTTTCGCAGCGGGGCGACGGGTGATCCCGACAGCGCCGCAGGGTTGGCGCAGCAGCTCGGTACTCTGGGCGGCGCTTCGGACCCTGAGCTGTGGCGCGCGTTGCGTTTCGGCTCCGCCAATATCACGGCCACCAATAATGGCCCCGCCGCCACGACGCTCATTCAGGATGGTGGCATGCGCTGGCTGCAGTTCCGCGAAGGCCCGCTTCTGACCTATGGTGGCTACCTGCTGCTGGGTACGATAGTCCTGCTGGCGGTGTTCTTCCTGATCCGGGGCCGCATTCGCATTGACGGCGAAAAGACCGGTCTGACCATTGAACGGTTCAAACCGGTGGAGCGTTTCGGGCATTGGCTGCTGGCGGGCTCTTTCATCCTGCTGGGCATCACCGGGCTGATCACGCTTTTTGGCCGCAAATTCCTGATTCCGGCCTTCGGGCATGAGACCTTTGCCTTTCTAGCGGTCGGGTCCAAGTGGATACATAATAACGTGTCCTGGGCCTTCATGCTGGCGCTGGTGATGGTTTTTGTCTTCTGGGTCGTTCACAACCTGCCCAGCCGCACGGATATCAACTGGCTGCTGAAAGGCGGTGGCATTTTCACCAAGGGCCACCCGCCGGCCAAAAAGTTCAACGCAGGCCAGAAGCTGATTTTCTGGTCGGTGATTATACTAGGCGCGTCTATCTCCGCCTCGGGGTTGGCGCTGCTTTTCCCGTTCGAGCTGAACATGTTTGCAGCCACATTCGCCAAGCTGAATGATTTTGGCATCTCAGCCGCCCTTGGCATGGGGGAGCTGCGCACGACCCTCGCCCCGCATGAGGAGATGCAATATGCCCAACTGTGGCACGCCATTGTCAGCTTCGTGCTGATGGCGATCATTCTGGCGCATATCTATATCGGCTCCGTCGGGATGGAAGGGGCCTATGACGCTATGGGCACCGGCGAGGTGGAGCTGCAATGGGCGCGGGAGCACCATTCGATCTGGGCGGCCGAGGAAGAGGCCCGCAACGCCGCGCAAGGAAGCGGCAACCGGGCCACCACGCCTGCCGAGTAGATGCGGTTGGCGCTTTGCATAGCGCTTGTGTTGGGCACGCCTGCGGGCGGGCAGGAGTTCTTTACGCTCAAAGGACATGGCGGCCCGATCATGGGGCTTGCGGTCTCGCCCGAGGGGCAGATCGCGTCAGCCAGCTTTGACAACTCCGTCGGCATCTGGGACGGGCGAACGCCCACATGGCTGGAAGGCGGGGAGGCTGCACAAACAACTGTGCTCTGGACGGATACCGGCCGCGTTGTGGCCGGGGGCGACGATTTTTCCCTCCATATGTGGGAGGTGGCGACGGGCACGCACCGGGTCATTGGGACCCATCAGGCCAAGGTCACCGCCTTCGCGCATCACCCAGGCCGCGGGCTCTTGGCCAGCGCAAGTTGGGATCACTCCATCAAGCTGTGGTCTGACAGTGGCGAGGCGGTCGCGACGCTGACGGGTCACCGTCAGGGCGTGAACGACGTGGCTTTCACCACCGATGGCCGCAGGCTTTATTCCGCATCGACCGATGGCACGATCAGGATATGGGACGTGGCCACCGGCACGGAGCAGCTTCAACTGGTCGAGCACGGGTTTGGCGTCAACACGCTGATCCTGAATGAGGCGCAGGGATGGCTGGCTTATGGCGCGGTTGATGGCGGCACGCGGATGGTCGACCCCGAAACGGGGGAGGAGATTGCCGATTTTACCCTTGGCCGCCGGCCCATTCTGGCCATGGCCTATGACCCGCTGAGCAACCATCTTGCTGTCGGCGATGGCGAAGGGTTCATCATGGTGATCGACACGGCCCTTCGCCGCATCACCCGCGATTTCCGCGCCACGCAACGCGGGCCCATTTGGGCGCTGGCGTTTTCGCCGGACGGGCGGAACATCCATGCGGGTGGGATCGAGGACATCGTTTATTCCTGGCCGTTGGAGACGCTTGACGCCCATGGCCAGATGGCAGGTGAAACCCGCAGCTTTTTGGAAGACCCCAAAACCCTGCCCAATGGGGAGCGGCAGTTCAAACGCAAATGCTCCATCTGTCACACGCTGACTGGCGGCAGCGCGCGCAAAGCGGGGCCAAGCCTGCACGCGCTTTTCGGCAGGCGCGCCGGGACGGTCGCGGATTACAGCTATTCGGAGACGTTGGAAGGGTCGGAAATTGTCTGGTCAGCGGAGACGATCAATGCTTTGTTCGACGCGGGGCCGGATCACTACATTCCGGGCACCAAAATGCCGATGCAGCGGATTGTGGCCCAGCAGGACCGGGACGACCTGATTGCATATCTGAAAGAGGCAACGAAGGGGAATTGAGATGAAATCCATGCTGAGCGCGTTTCTGGCCATTGCCGTCATCGCCGTGGGCTCGAACCTCATTCTGGGCCAGGCGGGTTTTTCCAGTCAGGAACGCGGGTCCGGCCCGGCGGTGCGGCTGGACTGAAACACACGTAAGGTCGCCTTCACATGAACGATATCTGGGCCGGGCTGGAGGCGGCATTCTGGCTGATCGTCACCCTCGACCCGGACCTTGTCGACATCACGTTGCGGTCGCTGCAGGTCAGCTTGTCCGCTTTGGTCGTGGCTTCAGTGATCGCCCTGCCTTTCGGCACATGGCTCGCCATCCGCCGCTTCCGGTTCCGTCGCGCCACCATCGCGACGCTAAACGCGCTGATGGGTCTGCCACCGGTGGTGGTGGGGCTGATCGTCTACCTGCTCCTGTCCCGCTCCGGCCCGTTCGGGGTGCTGGGGCTGCTGTTTACCCCGACCGCCATGATCGTCGCGCAGGTGATCATTATCACGCCACTCATAGCCTCTATCACGCATCAGGCCATGCGGGAGCTTTGGGCGGAGTATCATGACCTGCTGATCTCCCTTGGCACCACCAAGGGCCAGCGCATCGCGACACTGCTTTGGGACGGACGGCGTACGTTGCTAACGGCGGCCTTGGCAGGGTTTGGCCGGGCGATTGGTGAAGTTGGCGCGATCATGATTGTTGGCGGCAATATTGATCAGGCGACGCGGGTTCTGACGACGGCCATCGCGCTTGAGACAGGGAAGGGCGATTTCGCCCTCGCGCTCGGGCTCGGGTTCGTGCTGATCGCGCTGGCACTTGCGGTGAACTTCGCCATCCACATCCTGTCGCGGACTGAGCGGGAGGGGCGCTGGTGAGCCTTTCGCTGACACAAGCCGTCGTGCGCAGGCGTGGCAAAGCGATCCTGGGGCCTTTGGACCTGACACTTGCGCGGGAAGGCGTAACCATCGTGCTGGGGCCGAACGGTGCTGGGAAAACTACCCTGCTTAAGGTTCTGCACGGCGTAGAACGCCTGTCGAGCGGCCGCCTTGAAGGGGCCGGGGACCGGTCGGCGCAGGCTTACGTGTTTCAAAGCCCGATCATGCTGCGGCGGTCTGTGGCGCAAAACCTGGCCTACCCGTTGAAGTTGCAAGGCGCGCCAAAGGCGCAGATTGACGGGGCGGTCCAGGATTGGGCCGCGCGCATCGGGTTGGCCGACGCCTTGGACCGCCCCGCGCCACGCCTGTCGGGGGGTGAGAAGCAAAAGCTCGCGCTTGCCCGCGCGCTTATCCGTCAACCCGACATTCTGTTTCTGGACGAGCCCTGCGCCAACCTTGATGGCCGCGCCACCCGTGAGATCGAGGCGTTGTTGCACGAGGCCCAGGCCCAGGGTACCCGCATCATCATGACCACCCATGATCTGGGGCAGGCGCGCAGGCTGGCGCAGGACGTGGTTTTCCTGCTCAATGGCCAGATAGCGGAGCAATCCGCCGCGCAACTCTTCTTTGCCACACCCGGCACCCTTGAAGCCCGCAGTTTCCTGAAAGGAGATATCGTCGAATGATCCGCGCCTTGATGACCGTATTGCTTTTCTGGGGTAGCGCCGCGGCCGCCGAGGCGATGAAGCTGGCGGTGACGACCAGCTTTCACAACTCTGGCCTGTCGGATGTGTTACTGCCCGTGATCGCGGAGGAGACGGGGATCGAGGTCCAGCTGTTGGTTGTGGGGACAGGGCAAGCCTTGCGGCTCGGTCAGGCGGGCGATGTGGACGCGATCCTCGTCCATTCCAAAGCGGCGGAGGAGGCATTCGTTGCTGGCGGCCATGGCACCCGGCGCACCGAGATCATGTATAACGACTTCGTCGTGGTTGGTCCCGCCGATGACCCCGCCGGGATCAAGGACGCGGCAACAGCGGTTGAAGCCTTGCAGCGTATCGCCAAGGCGCAGGGAAGTTTCGTTAGCCGAGGCGACGACAGCGGCACCCATAAGAAGGAATTGTCGCTGTGGCAGGCCGTCGGGCAAGAGGCGGAAGGCGCTTGGTACAAACCCGTAGGCGCCGGCATGGGGGCTGCGCTGAATACCGCGTCGGGGCTGGATGCCTATATCCTGTCCGATCGGGCGAGCTGGTTGAATTTCGGCAATAAGGGCGGGCTTGCCTTGCTGTTTGAAGGCGACCCGGCGCTGTTCAACCAATATGCCTATCTGCCGGTCAATCCCGTCCGGCACCCGCACGCGAAGGCGGATGCCGCTGATCGGTTGGAGGGGTGGTTGACCTCAGACAAGGCGGCGGAGCTGATCAACGGCTACACCATTAACGGTGAGCCGCTGTTCGTTTTCAACGCCCGGTAATAACCACCCACGGGGATACGCCCAAAAGCGGCTAAGGCAGGTCAGACAAACAGGTCGCTGTCTGCGAAGACAATTGCCTCCAAGTCATCCACGCCCCGCAGGTCGATGCGGTCGCGCCCGCCGTCAAGCGTAATGCGGACGGAGTTGCCAACCTCCCTGATGCTGGAAATCCCGGCACCGCCCAGATCAAGAATGTCCTCGGTCACGTCGAAATCGTGTATGATGGTGCGGTCGCGCGCGCCATCCTCGGCGAAGGCGGCATAGAAGATGAACGTATCGGCCCCCTCGCCGCCGCTGACGCGGTCAAGCCGACCTTTGCCCGCAAAGATCAGATCATCGCCCGCGCCCGCATCGACAACATCATTGCCGCGCCCGGCGTCAATCTCGTCATTGCCAGCGCCTGCAAAAATGCGGTCCGCCCCTTGGCGGCCAAAGATGACGTCATTGCCTTCGCCCGCGAAGACCCGGTCCGCACCGCGCAACGCGTCGATCTGGTCTGCACCATCGGTGCCGCGCAGAACGTCGCGCTTGTTGGTGCCCGCAATCAGGTTCAGGACAGGGTCGAAGTCGAAGCTGACAATTACCGGGTCGTGGTCTGAATTGCGGTTCGGGCTGTCCGCGTCGAACAGCGCCGGGTTGCGGCCGAAATCAAGGTTGTAGTCGAGCGCATCAGCCTCATCGGCGTTGATATGCCATTCAGTGACGCCCGCCAGCTTTGCGGTCAGCGCATCGTTGGAGAGGGCATAATCCAGCGTGCCGATCTGACCGTCAAACACGAAGGAATAGGCATCGCTGCCTAGCTCCAAAGCGGCGAGGTCAGTGAACCCGGCATCAGCCAGCACCTGCAGCGGGTCCTCACGGGCATAGGCGTTCAGGTCCCCCAGGATAAGCGTGTTCTCGGAAGCCTGCCCCGTGGGGTCGCTGGCCAGCCAGTCAGCAAGGATATCAGCGGCCTCCGTGCGGGTGGCATTGTTGCGACCCTGCCCGTCGCCTTGATCCTCGTCCGCTTCCGCACCTGTCAGTGAGCCTTTGGATTTGAAGTGGTTCACCGCGATTGTCAGCGTCTGGCCGGTGTCCAGATCCTCGAAGGTCTGCGCGATGGCTGGGCGGTTCTGGCCGTTGCCGGTGCCAAGCGGGTCCACAAAATCCCGCCCCTCGAAGCTTTCCAAAATCGCCGGGTCGCCCTTCAGCCCCACGCCGTCCAGCTTGTAGATGAAGGCGTTGGCAATGGCGTCGCCGCCGACAAATTCCTGCCCGGGATCAACAAAGCCGTACACTTCTTCCCCGAGGGTCGCGTTGATGCGCCCGACCAGATCCTGGATAGCGAAGGCGTCGCCGGCAAAGTCATTCTCAATCTCGATCAGGCCCAGCACATCGGCATCCATCTCGACAATGGCGCTGACGAGTTTAGTGGCCTGGCGCTCCAGCTCCTCCGGGTTGTCAGCGCCGCGCGGGCCAGAGCCGTTATCTGTCACTGCACCATCCGCGTCGATTGTGGTGAAGTAGTTCAGCACATTGAGGCTTGCGACCTTGAAATTTCCGCCGATATCTTCAGGCGTTTCGGGGCGGGGGTTGGTTTGGGTATACGTCCCCTCTGCCGCGTTTATGCGGAATTCGCCAAAGGAATAGCCGACAACGCCCGATATGTCCGAGATCGTGTCGCCCATGCGAAAGCTGTCCTGGGCGGTCAGGATGCCGTCATTGCCATCAATCACCCGCAGTTCGTCAGGGTTCTGCCCTGAAAGCCCATCATCCAGAACCAGCGTTGCAGCGGCCACGTCCTTTAGGTGCTGGGCAAAGCCGTCCACGTCTGGCGCGTTATCTTGCGTGAACTGACTGGGGCGCCCGTCGGCGGTGACGTTATACTGGCCGAACCGGTCCAGGTTAAACAACTCCGACACGGTGAGGTCCTGCGCAATATTGACCAGCATCCCCTCATAGGCCTCAAGATTGGCGACCAGATTGCCATTGCTGTCTTGTTGGACGCCTGCGGTCGGGAAGGTGACGTCGACCGCTGTGGGCAGTGTCTGGTCGGTCTCCAGCACCGCGACCGTGGTGGCGGAGATCTGCGTTTGTCCGAAAAACTCGGACACGGCGCCGGTGATTTCCACCAGATCACCGATGGCCACGTCCACATCCGGCAGGGTGCCGTCGAAGATGAATATCCCCTCCGATGTCAGGTCGTTGAAGTCGTAATCGACCTCTTCCTCCTGAATGTAGAATCCGTTCAGATCGCCTTGCGTGCCAAAAAAACCGTCCTGAAAATCGGCCGTGACAATGGCGCGGACGGTGACGGTGCTACCCTCCAGCGCGCTGCGGTCATCGGTGCCAATCACCGCCATGTCCTGCGTGCCATTGGCGCCCTGTATCTCGCTGATGAGCGTTATTTCTGCGGGTGGCGTGATAACGTTGCTGGCCCCGGGCGTCGGTGCCTGCGCGGCGAAATCACCTGTCCCATCGGGCAGCCGGGCCAACGCGTCGAGGTCTGAGCTGCCATTGGCGGCCTCGTCTGCCTGCGTCGTGACGCCCAAGGCGGCCAGAAGTTCGGCATCATCGGGATCGGCGGTCCCGTAAACAACGACGTCAATCAGGTTCTCGGTGGTGGGGGCGCTTGGGGCGGTGCCTGTGTAAAGCGCCACTGCATCCGCGCCGTTCTGCAATCCGTTGGTAGTGAAGGCTGTCAGATCGACATTGGGCACATTCTCCGACCCGATGACGAAATAGCCGTCCGCATTTGTGCTTAAACCATCCAGCGAAATGGTGGCATAGGCCGTGTCATTGCTGCCGTTGAACAACACGATGCTCAGCTCGTCGAGGGAAGCATTGCCCACGCCGCCATCATAAAGCTCGATAAACTCGGCGCTGTCGGTACTCACCTGATCCGCGTCTATTTCGTTGATCATGATCATTGGGGTGGGTGGCCCTGCCGTGAAGCCCGCCAGCGGGAAGGGGCTTGTTGCGGTAGAGTTGGTCGTCTGCCCGTCAAAAGCGTCTGGCCCCGAAAACCGCCAATCGGCGAGATCGAACATGGGGGAGGCTGCGGTGCCGGGAACGCGGGCGGCCCAGCCATCGACATAGTCCCAGGACTGGCCGGTGCCGTCTACATCGAGCTCCCCAAATACATCGATGACGCTGCCATTCTCAAATAATTCAATCGCGTCATCGCCGTTCACTGCAAGCGCGCCGCTGGTGTAATCCGGTGCAAAGCCCATGAATTCCGTAAAGCCGGGGATTTCGCTGGCGACATAGATATAGGTGCCCGCCGATGCGGCCGCTGCGGGGAATGTAAATTCCTGCCCGTCTGTGCCGCCGCCGTTATTGGCCGATCCCAGCCCAAAGGCCGACAGGTCGGCGACATCAGCGCTGACAAATAGCTCAACGGCTTTTGGCAGACCGCCGGTGAGGGGTCCATCAAACACACCAGTAATGATCAGGGACATCGTATTCTCCTTAAAACAATAGCGCAGCGCCGCGTTTTGCGGACATGCAAATGACCTACCGAGGGCGCGTAACAGCAAAATGTCGGGTGATGAGCTGCCTCAGAAGGCAACCGGCCGGTTTCGCAAGCGGCCAGACCCGTAGAAACGAATGAAAAAATGCGTCAACGATATGTGAAGACGACCGCAGTCCGCCCGCTAAGGCAAGGAGAAAAAGCCAGGCTTCAGCTTTGGTAATAGTCGGCGCGGCCAACCGAGACATAAGCCTCGAACCCCGCTTTGGATGCATCTTCGACGGAGTAGACGTTGCGCAGGTCGGCCATGCGGGCGCGGCGCATTTGAGTGGCGATCTTGGAAAGATCGAGCGCGCGAAACTCATTCCACTGGGTCAGCAGAACAATCATATCAGCGCCTTCTGCCGCCTCGTACGGGTCGTTGTGCCAAGCGACGCCCGGCAACAGCCCCTCCCCCTCCCGCCTGCCTTGCGGGTCGACGACACGCACCGTGGCACCGCCCCCCACAAGGGCAGGGACAATAGTCAGGGAGGGTGCTTCGCGCATGTCATCTGTGTCGGGCTTGAAGGTGACGCCCAGCACAGCCACCGATTTGCCGTTAAACTGACCGTCGCAGAGGTCGCGCAGCTTGTTGATCATCCGCGCCTTGACGCCGTCATTCACGCGCATCACCGTCTCGGTGATCTGCATCGGCATCGCGTGTTCCTGACCGATACGCGCCAGCGCGCTGGTGTCCTTCGGAAAGCACGACCCGCCATAGCCGGGGCCGGCATGTAGGAATTTGGCCCCGATACGCCCATCAAGCCCAATGCCATGCGCGACTGATCTAACGTCCGCGCCCGTCCTTTCGCAAAGCGCCGCGATTTCATTGATGAAGGTGATCTTGGTGGCCAGAAAAGCGTTGGCGGCGTATTTGATCATTTCCGCGCTTTCGAGGCCGGTTGTCATGATCGGGAAATCGCGTAGGTAGAGCGGCCGGTATATGGCCTGCATGACCTCTTCCGCGCGGGGGCTTTCGACGCCGACAACAACGCGGTCGGGTTTCATAAAGTCATCAATCGCAGCACCTTCGCGCAGAAATTCAGGGTTGGAGACGATGTCAAAGTCAAGGTCAGGCGCGGTCTCCGCGATTATCTCCTTCACCTGCCGGTTGGTGCCGACCGGCACCGTCGATTTCGTGATGATGACGGTATACCCGGTGGCGGCTTTCGCGATCTCCCGCGCGGCGGTGAAGACATAGCTTAGGTCGGCATGGCCGTCGCCCCGCCGCGTTGGGGTGCCAACGGCAATAAAGATAGCGTCAGCCGATGCGACGGCGGCCTTCAAGTCGGTGCTGAAGGTTAAACGCCCCGCATCGGCGTTTTTGGCCATTAAGGTTTCGAGGCCTGGTTCATAAATCGGGACCTCCCCACGGGTGAGGCGGGCCACTTTGGCGGGGTCATTATCGACGCAGATGACCTCATGCCCGAAGTCAGAAATGCAGGTTCCGGAGACGAGGCCGACATACCCCGCGCCGATCATTGCGATTTTCACCGTATGTGTTCCACCCTGATGGTCTCGTTTTCAGCGTTGCCACTATCCTTTGTAATTAAAATACAAATAAAGAACTATGAAACGCATGACCGAATATTTTCTGCAAATGTTGCCCTGACGGGCCCGCCGGCAAGGGTCAAAAAACCGCGCTCCGGGCGCGTTTGCGCAAGGAACTGCCCAGCCTACTTGAATAAATCGGCAATCCTATGCGGAAATTAGCTTACCCTTTCGGCTTGCCCTTTCACCTGCCAAGTGTGGCTGTCATAGCCGCAAAAGACATTGCGAAATGGATTGTGTCACGAAAGGGCCGACAATCTGCCGAAATGGTCATTCTGTTGCCGCGTAGGATCCGCAATTCATGAGGAGTGTTAAGCCACTGAGCTGCTTGTAATTTTAATGATTCTGGCCGACAAAAGACTTGGTTAAGAATCTATACAAGAAGCACGGTCGAACGAACACTGCCATGCTCGAGGAAAAAACGATTAATGTGCACGATCTGCCAAACGCTTAACCCATCCCTGGAAGTCTACACTTACCACGATTACGACCATGACCACAGCCACGGTTATGAGGATGATGACGGTCATGTTCATGACCATCCCGCGCCAGATGCAGACCAAGATGACCCCCCGGCGCAGAACAATATCTCTACCAGCAATGAGAGCGTTGGTATCGACGATGGCGGCAACCAGGCGGGCAAGCCGATCTATACTCTTGATCAGATCGCCTATCAGTTGACCAACGAGTACTGGTTTGACGGCCGCGCGCGTGCTTTCGATCTGGGCTCCGACCGCGAACTGACTATCAATGTCACGGGGCTAACAGCGGCAGGCAAGAACCTAGCCCGGAACGCACTGGATGCCTGGACTGAGGTTACAGGGATTGCCTTCGTCGAAACATCGGGTACCGCCCAGATCACTTTTGACGACAATCGCAGCGGCGCCTTTGCCCAATCGTCTTACTCAAATGGGGAGATCGTTTCCTCTAGCGTCAATGTCTCGACGTCGTGGCTGTCCAGTCAAGGTACTTCGCTGACAAGCTACAGCTTCCAGACCTATATCCACGAGATCGGGCATGCGCTGGGTCTCGGACATGGCGGCAATTACAATGGTAGCGCGAACTACCGCGACGACAGCGAATACGCCAATGAAAGCTGGCAGACCACGGTCATGTCCTATTTCAGCGAGACGGAGAACACCTTCGTCGACGCGCGCTTCAAGTACGTTGTGACGCCGCAGATCGCTGACATCCTGGCGATCCACAATCTCTACGGCTCTACCGGCGCCAGGACCGGGAATACGACCTACGGTGACGGTGCATCCGCTGATGCCAGCGCGAATATTCTCGATGGTCACGCAGCGACCATCTTCGACGGGGGTGGCATTGACCACATCAATGTCGCGTCGAAATCGAACGCGCAGCGTCTCGACCTGAATGAGGAGACTTTTTCCGACCTCAACGGCTACACCGGCAATCTGGCCATTGCCCGTGGCGCCGTCATTGAGAATGCGACCACCGGGTCCGGCGATGACACCGTGATTGGCAATCAGGCGAACAATACGATCAACACGGGCTCAGGCGATGACACCGCCTATGGCGGTGACGGCGGTGACACGCTTATCGGGGGTCTCGGCAACGATACGCTGCATGGCGAAGACGGCAATGACCGGCTCGTCGGTGGCGGCAACGAGGACACGATCTACGGCGGCAAGGGAGATGACCGGATTGAGGGCGGCTTCGGCAACGACTATCTTGCCGGCGAAGATGGTGACGACTCCATATTCGGAGCGTTCGGCGAGGATACGTTGATTGGTGGTCGGGGTGTGGACCGTCTTTATGGCCAGGATGGCAATGACACGCTGATGGGCGGTCTGGGAAATGATTTCCTATTGGGCGGCAACAATAATGACGATCTGACCGGCGGCGACGGAGACGATGTTCTTCTGGGCCAGGACGGCAATGACATCATGTATGGCGGCGCGGACAACGATCTGTTGGCGGGCGGCAATGGCAGCGACCGGGCTTTCGGCCAAGACGGTGATGACCTTCTGACCGGCGGTGCGGGCGTTGATTTTCTGCTGGGCGAAGCTGGTAATGACCGGCTTGAAGGCGGGTCCGACGGGGACGTCTTGCGCGGCGGAACCGGCAACGACCGCCTCTTTGGTGGGTTTGGCGATGACTTCCTTTTCGGTGATGCAGACGATGACCTGATCTTTGGCCAGGACGGTCGGGACATGATCACCGGCGGGGCGGGGAATGACCGGCTTTTCGGCGGTGCGGACGCGGACATCTTCATATTCGCCAATAATTCTGGCGCTGACCTGATTCGTGATTTTGAGGCAGCCATTGATATCATTGATCTGACCGAGGTCAGCGCAATAACCAGCTACAACGATCTGACCGCGAACCACCTTTCCGACACGGCCGGCGGTGCGCGCATCACCTTCGGTGCGGATAGTATTCTGCTGACGGATGTGGCGGTGAGCGCCTTGGGCGAGGACAACTTTGTCTTCGATACCTTTGCGTAGCGGTAAACACAGCAAGAGGCTGTAGAGGCCAACGCCATGAGCTTGGAAGGGTCGCATCATTTGCCGGTGCGACCCATAACTTATGGTTTCCGCAATACCGCCATGAATTCCAGCCGATTGTAAGGAGTCTCGTATACAGCCTCTGGGACCAGGTTTATTGCGTCCAGCGCGCTAAGCTGTTCAATCAGCCGCAAAAAGCTCGGCGGCGTGAATTGCCACGCATGGACATCCACATAGCCTCCATTTGCGGCCTCATATTCGGCAATCGCGGCTTTGGTCCGCGCCGGGATGCTGGCGAGATAGCTCCCATTGCTATGGTCGCCGGCCCAGTGGCGCAGCGCGTCATTATGAGTGGTGAGCGCGCGATGTTCGATCACGCTTTTCAGCAGGTGACGGTCTCGCCCTTCCACATGGGCCTGATACACGTCGGCGACTGTGCTTTCGGCGATGAAATGGTCAAAACAGTACCGTTTGTCAGGGATCAGCAAATAGTACCGTCCGCCATCCTCCAGAAGGCCTGCTACATCCGAGAGGTGCTTTACGAGGTCCGGTTGATGCTCGATCGCATGGGCGCTGACGACGGCTTTGAACTTTCGGTCAACGATCCCAAGATCGCCCGTCGCGGACACATAATCGATATGCGGCACGCCGGCCGGTTTCCGGTTCAATTTCGCGGCTCGGGTTTGCAGCCCTTGCTGGTCAAGAACGTCGAAATAGCGAACCTCCGGCCCAGTCACGATCGGTGCATCAAAGGGGCCAATTTCAAGGGTATCCGTCTCGCGAGCCATGTCGGCCAGAAACGCCGCACGATGTGCCAAGGGGCTGTCAGTCATTAACGGGCCAGACAAATCGGCACCTCCATCACGTTACGTTTTTCTACCCTATGCACCACGGTCGATAGAGGTTTCAACCGCGCCATGGGATGCGGTGCCGGGCCGGCAGAGGGGCAGGCGATGCATCGCCACCGGTTACCGCACCGACGCTTGCAAAGGGCCCGTCGGCACCTTAGTGACATTTTATCTAAAACCACCATTTGTGAGGCGGGTATTTGATCGTAACTGACCTGCCCCGCCCCCTGATTGACAAAGGCGCATTCTGACCATGACCGAGGTTCTGAAAAATGTGCTGCGCACCATTCAGGTGTTTTTCTTTTCCTTCCCGGTTCGGGTGCTCATTGGTCTGATTTCTTTGCGGAAGCAGTTCGAAACCTGGGGCAAGCCCACGGTTCTGCATTTCGAGCAACCCTATGAGGGGCAAAAGATCATGTTGCTTGCGCTCTATGAGAAGGGCGAATTGCGGCCTGACGTCATGCGACTGCTTAAGCACGCGAAAGATGAGGGGCTGTATGTCATTGCTGTAAATACGTTGCGGCTGACGGAACCGGCAGCGCTGAAGGAGCTGATAGACTGCTACTATGAGAAGCCGAATTTTGGCCGCGATTTCAGCAGCTATAAGGTGGGCTTTCTGCATGTTTTCAAGCGCGGTCTGTCTGACAGCTGCCCACGGCTGATGATGATCAATGACAGCATCTACTTTTCTGACGACCGGATGCGCGGTTTTCTGTCCGACATGATGAGGACTGATCTTGAGGTCCTCGGCAGCACAGAGAATTTCGATATCGAGTACCATCTGGGTTCGTTCTGTCTTGCCGTAAACCAGTCAATTTTGTTGAATAAGAAGTTTCAGAACTACTGGAAGAACTACCGATTAAGCGACGTGCGTCCGACTGTGATCAAGCGTGGTGAGCTGGCACTGTCGCGTGTGCTCAAATCCGTCATGCGCAACCCCAGTGAGCTGACTGCGCTTTACAGCGCGCACCGGTTTTATGAGACGGTGGAAAAGGACCCTAACCTGTTTGATTTCGTGCTCAAAAACGCGCGCGCCTCTACCGTGTTTGCATGGAAACGGGTTGACGCGCAGGGCATTGCGCAGCGTTATGTCGATACCTATTTGCGCGGCGCGCTGGACCCTGAGACGGTCTCCATTGAGGTTAACCATGACAGCGCCACAGATATGTGGCAGCTGCGCTCCCTTGATGATGTGAAAACCTATCTGCATGAGGCGCTGCTTTTTGACGGGCAAGTCGTTGATGATGGCGCGCTTTACGAGGTGGCCTTGAAAGAGGTGATCGACAGCTTTGTGTCGGGGAGCCAAATTCATCAGAACGCGGCGCTCCTGCTGAAACTTGGTTTGCCGATTGTCAAACTTGACGGCCTTTACCGCGGGATTTTTGATATGGCGGATGTCTACCGCGTGACAGATTTGCTGGACGAACCGGAGCGGGCTGAATTACGGGCGTTGCTTATGTCGCGCCCCTATGGTCGGCGTTACTTTACGGGCTGGCGGCAGGTCGCGTTCGAACGAGGCTACATCTGATGCAAACCCAAGCGGGGGATGTCGGGCGTGACGTCGATCCGCTGAACGTCATCGTGCACGTCCCCAAGACCGCCGGAAGCGCCTTGAACGCCAGTCTCCAGAGCTTAAAGCTCGCGGGTCATGCCCATTGTGAGGCTGTTATCGGCGATGCTCCACGCTTGTCAAAAACTGTCGCGCGCAGCCACTGGGTCTCTGGCCATGTCTCTTTCGATAAGTGGCAAGAGAAAATCGCGCAGGTTTCAGACCGACCTCTGCGCTTCTATGCAGCGACACGGGACCCGATCAAACAGGTCATGTCGCATTATAACTGGCTGATCGAGATTTATCACCGAGAGCCGGCCTTCTATAACGGCCACCCCGAAAACATTCGCGATATCTCCAGACATATTCGCGAGGCGGACAACACCGATCCGGACGCCATCGTCACAGTGCTGGCCACCTATCCGCGGCTGTTTTTGAATGTGCAGTCGCGCTACATTATGGGTGATACAGGTTCTGACATTGCCCAAGCGCTTGAAGGTTATGCCCGCATCGCCCATGAAGAGACGGTACAAACCATGCTGATCGAGATCGCCGGGTCTGATGCGCGGCTGGTGCGTGAGAATGTGAGCCCCTACCATTTTGACCGTAGCGTGTTTGAAACGGAGCGGATGCGCCGCTTCCTCAAGGAGCATAACGCGATCGATGAAGCCCTTTACGCCGCCATACGCGAACGCTGGCCTAGCTGACAATGTGGCGTCGCCGCGGATAGCCGTGGTCATGGGGGCCTATAACGGCGCCACCTACATTGCCGAGCAGCTAGAGACGATCCTGTCGCAAACCGTGCCGCCTGCGCTTTTGCTGGTTAGCGATGATGGTTCCACCGATGAAACCCGCGACATCGTGCGGGCCTTTGGCGATCCAGTCCGACTAATCGAAGGGCCGGGGCGCGGCTATGCGGCGAATTTCATGCACCTGCTGCAGACTGTGCCTGATGACATCGACTATGTCGCGCTATCGGATCAGGACGACTATTGGCTACCATTCAAGCTCGCGCGCGCCCTTGATCATTTCGAGGGGACAGATGCGGGTACCCCGACCCTATACGGAAGCCAAAGCCTGATTTGTGACGCCAATCTGGTGACCTCCCGCCCGATGCGCCAGCCTGACGCGCAACGGCTTGGCTTTCACCATGCGCTGACCCAGAATTTTGCAGGCGGGAATACGTTCGTTTTGAACCGGGACGCGGTCGATTTGGCGCAAACCTACTCGCCGCCCCAGGTGCTGGTTCATGACTGGTGGCTTTACCTTCTAGTGACCGCCACGGGCGGGAAGATCATCCACGACCCGGAGGCCACGTTGCTGTATCGCCAGCATGGGAACAATCTGATAGGCGCGAACTTTCAGATGCGATCCCACCTGCGGCGCTTTTTCGACATGTATGCAGGTGTTTATCGGCGCTGGAATGATGCCAATCTGGCTGGGCTGGCGCGGATCAGCCCCGCTTTAACCTCTGAGGCGCAGGCGCTGGTTCAGAAAGTCTCGGCAGCCCGTGCTGGTGGTATGGGTGCACGGTTGTCGATCGCGCGGGAACACGGTTTGTACCGGCAGGGGTTCCTTGGGCAGGCCGGCCTATATGCGTCTTTGTTGCTAGCTAGGTTTTAGTCCAACAGGCGCTCAGGTCAGCGACAGCAGATAAGCACCATAGTCCGATTTTTTGTACATCTCGGCGATGTCGCGCAGGGCATCGGCAGTTATCCATTTCTGCTCAAACGCGATTTCCTCCGGGCAGCCGGTCTGCAAGCCCTGACGCGACTGCAGCGTCCGCACGAAATTACCCGCGTCCAGCAGGCTGGCATGGGTGCCGGTATCCAGCCAGGCAAAGCCGCGCCCCATACGCTGCACGGTCAGCGCGTCTTCGGTCAGATAGGTTTGAAGAAGAGAGGTGATTTCCAGCTCCCCCCGATCTGATGGTTTGATGGTGCGGGCCCGCTCAGGCGCGCTGCCGTCAAGGAAGTAGAGCCCGGTAACGGCGTAGTTGCTGGGCGGAACCTCTGGCTTCTCGATAATGTCGGTGACCTTGCCGCTGTCATCCATGGCAACAACGCCGTACCGTTCGGGATCAGTGACCCGGTAGCCGAAAACGGTACCGCCTTCCGTCGTATTGTCGGCTTGCGCAAGGATATCGGGCAGGCCGTGGCCAAAGAAGATATTGTCGCCCAGAACCATCGCGCTTGGAGCGCCTGCCAGGAAGTCCTCGGCCAGCAGATAGGCCTGCGCCAGACCGTCGGGGTTAGGCTGCGCAATGAATGTCAACGACACGCCCCATTGGCTGCCGTCACTCAGAAGCCGCCGGAACTGGGCCTGATCTTCGGGCGTCGTGATCACTGCTATCTCGCGGATGCCCGCCAGCATGAGCACCGACAGCGGGTAGTAGATCATCGGCTTGTCATAGATCGGCATCAACTGTTTGGAGACGCCCTGCGTGATCGGGTAAAGCCGCGTGCCCGAGCCGCCGGCCAGAATAATCCCTTTACGTTTCACTGCCTGCACCTTTCAATTCTGCGATAATTGCCTTTGTCGCTGCGCGCCAATCCGGGCGGGTTATCCCGAACGCCTGCTCCGTCGTGCTGCAATCCAGCCGGGAATTCAGCGGCCGTTTTGCGGGCGTAGGGTAGGCTTCCGTCGCAATATCCGTGACGGTGATATCGCGGCCTGCCATGGCAAAAATATGACGCGCAAAATCAGCCCAGCTGGCATCTGGCGCGCCGGAAAAATGGTAAAGACCGGCCAGTCCCGCATCGCGTCGCAGCGCATTCGTCATGCGCAGGCAGGCTGCGGCAATGTCAGCGGCGGGTGTCGGCCCCCCGATCTGATCGGCCACCACTGACAACCCGTCGCGGGTCTCTGACAGGCGCAACATCGTTTTCAGAAAGTTGTTTCCATGCGCGGAAAAGACCCAGGAGGTGCGCAGAACCGCGCCGCGCCCGCCAGCTTTGATTACGGCGTTCTCACCAACCAGCTTGCTGCGGCCATAAGCGTTCTTCGGCGAAACAGGGTCTGTTGGTTGCCAAGCTGCCTCGCCGTCACCTGCGAACACGTAATCGGTAGAGATGTGGACGAAAGGGATATCCAGTGCCGCGCTGGCCTCCGCCATCGAAGCCGGGGCGGCGCCATTGATTGTCGTTGCCAGCGCCTCTTCTTCTTCGGCCTTGTCTACGGCCGTGTAGGCCGCCGCGTTGATCACCGCGAAAGGTTGGTGCTGACGGATCAGTGCGGCGCAATGGGACGGGTCGGTCAGGTCAGCGGCGCTGCGGTCGAGCAGGATGACGCCTTCAAACTTCGCCAACTCCCGCGCGACCTGCCCCGTGCTGCCAAATACCAGCGTGTTCATCAGCCGCGTCCCAGACGTGCGCCGACGCCGTCGCGGTCCTGCAGCGCGCGCCACCAGGTTTCGTTGTCCAGATACCATTGCACGGTTTTCTTCAGCCCTTCGTCCAGTGTAACGGACGGCCGCCAGCCCAGCTCAGTCCGGATGCGGTCCGGGTCGATGGCGTAGCGCAGGTCGTGACCAGGCCGGTCAGCGACATAGGTGATCTGGTCGGCGTAGGGCGCGTCCTTCGGGCGAAGCTCGTCCAGAAGCGCACAGATCGTTGTGACGATATCGATATTGCGGGCCTCGTTCTCCCCGCCGATATTGTAGGTCCGCGCGTTCTCGCCTTGTTTCAAAACGGTCAGCAGCGCGTCGGCATGGTCCTCGACATAGAGCCAGTCCCGCACGTTTTCACCCTTGCCGTAGACAGGGATGTCGTTCCCGGCCAGCGCGTTCAGGATCACCACAGGGATTAGCTTTTCGGGGAAGTGGTAGGGGCCATAATTGTTGGAACAATTTGTGATCACAAAAGGCAGGCCATAGGTCTCCCCCCAAGCACGCACCAAATGGTCGGAAGCTGCTTTTGATGCGGAATAGGGACTGTTTGGCGCATAGGGTGTCGTCTCGGTAAACTGCCCTTCAGCGCCCAAAGTGCCGTAGACCTCGTCCGTCGAGATATGGTGGAACCGGAAGTCATCCGGCCGGTCCGGGCTGTTCCAATAGGCCAGTGCGGATTGCAGCAGGGTGAATGTGCCCATGATGTTGGTTTGCATGAAATCCTGCGGGCCGTCGATTGAGCGGTCAACATGGCTTTCTGCAGCCAAGTGCATGACAGCGTCAGGGCGGTGCGTTTTGAAGGCGGCCGCCATAGCATCTGCATCGCAGATATTGGCTTCGACCAACTGATACCCCGATGCGTCAGCCACAGGGCCCAGATTGGCGAGACAGGCCGCATAGGTCAGCGCGTCCACATTGACCACCTGATGGCCGTCCCTGATCGCCTGCCGAACCACCGCAGATCCAATAAACCCGGCGCCACCGGTTACCATGATTTTCATCGCACACTCACTTCTATCTACTCACTCAGAACGGTGTTTCAAACGCCGCGAAATCGACTGCGTTGGCATCTTTTGGAGAAAGATGGGCCTTGCTAGGGTCTATTTTCCAGTCAATGCCAAGCGTCTGGCTGGCCCAATTCACCGATCCGTCACATTCGGGCGCATAGCGGTCTGAGCATTTGTAAAGCAGTTCCGCGTTCGGTGTCAGGGTGGAAAATCCATGCAGAAATCCCGCTGGGATAAACAGCTGCCGCCCGTTCTCGGCACTCAGCTCGACGCCGGTCCATTGCCCATATGTGGGCGAGCCGCTGCGAACGTCAACCGCGACGTCCCACACCACGCCCGCACCGCAGCGCACCAGCTTGGCCTGCGCGTGAGGGGGCGATTGGTAGTGCAATCCCCGCACCGTCCCTTGCGGCACCGACAGGGAATGGTTGTCCTGCACGAAGTCGATATCAATTCCATGTTCGGCCAGGGCCGTCTTGTTCCACACTTCCGAGAAATAGCCCCTGTCGTCGCCAAAGCGTTTGGGCGTGATGATGACCACGCCGTCCAGGGCTGTCTGTTCGATGTTCAAAGGGCGGCTCCTGCTTATGTTTCGGGCGTTGTCTAGCAGTGCAAATCTGCGCTGTCACCCGCCCCCGCCCAACGGTGGAGGATCGTTGCGCAAACCATACAAAGCAAACCAAACAAAACTGCCGGGCCTTGCCACCACTGAGAAAAGAACGGCCCGTATTTCGCCCTCGCTGAGAAGGGGTCCAAGTTTGGACGTTAACCTGCCCAACTTCTGCCAAATGAATAGACTTTCTATCAACAAAAGGGGGACGAGTAATGCAAAGTACTGCACTATCGACGATATTGGATAGCGGCGTCTGTCAGGGCGCCTATCGGCTCACGGGCGACGATGTCGAACCGTTGAAACCCGCCAAGGATACGCATCGCGATGCGGCCCGGCGGACCCGGGACCTGTGGGCAAGCCTTGGGGCCATCGTGTCTGATGTGGATCTGATGATCGGCAAACGCAACGAGGCGTTGTCGATCGCGTCGCACAAAGGCGGGATGATTCTGGAAACCGCCGGCCCGGTAAATATCGGGATTCTGCGCGCGGCATTGCAGCACGAAGATGCGGTACGCCCGACCCAGCAGCTGGCGAATGAAAGCGACCTTGGTGCTGGAATTCGTGCGTTGTGGGCGCTGGTCCGTTGGATTGAGAATGTTGAAGCAAGTCGCGCTATCCGTGTTCAGGCGGGTGACTCCGCGATCCGGCTTTTTGCCCGCAAAGGCCTGTTCGGCCTGCCGGATGGTGCCAAAATTGAAGACGTCGCCACGAAGATACTGAACGCGGGGCAGGCCGGTGCGTCCGTTACCCTGACCTATGAGCCCTGGCCAGACACCGCCCCCGAAATGCGGCTGCGCCCCACCGAGCTGCTGCCCGCGGCTGGCGCAGACGCCACGGACTGGGTGTTCGACGATGCCGGCGTTCCGGCGGCCGTGCCGCGCAGTGCCACCATGGACGACGCGACGAAAGCGTCGGCGCTGGCGCAGCGTCTGTCTTCGTGGGGCGAAGGCCGTCCATTTGAGGTTTCTGTGCTGCGCAATGGTACCACCAAACAAGTCGTCGCACGCAAAGGTCCCGATGATCGCATCCTGATCACTACCTCAAACTTCAACTCCACCATGCATCCTAAATAGTAGAGCCGTCCAACCATGCCCGAAGACCTGCACGAGACCTTCCTCGCCCCGATCGAGTCAAATCCCGAGCTGATCCAAGAGATCTCCAGTACCCGACGCGACTTCGCGCAAGTGTTGTTGGACCTTGAAAAGGCGGTCATGCCTGAGGATGTGCCGACAATTGGCGATCTGACCGACCAGTTTGGTGAGGTCTCTGCAAAGGTATCGCTGATCGGGCAGGTGAAAGCGGGCAAGACGGCTTTGGCAAATGCGCTGCTAGGTGTCAGCGACCTGTTGCCATCCGATGTGAACCCCTGGACCTCGGTCGTGACCAGCATGCATGTCAATTGCAACGCGCCAAAGGGCAAAAAGGCGGTGTTCAAGTTCTTTGACGAAAGCGATTGGGAAAACCTCGTCTCCGAAAGCGGCCACATTGTCAAAATGGCGAAGCGCGCTCGGCTTGATACCGGGGTGGAGGAACTGACTCGCCAGATTCAGGAGCTCAAAGAACGTACCGAAGGCCGTCTGGGCCGTAACTTCAAGATGCTCTTGGGCAATCAGCACGCCTTCTCTAGCTATAATGCGGACCTGATCAAACGCTATGTTTGCCTGGGCGAGGAAGACATGTCCGAGGATCGGGAAGGGCGTTTTGCCGACCTGACCAAATCGGCTGACCTCTATCTGGACAATGACAAATTCGGCTATCCGATCACCCTGGCGGATACGCCGGGTATCAATGACCCGTTTCTGGTGCGCGAGGCCGCGACGCTGCAGAACCTTGGTGACAGCGATATCTGCGTTGTCGTGCTTAGTGCGCATCAGGCGCTCAGCTCCGTCGATCTGGGCTTGCTGCGGCTGCTGAAAAGCCTGCGCAGCCAGAAGCTGATCGTCTTCGTGAACCGTATTGACGAGCTGCCGGACCCGCACCGCCAGATCAAAGAGATCCGGACCTATATCACTAACACATTGCGTAAGCAGAAATTGACGGGTGAGATCCCGATCATCTTTGGCAGCGCCGTTTGGGCCGATGCAGCCATTCAGGGCAGCTTTGATGTCCTGACCGATGACGCGTCTGAAAGCCTTGCCGCGCTGATTGAAGCCCGCACGGGTGAGTTGAAAAAAGGCGCGCACGATCCGGAGAATATCGACAATCTCGCCGATGTGTCGGGCGTCAGCGCGCTGCGCGCTGCCATCGACAAAAAGGTATGGGAAGAAGTCTACCGCCCCAAAATTGCGACATTGGCCAACCGCGCTCGCCGCGTGGCGGACCGCTCGCTTGTGTACCTTGCCGAGGCCGATAAGGGACCTAAGGTTTCCGCAAATCCGCGCGGGACAAAGACGGCACTGGCCGATCTGAGAACCGGGCAGGAGAAGGTCGCCGAAGCCATCGACACCTACCGCGAGGCCGCGCTTGAGAAAGCGAAGATGGGGATGGCAGAGGCCTATCGCACCTTCATTCGGGCCGAAAAGGCCAATCTCAGCGATTGTTTGGCTAATAAAAGGAAGGTCGTGGACTGGGCGCCTGATACCCAAGGACTGCGGTCCGCTCTGAATGGCGTCTATTCCGAATACAGCGCCGAAACGACATCTTTCTTTAACCAGGTAAATGACACGGTCGTCACTTGCGTCAGCTCTGCCTATGATGCGGCAATCGGGTCAGGCAGCGGGATCAAAGTCGCACCCCACCCGGTGTCGGAGCCGCCGATGCCGCTGTCATTGATGCGCACGATGAGCATTGACATGCGGGCTTCCAGCTCCATCGAATGGCTACGGCGCAAGCTAGATAAATCGGTCTATCTTGAACAGTTCGAGGCCATCGCCACTGACGACTTGCGCCACACGGTGAACGAGACCTGCCAGGACAATATCGATAACTATATCGACCTGCTGCTGTCCGATTTCATGGCCATTTTCGACGAGCATATCGCCTCCGTCGAAGCGCTTTCGAAAATGGATGAAAAGTCAATCTCGGAGCGTTTGGAGCAATCCGGCGACACTAGTGAAGGTTTGCCCGCACGCGTGGCGTCCCTGCGGTCGGCAAATGCACAGCTTCATGCGCTTGAGGATACGCCGGACGCGCCAGCGCCTGTAGCGGGGCGTGCGCAATGAGCAGACCTGCGATATCTGACGCCGCCTATGAGGCGATGAAAAGTTGGCGCAGCGACAGGCCTGTCGCCGCGCTGATGGGTGAGTTCAACGCCGGCAAATCCACACTTTTGAACTTCATGCTGGGCTATGAGGCGGCGCCGACCCGCATCACCGCGACCCCGCTGCCGCCCACATGGTTCACCTATAGCGAGACCCCGTTCTCGATCGGCATGCGGCGCGATGGCACGCAGGAAGACGTTGACCTTAGCCGGGACGATGTCGACTTTCGAAGCGAATATCTGATCGTCCAGAACGGCGTTGACTGCGAGGCGTTGAAAGATCGGGATGTGATAGACGCGCCTGGTATCTCTGACCCTGATCTGCACAAAGACGCGCTGCGTTTTCTGTCGCGTTATATCGACTTTGTGGTCTGGTGCAGCGCGGCCAGCCAGGCATGGCGGCAATCTGAAAAGGCGGCTTTTGAGAAGCTGGCCCGCGCCAAGCAGGAAGCCAGCCTTCTGGTTGTGACCCGGACCGACAAGCTGCGCACCAAGAAAGACGAGCAGAAAGTCCTGAAGCGCGTTCGTACCGAGGCGGGGCCATTGTTTCACTCCGTGGTGGCCTTGCAGACCCCCAAAGCCGCTGCCGTCGCCATTGACGATCGCACAGATGATGCCGATGGCGATTGGGTGAAAACTGGCGGGCACGGTTTCTATACCGCGTTGTCAGAAATTCTTGAGCGGGTGCGTGGCGGAGAAACTGGCGCTTCAGTAGCGGTGGAAACGCCCGCCGCCGAGACGCCCGCGCCTGTCTCCAAAAAAGCCTCAAAATCGCCGAAAACGCCTGATCAAAAGGTGGAAGAACGCGAAAATGCAGAAGAGCTGCCGGCGGAATTGACGCGACAGCTGACCGAAATCAAAACAATACCCGGAAATGGCCAGTATTTAAGACAAATCGACCACGTCCTTGCCTTAATTGAATGCGAAATAACCCACGGGTCGCCAGACAATCTAGCTCTGCGCGAATGTATACGGATCGATAACGATGACATGGAAATTACTCGACTCATTTCGCAAATCGAACACGAAATCAAAGCCTTCGGCGGCGGAGGACCCCTCCGCCTCGATGCCTGAAGATGTGATCACCAACGACGACCCCGACCAGACCGATTTTGGCGAGGTCACCCATACCAACTCTACCGAAAACACCGAAAAGGAAACGACAATGGCTACTACTGACATCACTGGTCTGAACGACATCTCCGGCTTCATCGGCGCATGCCTCGTTGACACCGAAACCGGCCTCATGATGGCCTCTGAAGGCGGCGAAAACTTCGATCTGGAAACCGCTGGCGCGGCCAACGTTGAAGTTGTGAAGGCGAAAATGAACGCCATGAAAATGCTGGGTCTCGACGAAAGCATCGACGACATCCTGATTACACTGGGCAGCCAGTTCCACCTGATCCGCCCGCTGGCAGACACACCATCCGTCTTCCTCTACACTGCGCTGGAGAAGAAGACTGCGAACCTCGGCATGGCACGGGTTCAGGTGAAGAAGGTTGAAGGCGGCCTGGCGCTGTAAACTGCGTCTCCATCGTTGAGTAATTTTGCAGGCCCCCTATTCAGGGGGCCTGTTTTTGTTTGACGCATCCCGACCCCGTCACGCCTCAGCAACGAACCCGATGGAATTGAATACAAAAGAGCCTCCCCATGGGAATGGGGAGGCTCTGATTTGCATCGCTACGTCTGGTGATGTGGCTGGACTAACCTAGCCAAACTCAGCGATCACCAGGCCCTCAGTAGCCGTCCAGACCGACCCGTCAAAGACATACGGTGCGTCTGGATGGTCGTCGGCCCAAAGGCCGTCAGCCGTGACAACATAGGCGTAGTCCTGACCGCCAAGCGAGTCATTGGGCTGACCCTGTAGCCAGTTGGTATAGACCAACTCGTTGCCGTCGCTGTCCCGCCAGACGCTTTCCTCGGCCAGATCCGTGGCGTCGAGGAAGATGGCTTCATTGGACCAGAAGTTCTCGGTGATGAAGTCATTCTCTTCCTCGTCGTCGATCCGCAGCAGGTGTCCGCCAGCAGATTCTGCCATGGCTTTCGCCTCGTCATAGCTTTGTGCGGTCCCCAGCACACGGTACTGGTCCACCTCCGTAAGGCGGACATCGTCCAGCAATGGGCCTTGCCAGTTGCTTTCGCCTGCCAGTTCGCGGAACTCAAGCCGATCAGTGCCGCCTGTGCCGGTCACTTCCAGTGTGAAGACCTCGAACGTGCCGCCAGACGGGGTCAGCGTGTCAACCAGCTGACCGTCCCAGTAGACCTCGACCGACTCGCTGAGGTCGCCGCGTTGCGCGGCAGAGAAGGTCAGCTCGTACCGTTGCCCGGCATCGGTTTCGACATCCTGATAGATGCTGTCCAGCGCCCGCGTACGGTCCAGGTCAAGGAAGTTCTCGCCCTCAGCAGCCTCCACGCCGGCAAGCCCTGATCCCGCGATCTCGAACCTGCCATTGCTGGATTCCCAGCCCTCGAGCTCAGATGGGGTGCGGAATTTTCCGGCGTCGACACCATACTCGAAGCCGCCATTTACCAGCAGCGACGGGGCAGGCTCGGGCTCAGGCTCCGGGATGACGATGGGTTCGGGCGCGCCCGCCTTGAGGCTGATATTGTCGAGCACCGGACCAAGCCAGTCATTCTCAGAAGCCAGTTCGCGGAATTCAACCCTGTCATCGCCACCGGTGCCGGTCACCGTCAGCGTAAAGGTCTCAAACTCTTCGTCTGAGGGGGTCAGCGTTCCCACCAGCTCCCCGGCCCAATAAACCTCGACCGAGTCGTTACGGTCTCCCCGCTGCGCCACGGAGAAGGTCAACGTATATTCCTGCCCTTCCTCGGTCTGCACATCCTGATGGATGGCATCGACAAAAGTGCCGCGGTCAAGGTCGATGAAGGTGTTGCCTTCCGCCGCGTTGGCGCCCCGGAAACCGTCCCCGAGCACTTCGAACCCTCTGGAGTTGGATACCCAGCCGTCAACGGAGGCCGAGAACTTGAACTTCCCGGGCGCGACATCTGCTTCCAAGCCGCCATTGATCAGCAGTTCAGTCGGCGCAGGTGTTGGTTCTGGCGCAGGTGTTGGTTGCGGCGCGGGTGTTGGTTGCGGCGCGGGTGTTGGGCGGCTATCGACGATTTCAAGGTCATAGGTCCGCTCAGCCAGTAACGCACCTTGGGCGCCATCGTCCTCGTAGGCTTTGATCGTCAGATCATAGGACCCGGCCGCGATTTCGCGTCCCTCGTAATCGGTGCCATTGTCGCCGAACGCGCTGAAGCGCCAGGTGTCGTCGACGCCTAGCAATTGGTCGTCGAGGTAGAACGCGACGGAGCCGCCGGCGCCCCCGATGAGGTTTGCGCCAAAGGTAATACCTTCAGCACCGATATCTACGAGGTCAATCGTCTGATCCTGCCACGCAAACTGAACCATCTCATCAGTTTCTGCGTCCAGGATGTAGGCATTGATCGACGTTGGCAGACGGCCTTCAACTTCAAACCGGGCGCGGGTCTCGAAAAGGAAATGTCCTTCGCCGTTATCCGCAGCCGTTGCTACGACACGCAATTCATGTGCGCCAGCAGCGATATTCGTGCCGACAAATCCGTCGCCCCTTTCGGCCGTTGACGAGAATTGCCCGTCATTGTCGAGCCGCAATTCCTGACCATCCAGATAGAAGGTGACCGAACCGATGTCATAATCGGGGCTGTCTGCGGTGAATGCGATGCCGCGGTCGCTAAAGGCGGACAAATCAAAGCTCGACATGTCACTGACCTGGCCCAAAACTTCGCCGGTGATGGCGTCAACGATGTTGATGTTGATCTCGGGTAGTTCGTACGAAGAATCGAATTTTTGGTCGATTGTTGAGCTGTTCGGGTCGGCTCTAGAGTTGTTGCGATCAATGAAAAGCGGCGCGATACCGTCATCGAAACCGCCTTGCCCGTCGGAGATGTGATAGTGATAGGCGACGAACCCTCCGGTCAGGCTCAGGTCAGAGTTTGTACCGGTGACAATCCCATCCGCGTCCAGCCGGACGTCAAGCGCGCTGATCCCCTTGCCGCGATAGAACAGCGTCAAGAACACATCGTCCAAATTGGGGTCATGGTCATTGCTGACCAGATCATAGGTGATAGTTTCTTCGCCCAAAGCAATCCAGTTCCGATCCTGGATGGCAATGGGCGCCAGGTTTTCGTTCAACGCATCGGCAAAGTCGCCGGGGTCGGTGAAAGGGCGGACGATGGGATCAGGGATGTCCCCCGCGCCGACGCGGATCGACACCTCCCCGCGGGAGACGTTACCTTCCTCGTCGCGCAGCCAGTAGCTGAAGCTATCTGTGCCCTCGAACCGGTAGTCTGGCACGTAGCGGACCAAACCGTCTTCGGTAAGGAAAATCTCACCATGATCAGGGTGTTCGAACCCGTCGACCCAGACCCGGCCGCCATCGGCGTCGCTATCATTGGCTGTCAGGTCGATCAGCGTCGGGGTATCGGGGTCCACCCGCACCTTGTCGCCGACAGCGGTCGGCGCAGGGCCGCCAAGCTCGATCAGGCCATTGTCTTTTGCGCCTACTCTGGCCAGTTCTTCATCGGTTGCCTCGATGACAATCGGAACAATGATTTTCTCAAGCAAGCCGGTCGCGCGATCAGAGACGAAATCTTCAAATAGCAGGATTTTACGGCCATCCTGGTCGGTGTAGTATCCTTCGTCGCGGAGCAGGTTCTGCGCCCGACCCTGCCAGAACAGTCGCGTGTCGTCAAATTCCCAAACACGGCCGACGACGCCGATAGAATCCACTTTCAGGAAGTCGATATCTGTGTCCTCACCCAGTTTCAACGTGCCCAGATTGTAGTAATCCACAGCAAGCCGCCCCGGCGCCAGGTCCGATCCGTCAAGGACCCGGTGACCCTCTTCCGTCAGGCCGAGATACTCCTGATCCACATTCTTGAAATTCACATCGACGAAGTTCGTGCCGACGCGGTTATCGGTACTGAAGCCTTCATCATGCGCGCTTACATTGACGCCAACAGAGAAGTTCTCGATCTCAGCGCGGTTGAATGTCCAATCGAAGGCTTTGCGTTCGATAACAATGCCGCCGGGATTTTGGCTACTGGTGTGCTCCGTATCGGTGCCGATGACGCGCAGATCTGTGACCGTGTAGTGCGGCGAATAACGCGCGTTCACGCCGCGAAACACTTCCCAGGCGGTGAAATCTTCAATCACGCTGCGTGCGTCGTGCAAGGTTGACGGGTTCGAGCGCGCAACAAGGAATGCCACCTGGTTGCCGAAAGACTCGTTGTCCCGGAACTCGGCCAGTTGTGGCGTGATCACACCTACGAAAGCAGCGCCTCTCGCAAGCTCAGGTTGCTCAAGCACATTGCTCGTCGGTGACGTCCAACGGCCATCGGGCAGGCCACCATTGCGCGAAACATAGGTAAAGCCATGCGTGGTGTTCGCCGCGACGTTTTCAGACGACTCCACCGTACGGGTCGCAAAGAAGAACCCGTCGCCGCCGCGACCGTGGTCGTTATCTCTTACCGCTTGCTCAGACGCCTGAACGCCCCAGTGTGCACCGACTGAATCGATAGCGATATTACCCAGCCAGGAACCGTAGTCATCGCCGTTTTCGGCAACAAAAGCCGCGCCAAAGGCGTCGTAAACCGCGTTGTGGGCAAACACTGCATTGGAAGAGTGCTGAACGATGCCCCATCCCGGCGACCCGTTTACCGCATTGCCGATAACCTGAACCGGGTTTTCCAGATCATCCACACCGGTGCGATGCAGGTGAAGCGCATAGCGGCCCTGCACATTGGAGTCAGCGGCAATATCGTCGAAACTGGTAGCCGGTGCCGATGTGAACGACTTATCTGTCCGTCCCAGATCATCAAGGGCGGCGTAGCGGATATCGGCGTCATCATTGTGCATGACCATGATATGGCCGCGATGATGCACCTCGCTTGCGTCACCGTCTTCGCTGCGGAACGTGACGCTGCGCGACATGTTGGAAACATAGGCTTTCAGATCATCAGCCGGGGTGTCGTGGTTATGCTGCAACGGGCGATCAAAGGTGATCGTGTTGCCGTTGATGCCGGTAATCACCAGCTCCTCGTCTTCGCTTTCGCTGTAGTCGCTGTAGTCGCCAGCACCCCAACGCTGATCGCGGTCCCATCCCTGCTTATGCGTGCCTGTCAGCACAATGGTGTCGCCGACCTCCCATCCTTCTGGGATCTCGGCCAGCGAAAGTGACGTGTCGCCTGCCATCGGGTCGGTGTCGACCTTGAGGAACGTGTCTTTTTCTTCGCCGTGGACCTTCAGCTCGCCCATGGAAATCAGGCCGCGCGACAGCAGCATCGGGTCCCAGCCGGTGTCGATATCACCGTTATTGACGAAGACGATCTCTGCGGTGACGCCATCATCGATGACGCGACCCTCGCGGCCGACTTCAAGACGACCCTCTTCGGTAACCACGATGGTGTCGACCATCATCTTCGTGTCAGCCCAATCGCGGAATGTCAGATTGCCGTCGATACGCACCGTGAACAGCTCGGCGTCCGAACTGCCGTTATACATGACGTCGATATCGTCCGGGATCAGAACCTTTGCGCCATCGCCAGGGACTTCGCCATTGGCCCAGGTACTGGCATCGAACCATTTGCCGTCATTGATGGCGACATGGGTCACGTCTTCCAACGCCACAAGATCCATGACCGCCTGGTGTTCGGCGTGGCTTGCCTGAACGGGAAGCTCCCGCGCCTCAGCCACGTCAGACCGGGTCATTACGGCGGGCGTTTCTGCGTTTGCGGGGGCCTCTGGCAGGAAGGCCGCGATGTCCTCGACAACCTCGAAGCTCATCGTCTCTGTGCCAAGCGGCGCGCCCTGATCATCCAGCCCCTCAACGACCAGACGGTAAGCGCCCGTGTCCAGATCACCAGGCAGGAAATCCCCGCCATTATCGCCAAGAACCGAAAACGGCGCGACGCCGTCAGTGATCTCGATCGTGTCGATGACATTGCCATCTGTGTCCAGCTGCTCAAGGCGAATGGACAGCGCGCTGGTTTCCGAACCGCCCGCGTCAGGCGTTATACGAATATTCATGCCGTCGGTGCCGAAAGCGGATTTGCCGACAAGGCTGTCTGTGGTCAGGATGCCGAAGTCATAGTCGGTAGCAGCGTCGACCACCGCGACTGTGATCGCGAACCCGTCTTGATTGCTGTCTGGCTTGCGGTCCTGCTCGGACAGTGTGCCGCAAAAACAGGTGGCCTGGCCCGTCACCGGGCAGGAGGTGTTATTCGTACTCGTCACTGACTTACCTCATAATAGGTTTAGCAGGCCGAAACATCTGTTCCGATTGCTTTGCAAACCCCCAACACCCGATATAGGGGCAGGTGCCGAGGATTTCTATAAAATTGTTGGGGGATCGTTAAGTATTGGATAAATAAGTTAATTTTTTGGGTTAGGCATGGCGTCAATCTACGTGTCAGGTATCGATTGTTGCCGGGTTTTCATCAAGCGGGCGATCACGTTCTATTATCCTCAAGGGAATGGATTTTTAGGGTATTTACACATCAGTGTGATTCTGTGATTGGGACGCCCGGTCCGAACACAAGACGTCCTTCTGACGGGGTGTTGATCTGGATGGTCGATTCCGTCGTATTAGTTCTGCCTTCATTAAGTATGGCCTAGTATATGGCGCGTGGTGGCGAAGCGAAGGCGATCAGTTGCATTTGGGGAACCTATGGCACAAGCAGAAAAGAAGAAGGTCTCAGTTGTGGTGGCGGATGGGCACGCCATGGTCCGCGAAGGCATCGCGGCATCCCTGCGCGAAGAGTTTGACGCCGATATAGATAGCGACGTGTCCGACGGCTACACACTGCTCAAGCGATGCCGGCATAAGTCACCTGATGTGGTTATCATGGATCTGCACCTGACACGCCCCTCGGGTGCGGAAACGATGAAAAAGCTGTTGGATATGATGCCAACGATCAAGATCATCGTCGTTTCAGCTGAAGCCGAGACGTCAGATGCAGTCTTCGCCCTCTCCCACGGGGCGCTGGCTTTCATCCCCAAGCAGGCCCGTGCAGATGATTTCGCAAATGCCGTGCGGGCTGCAATTGGGGGGTACGCGTATCTGCCGACGGCGCTTTTGGGCGGGTTCGTGAAGTCTCGATCCAACCTCCCCCCGGCGGAGAATGATTTCGGCCTGTCACACCGGGAGATTGAAATCCTAAAGGCGACCCTCGACGGGATGAGCATTAAAGACGTAGCGGCCAAGTTGGATATCAGCCCGCGTACCGTCGAAACCCACCGCAATAGAATTTACCGTAAGACGTCGTGCAGGAACCCCGATGAGCTCGCGCAGATACTCGATAATGACTAACGGTTTAAAGAGGTGACGCACTTCGCGATCCTTCTTCAAGGGATCAGTATGGGGCGAGGTTTTCTCGTCCTACACGCAAAAATCGATTCGATTTCACAGTAATGTGACTCGAATTGTTTTGTCGTTACGCGCGGGTATTCGCTGATCTAAGGAGAAAGCCCCAATTTTACGGGCATTGTTTCGCTCCTTAAACTGAGATTTGCTAGTAAAAAACAGAAACTGAAAAATCGATCTCATTAATAAATGGTTAACCAAGGTTCTCTTCTTCACTGGCTGTCGTGAGTGACCTATCTTGTCACGTGTAAAGCCACCTCGTGGATTTTGCTGGGGAAAAGATGAAACACTTCGTATCCGAAGGCGACCTGCATGTCGTCATCGCAATAGAGCATCAGATCATCACGGACGCCGTCTTGAGCCTTATCAAGACGCGGGAAAATATTATTGTTCATCAAGCACCTGTAAACTCTGAAGGCATCTTGGCAGCCTGCATCGAAACTGAGGCTGATCTTGTCATAACCGACTTTGAGCCACGAGCGGACGATACCATCTGCCTGCCAACAGCCATCAACGAAAATAGCCCCAAGACCCGCATCCTGTTGCTGTCCTCATCCCATAATGCAGACTTGGCTGTGGTGGCTTTGGCGGTCGGAGCGCATGGGTTTTTGTCGAGCCAAGCATCTATACATGATATTCAAACCGCGTTTGATTCGCTGCTGGCTGGGTACACCTATATTTCCGCCGATTTCGTTCACGGGTTGGTGAGCGCAAGGCAGCTGGTGCAGAAATCCGGTAACATCTTTGGCCTCTCATCGCGGGAGGTCGAGGTGATGCGGATGGCGGTGCGGGGCTTCTCGAACAAAGAAATTGCGCAATCGCTCGATCTTTCGGTTCGAACTGTCGAGACGCACCGCAACAAGGTCAGCAGAAAAACCAAGTTCCGGGACAGCAATCAGCTATCGAACTTGTCGCATCTACTGGTCTCGTAGCGCGGAACGCGGGTGACCTCATGGTGAGCCCGCTTTCGGTTAGCTGAACTTTGCACCCATGACATCGGCTTCGCGTTCCAGGCTGGGGCTGTCATTGACTGGTGTGCCGGCCACCTCAGTCGTGGGCTTTACCCGGCCTTTTTTCTGCTGAACGGTGTGCCAGGCTTCGTGCCCGAGATGCTGTTCCTGACCAGGCGCCAAATGAATGTCAGTGCCTTGTGCAAACGCATGTGCCTGCAACATCGCCGGTTTGGCGGAGTTGTAGTGAACACTAACATCGCTGAGATCGGTGCTTGAGGCCCGTTCCATCCCCGCTTGCATCGCGGCGGGCAATCCATTCGGATTCTTGCTTTTCCCCTGCAACATCTCGTCTTCTTCGATGCGCTGAACGCTGTCTTGCTGAAGTTGGCTGAGCTTTTGTGTAACGGCGCTGGCGTCGGCCTTACGTTGAAGTGCCGACAGTCCAGGCGCATCCGGTCCCGCTTGTGCGGGAGCCGTCATATTTGCCGACTGGCGCTGCGCAGGCCGTTCGGAAGAAAAAATCTGTGCCATAAAATATCCTCTAATTGCAGAACCATAACACAAAAACACGAAAATGGGCATGCGAGTTTATCGCCACGCGGGTTTCGCAGATCCTAATGAATGTTGATTTAACATCAAAGGGTTGCCGTACTACAGGGGCTCTATATCCTGGCAACCCGATCAACAATCAAACGTATCCTGATTCTGACGTTCTGGTCACATTGCTGCCGCGATGCGGTGCCCGCACTTGGATTTCAAGCGATGCTCGAGCCGCGCAGCTCGCAGCTACTTTCACAGTCGCGTGAGCGTTGCTGCGGGGAAACCGAGATAATCAGAGCAATTCGGTTACCACCGGCAGAAAAGCGCCGGTCGATTTGTGATAGCACGGGGGCGTCAATCACGTTGGTTTGAACCCCTGCGACCTCACGGCCTCGTGTCTGCCAGTTTACCGCACCCGTGACCTAAGGTGTGCGCACGCGGGGTGGGGACTGCTGCCAAGCGTGACAATAATGGTTAAATGGGAGAGTTTGATGACTCTGAAATTAAAGAGCGTCGCAATGGCAGTGCCGCTTTCGATGATGCTGGCAACTGCGGCAAGTGCTGCGACGCTGAGCATTACAATCACGAATACGACCGGCGCAGACGGCTTTGCCATTACGCCGCTCTACACCGCTTTCCACGATGACAGCTTCGACGCCTTCAACGTCGGCGCAGCCGCATCGGCAGGTGTTGAACTGATCGCGGAAACCGGCATGGCATCTGCCGTCGCCGCCGAGCGGCTGGCTGCAGATGCCGACAGCCAAGGCAACACGAACGCTGCGGGCACGCCGCCACCAATCCAACCGGGCGAGACTGTGACCGCCGTGTTGGACATTGACGGCGCCAGCAACCCATACTTCACGTTCCTTGCGATGCTGTTGCCGTCCAACGATACGTTTATCGGCAACGATGATGCGCTGCGCCTGTTCTCGGACAGTGGCGACTTCCTGGGCCCACAGTTCATCAATGTGACCGGCGAAGACATCTATGATGCCGGTACCGAGGCAAACGCCTTGTTCGGCTCGGCCTTTGTTCAGGGTGAAGATATCACCTTGGGCGGAGCGGGCGAGGGTGTCATCACTGCTGCTGGTGCCGATATCGCGTCAATATTTGGCGGTGCAACGCTTGCAACGAATGGTGTCCTGGGCACCGGCGACGTGTTGGACTTCTTCACCGACCCGGCCGATTTCAGCCTGCTGACCATTTCCATCACGGAGGTGGCTCCAGTGCCGCTGCCAGCATCTGCGCCGCTTCTGGCTGCAAGCCTTGGTTTCCTGGGCTGGCGCGCACGCAAGAAGAAGCAATCTGCGTAAGCCGATCTTCTATTAACTGCAAAGGCCCCGGCATGTCGGGGCCTTTGTGCTTTCAGGTGGCTACATTGATACGGGTGGCCAATTCCGGGATCGTTGAAACACCTCGCGATGCCCGCTAAGTTAACCAACGTCAGATTGCTAAAGGGATCCGCTATGTTGATGAACCGCCGCGCGCTTTTGGGTGCAACTTTTGCTGCTGCAACTGTGGGGACTACCTCGCGGGCGAGTGCGCAGCGTCAGGGCTGGACCCTGCCAGAGGCGCACAAACCACGCGTCATAACCCTCAACGGGGGGCTGCCAGCCGGTGAAATCCATGTCGACCCGCAGGCATTCGCGCTGTACTGGACCCTGCCTGAAGGCCGGGCGCTGCGCTACACATGTGGCATCGGCAAGGAAGATCTCTACGAGTCCGGCACATTCACAATCGGCGCAAAGAAGGCCTGGCCCTCCTGGACCCCAACGCCCGAGATGATCGAGCGTGACCCCGAAGCGTTCGAGCAGTTCAAAGACGGCATGCCCGGCGGCCCCGACAATCCGCTCGGCGCCCGCGCGCTGTACCTGTTCACCCGTGAGCGCGGCGACACATTCCTGCGCATCCACGGCACCTCTGCGCCGTGGACGATCAACTCGGCCGTGTCGAACGGCTGCGTCCGGTTGACCAACGCCCATATCGCGCATCTCTACGAGCAAGTGCCAAACGGGACGAAGGTGGTTCTGCACTAAATCACGTTGTATTCCTCGCCGTCCGAACGCAAACATAGCGCACACCCCCTTGCGTGAGCGCTATGGATAATATTGCCTGCTTCGTCATCAATCTGGACCGAAGTCCGGACCGATTGGCCGAGACGACCGACCTCATGGCCAAAGCTGGCATTCCTTTCACAAGGATAGCCGCCATCGATGGCAAAACCATCCCCAACGATCTTGGGGATGAGGCCCTGCCTACGATGGGACGCCGCCTGAACCCCGGTGAGGTGGGGTGCTTTCTAAGTCATCGCGTCGCGGCTGAGGCATTTCTGCGCACCGGGGCGGAACTAGGTTTCATCGCCGAGGATGACGTGTCGATGACCCCGCAGAGTGCAACTTGCCTGGCTGAGATGGCTGCCTGCTGGCGCAAGATGTCGATCTGGGATGTGGCCAACCTCGCCCGACCGGCGAAGAAGCATCTGACGCAGGTGAGGCAGGCAGTGTGGGACGGGCCGCTGCCCTTATTCCACGCACACTACATGCCAGTTACGACCACAGCCCTTCTTTGGACGCGAGGAGGTGCGCAAGCCTTTCTGATGATGTCCGAGAAGATGCAATACCCGGTCGATGTGCAGATACAAAAATGGGTTGCAGACACGGATCGGGGGCTGGCATTCAGGCCGCCGCCTTTCGGGGCTCGATCTGAGGAAAGCACCATACAAGCATCCCCCCCGGCTGGCTCAACCAGTGATATGACTCAACATAAGCTCAGACTTCAACGGTTATGGCACAACCATAACAGGGGGTTGCGGCATCGGTTGGTTGCGCGGGGCATTGTGAAGTGATCGCGGCGCATAAACCTGAATTTGATGCCCTTGCAGCCCGGTTGAAGGACGTTCTTGACGGTCGCCCTGCGGTCTTTTTCGTCAATCCCGGGAACTGGGGCGACAGCATGATCCGCGAGGGCGCGGAGACGTTCTTGCGGCACTACGACATCCCGCATGTCGTGGCCCGGTTCAAAGACGTCATGAAAAAGCGCGCGGACATCAAAGATCTGAAAGCTGCAACGGGCCATGCGGACCCGGTGATGATCTATAATGGATGCGGGGCGTTTTCACCGCATTATGAATTGCTGCCCAAGGTGGCCGAGCTGTCGCAACAATTCTCCAGCGCGGTTTTTCTGCCATCGACCTTTGCGGTTGATCTTGATCGCGATGCTTTCGCGAAGGATTCCCACTTCTTTGTCCGCGACCGTTATCAAAGCAGCGAGCGGATGCCCGACGCGCCTTTTTGCCATGACATGGCGTTTTTCTTCAATCCGGTCGCGGGGCCATCAACGCGCGACGTTGGTGACTTTTTTCGAGAAGATACCGAAGCGCCAGATGGGTTTGATCTGCCAAAGCCAAATCTTGACTTGTCCAAAAAGGGCCGCGCCCATACCCCGCTTGATCGTTTTCTGGAACATATTGGTAGCTACAAGACAGTTCGTACGAACCGCCTGCATATCGGGATTGCCGCGACCATGCTGGGGCGGCAATCCGAAATTTATTCAAATGACTACTTCAAGATCAAAGCGATCTTCGACAGCTCTATCGCGGATCACTACGAAAACGCCGCCTACTTTGGCAGCTATGACGCGTTTACCCTGGTGCCTTGACGGTGCGCAGATAGGGTAGAACTGTCGTCACAGTGCCAAACTTGGCCTCCGCATCTTCGGTTGAGACCGCAGGCGGCACGATGACGTCTTGCCCGATCTCCCAATTTGCAGGTGTCGCCACGCCTTTGGCGGACATTTGCAATCCGTCAAGCGCGCGGATGATCTCGGCAAAGTTGCGCCCCACGGTCATCGGGTAGGTCATCATCAGTTTGACCTGCTTGTCGGGTCCAACAATGAATACTGACCGGACCGTGGCGCTGTCGGCCGGGGTGCGGCCGTCGGGCAGCACATACTCGGCGGGCAGCATGTCAAAGGCCTTTGCCATCTCCAGCCCGTCATCGGCGACAATCGCAAATTCAGCCTTTGCCTGGGCGACTTTCTCTATATCGGCTTTCCACTTGATATGATCCTCGACCCCGTCAACAGAGACGCCGAGCACCTTCGTGCCCCGCTTCGCCCATTCATCGGCCAGCTGTGCGACGGCCCCGAATTCTGTGGTGCAGACCGGCGTGAAATCCTTTGGATGGCTGAAAATGACCGCCCAGCCATCACCGACCCAATCATGGAGCGAGATTTCTCCCTGATCGGTCATGACGCTCAGATTCGGAATGGTGTCATTGATGCGCAGACCCATGGTGCTTCCTTCCATAAAAGACTAGGTTGCCAAGACTATACGCGGCATAAGCGCGATAGCAAATCGGGAGGCTGCGGCTATGAAAAATCTGGAAAATTTCTACATCAACGGTGCATGGGTTTCACCCAAGAACGCCAGTCCTTTTGATGTGATCAACCCTTCGACGGAGGAGGTCTGCGCGACCATCTCTCTTGGGTCGTCAGCGGATGCGGATGCGGCCGTCATGGCGGCTCGCGCGGCTTTTGAAGGCTGGTCGCAGACACCCGTTGCGGATCGCATCGGCCTGCTCAAGACGTTGTCGGAGGTCTATAACGACCGGGCGGAGGAGATGGCGCAGGCGATCTCGCTTGAGATGGGCGCGCCCCAGGATCTGGCGCGCGCGCAGCAGGTCGGTGCCGGTTCCTGGCACCTTGGTGGCTTCCTCAAGGCGCTTGAGAGTTTTGAATTTGACCGGATGTTTACCGAGACGGAGGCCACACTGTACGAGCCAATCGGGGTTTGCGCGCTGATCACGCCCTGGAACTGGCCGATGAACCAGATCGTGTTGAAGGCGATCCCGGCTTTGGCCACTGGCTGCACCGCGGTCCTGAAGCCTTCTGAGATCGCGCCGCTATCAGGCATCCTTTTTGCCGATTTCATCCATGAGGCCGGTTTCCCGAAAGGTGTGTTCAACATGGTCAATGGCGAAGGCGCGGGGGTCGGGTCAGAGCTTAGCGCGCATCCTGAAGTTGACATGGTCTCCTTCACGGGGTCGTCGCGGGCGGGCAAGTTGATTTCTGTCGCGGCGGCGGAAACCCTGAAACGCGTGTCGCTGGAGCTTGGCGGCAAAGGGGCCAACATCATCTTCGCGGATGCGGCCGAGAAAGCCGTCAGTCAGGGGGTGGCCCGCTGCTTCCGCAACACAGGCCAGTCCTGCAACGCGCCAACCCGGATGCTGGTCGAAAAGTCCCGCTTCGAGGAAGCCGTGGCCCAAGCTATCGAGACGGCGGAGGCAACCCGCGTCGGTCCCGCCTCCGAAGAGGGCAAGCATATCGGCCCGCTGGTGTCAGCCGCGCAGTTTGACAAGGTGCAGGGCCTGATCGAGCAGGGGATCGCCGAAGGTGCCCGGCTGGTGGCGGGTGGCCCCGGTCGTCCCGAGGGCCTGAACCGTGGCTACTACTGCCGCCCGACGGTTTTCACGGATGTGACCCCCGACATGGAAATCTACAAGCAGGAGATTTTCGGGCCCGTGCTGTCCATAATGCCCTTTGACGACGAGGCGCATGCAATCGCGCTGGCCAACGATACGCCCTATGGTTTGACCAACTACATCCAGACTGAAGATGACGAAAAACGCCGCCGGGTGGCGCGCCGCCTGCGGTCGGGGATGGTGGAAACCAATGGTTCCGGCTTTGCCCAGGGCTCCCCTTTTGGGGGGTACAAGCAATCGGGCAATGGGCGGGAAGGCGGCGCATGGGGTCTGGAGGAGTTTTTGGAGGTTAAAGCCGTCAGCGGCTGGAACCGGTCCTAGCCTGTTTGAGCCAGCGTCGCGGGCCGCGTTTGGTTTGCATGTCTGGCGGCATCGTTTTCACGTCGGAAAACGGGCTGCCCTTTTCTGACAGAACGCAGCAGCTCTTTGCGGGCAAATCCTTTCAAGTCAGGCAGGCGCGGTGCGACGAATAGGCCGGGGTCGAGCGTGTCTTTCATTCTCATGACCATCACGCGGTCTGCGGGTGACAAGGCGCCGATGGCCTGCCTGCCCAAAAACAGCGATTCCGCCCAGGCCCCGTTGGCCTGGATCGCCTGATGCCGGTCAAACAGCATGTACCAGTAGGTTATGTCTTCCGCGCTTTCATCAAGCGCAATACCGGTCAGACCCGCCAGGTGTTTGGCGGCCAGAAACGCGTTGTGATGACCGCTCAGCTGACGTGCGACCGGGGCGTTTGTCATGATCCGGTGGTTTTGGGTGACCCGCAATTCATGCGAAGGCATCCCCTTCCCCAGGCTGCCTGCGGCAAAGCAAACGGGCCAGGATGTCGGACCGGTTGCGTCACGGTTGCGGCCAATGTGCCGGACAGGTTGGAACTGGTCGAAATAGGTTCTGATAAGCGTGCCCGCGACAATTTGTTCAATCCGCTGCGGCCCCGCAGCGGTTTCAATGATCGTACCGGTCGCGAAGCAGACAATGTTTAGGGTATAAAGCTTGTCCCGGGCAGATGTCCCACCTGGGTCCGTGTTGATGGCCGATGTCAGCTCGAATGACTGAACATTTATCCCGTCAAATATGTCACCCAGAACAAACACATCGCCTGTAACGGTTTGATAGACAATCGCGGTGGTCGTGTAGGTACTGCCATCGCCGCGCGTGACGGTGATCGCATATTCAATACTTGAATCAAGCTCGGTCGTCACATTACCGGCGCCTACGTCAAAGCTGACGGTATCACCGGCGACTTGGATCTCATTGTCGCGGATTGTCCCGTCATCATCGGCGTCATTGACCAGTAAGCTGGCCACGCTGAAATCATCATAGATGGCGAGAAGATCATCGGCGTTCTCTGCATTCGTGTCGCCTTCGTCGACATCGACGTCGGCAAAACTTCCCAGGTAGAACACGTCAAAGGTGAAAGTGGCCATCAATACAACTCGCGCAACAGATCAACTGATGTGCTTCATAAATGGCGAGTCTCAAATTAGAGTAAATTTCCGTTTTCCATGTTTGTCTTTGGCGTGGGCCATCACCGGCCAGGCGTCAAAACGGTGCTTTCGCCTGAAAGCTCATATGCCTGCCGCCATCGGGGTGACGCACCGCCAGGCTTTGCGCGTGCAGCATCATCCGCGGATAGTCCTGCCAGTTGGATGAGTAGAACGGATCGCCCAGGATGGGGTGCCCGATCTCCTTCATATGCACGCGAAGCTGGTGTGACCGGCCGGTCATGGGAAATAACCGCATGCGGGTCACCCCGTCCGTCACCGCGCCCCGTCGCCATTGGGTGAGGGCCGGTTTGCCTGTCTCGTAATTGACATGCTGCAAGGGACGGTTGGGCCAGTCCACGATCAGGGGCAGATCGACCTCCCCCGATGGGTCGGCTACCTGCCCATGCACCAGGGCGATGTAGGTCTTCTTGGTGTGACGGCGTTCAAACTGCAGGCCCAGGTGGCGTTGTGCACCGGGGCTGAGGGCAAACACCATCACGCCCGACGTGTCGCGGTCCAAACGATGCACCAGCAGCGCGGTGGGGTATGCGGCCTGCACCCGTGCGAGCAGGCAATCGGCCAGGTGGGCCCCTTTGCCCGGCACCGACAAAAGGCCGGTCGGCTTGTTGACGATCAGCAGCTCCGCATCATCATAGATCACCTCTAAAGGGTCGTGAGGCGGGGTATAAGCATCGCTCATGGATGGGGCCTGCTGCGGTGTGATATTCGGCTAAGGGTGGCAAGCGGTAACATGTCGCCGGTTTGAACACCCCACCCGCTGTGATGCAAGGGCGGGCGGCAAATCCTCTTGGAAGATTTGGGCGCAGACTTTCTGTGAAAGTCTGGGGCGGTTTTTGGGCTGCATCGCGCTATGTCAACGAATAAGGTCGTCCCATTGAAACCCATTTGAAAGCACTTCCTCCATGTCGAAATCGATCCTCATTACCGGCTGCTCTAGCGGCCTTGGCATCAGCACCGCCATCCAAGCTGCCAAAGCCGGCCACACGGTATTCGCGACCATGCGGAACCTTGAAAGGCGCGAGGCGCTGGACGCCGCCGCGCAGCAGGCAGGGGTTGCGCTGCATGTGTTGGCGCTGGACGTGCAGGACAGCGCCACGATCACAGCGGCGGTGGATCAGGCTATCGCGGAAGCGGGCCGAATTGATGTGCTGATCAACAACGCCGGTGCCGGTTACGTCCGCTCCACCGAGCAGGCAACGGAGGAAGACATCAACTGGGTGATGGATGTGAACTTCATGGGCGTCGTGCGCTGCACCAAGGCAGTGATCGGCCATTTCCGCAAGCAGCGCGCGGGCCATGTCGTCACCGTCTCCTCTGTTGGCGGGCTGGTGGGTCAGCCGTTTAACGAAATCTACTGCGGTGCTAAATTCGGGGTGGAGGGGTATATGGAGGCGATGGCCAGCTATATCACCCCCAATTTCGGGGTGTATTTCACATGCGTAGAGCCGGGCGGCATCGCCTCCGAATTTGCGGCCAACGTGATGAAGCAGGTGGAGGGCACCGGCGGGATGCTGGAGGATGAATACCTGCCGATCCTGCAAAAATACGTAGGCGGCGCGCAGGCGCGGGCCGGAACTGGCGACATATATCAGACAGCCGACGAGGTGGCAGCCGTCGTGATGCGCTGCGTTGAGGCCGAAGATCCGCCAATTCGTACACGCACCTCCAACTGGGGGGAGGATTTTTGCGCTCTCAAAACCGCGCCAGACCCGGACGGCAAGAAGCTGCAGCAGCAGGTGATTGATCAGTTCCTGAGCTGACGGTCTTCCACTTCCCTTTACCAAAACGAAGAAGCCCCGGCGTTGCGGCCGGGGCTTCTTGTGTTCTGACGAAGCGGAAAGCGGTGTTACTCCGCCGCTTCCTCTTTCTTGACCTCTTCGCCGGTCTCCTGGTCGACGACCTTCATTGACAGGCGCACCTTGCCGCGGTCGTCGAAGCCCAACAGCTTGACCTTCACTTCCTGGCCCTCTTTGAGGACGTCGGACGGATGGTTCAGGCGGCGGTTCTCGATCTGGGACACGTGGACCAGCCCGTCGCGCTTGCCGAAGAAGTTCACAAAGGCGCCGAAATCGACGATCTTCACCACGGTGCCGGTATAGACCATGCCTTCTTCCGGCTCCGCCACGATTGAGTGGATCATGTCATAGGCCTTTTTGATGGCCTCGCCGTTCGGGGATGCGATCTTGATGATGCCGTCATCGTTGATGTCGACCTTGGCGCCGGAGACTTCCACGATCTCGCGGATGACCTTGCCGCCCGTGCCGATAACTTCGCGGATTTTATCCGTTGGCACCTGCATCGTCTCGATCCGGGGCGCGTGGACAGAGAAGTCGCCAGCGGAGCTGAGCGCCTTGTTCATCTCACCCAGGATATGCAAACGGCCCTCTTTGGCCTGGGCCAGAGCGGTTTTCATGATCTCAGGCGTGATGCCGGCCACCTTGATGTCCATCTGCAGCGAGGTGATCCCGTTCTCGGTCCCCGCCACTTTGAAGTCCATGTCGCCCAGGTGGTCCTCGTCGCCCAGAATGTCAGACAGCACCGCGTAGGAGCCGTCTTCTTCCAGGATCAGCCCCATGGCCACACCGGCAACCGGCGCTTTCAGTGGCACACCTGCGTCCATCATCGACAGTGAGCCGCCACAGACCGATGCCATGGAGGAGGAGCCGTTGGATTCAGTGATCTCAGACACCAGACGGATCGTGTAGGGGAAGTCGGTCGAGGCCGGCAGAACCGCCTGCAAAGCGCGCCATGCCAGCTTGCCGTGACCAATCTCGCGGCGACCGGGAGGGCCGAAACGCCCCACTTCACCGACCGAGTAGGGCGGGAAGTTGTAGTGCAGCAGGAAGTTCGACTTGTACATGCCCTGAAGGCTGTCGATCATCTGCTCGTCGTCGCCGGTGCCAAGCGTGGTCACGACCAGACCTTGCGTCTCGCCACGGGTAAACAAGGCAGAGCCGTGCGTCCGTGGCAGCAGGCCAACTTCGGACACGATGTCGCGGATCTCATCAAGGTTGCGGCCGTCGATGCGCTTCTTGTTCTTCACCACGTCGCCGCGCAGAACCGTTGATTCCAGCTTCTTCAGGGCGGAGCCGAGGTTCTCGTCCTCAAGCTGCTCTTCGTTCAGCTTGGACATGGCGGTTTCTTTGGCAGCGGCCACCGCAGCGGTGCGTTCCTGCTTGTCGGTGATCGCGTAGGCTGCGCGCATCGCTTTCTCGCCAGCTTTCGCAACGGCTTTGTAGAGGTCGCTGTAATCCGGTGGGCTGAAGTCAAACGGCTCTTTCGCGCAATCCTCGGCGAAATTGACGATCAGGTCGATGGCAGGCTGGATTTGCTCATGCGCAAATTCAACGGCGCCGAGCATCTCGTCCTCGGACAGCTCATAGGCTTCTGATTCGACCATCATCACCGCGTCTTTGGTGCCGGCGACGACCAGGTCCAGGCGCTGCTCGGGGTTCATGCGCAGGTTGTGCATGTCGTCCATCTCTGGGTTCAGGATGTATTCACCATCCTCAACGCCCACGCGGCAGGCGGCAATCGGGCCCATGAAAGGCGCGCCCGAAATCGTCAGCGCGGCAGAGGCCGCAATCATCGCAACCATATCAGGGTCGTTGACCAGGTCGTGGCTCAGCACGGTGCAGATCACCAGTACTTCGTTTTTAAAGCCCGGCACAAATAGCGGGCGGATCGGACGGTCAATCAGGCGCGATGTCAGCGTCTCTTTCTCGGTCGGGCGCGCCTCGCGCTTGAAGAAACCACCGGGAATTTTACCAGCCGCATAATATTTCTCGTTGTAATGGACGGTCAGCGGGAAAAAGTCCTGACCGGGCTTTTGCTGCTTGGCAAAAGTGACGGCGGCCATAACGGAGGTCTCGCCGTAGGTGGCAATCACGCAGCCGTCCGCTTGACGGGCAACTTTGCCGGATTCGAGCGTAAGAGTCTCCTCACCCCACTCGATGGATTTTTTAGTCACGTTAAACATGTGTCGTTTCCTATCTGGAAGCACTCGCGGGCCTTCCCGCGTCTCCCATTTCAATGGCGGCCCCATTGCCGCCGACCCCTGTTTCCTTTGTATGGCGCGGGGGTCCGCGCGCCACGTCTCAGATGAGGCGGCTATATAGGGGTTTGCGGCGTTTGGAAAGTGGGGGATTGCTGACGGGTGAGACGCGCATTTCTGGGTCTCGGCGCTTGGTTATTGCCCGGCCTCTTCATCAGATCAGGGCGCCAAATGACAACGATTGAAACAAACCCCACGAAAAATATTGGAAACGTGATTGGTGTGGCGACGGCTTTGCGACGATTTTTGCTCAGGATCTGACCTCACCCAATCTTGCGCGCAAAGCGCCGGCGAAAGGCTTCACTATGATTGCAGCACTCCGTTCCGTTTCTGGAACCCTCACGAAATACATGCTGGTGGCGGCTTTCGCGGCCACGGCTGTTATGTCCTCCATCCCAGCCCCGGCGCAGGCCGAGCTGCCGAAATACGTTACTGACGAGTTTGGCTTCCCGCCCGAAATCCCCACGGGTTCGTTGTCGGAGGATGTGAAGAACGCGGTCAAAGCCGCTTTCATCGACAGCATGCAGCAATCCTCATGGGGCCGTGACCAGTCGCTGGCGCTTGAGCAAATCGCGGAGTCCGGCGACCCAAGGCTGGTCTGGCTGATTGCAGACCTGATGCGCTTCGCACCCAGCCAGCAGCTGAACAACGCGCTGAACGACGCGGCGGCCACGCTTTTCAAGACGCAGCTTCCCAACCAGAACCAATGGGGCCACGTCACCGACCGGCTGATCGCCTGGGATATCCCCGCGCCGCCTGACTATCTGGAAGCCAAACGCGCCATCTTCACGACTGTGGTACCCGGCTGGGACCAGATTTTTGTCGAGGGCGATATCGACTGGCGGCACGTCTCCTGGGGTGGGGTGCTGATCGATGACCGCGAATATGACACGACGAACGGGCGCTGCAACTGCATCCCGGCGGCTGACAACCCGCCCGTCAGCACGGCTGAAGAGGCGACATGGCTCAAGGATGACGACATTGTCTTCGGCGTCGAGGTGAACGGCGAATACCGCGCCTATCCCCGCCGCATCATGGAAGTCCGCGAGATGGTCAACGACACGCTTGGCGGGCGGGATCTGGGCATCCCCTATTGCACTTTGTGCGGTGCGGCGCAGGCCTATTTCACCGACAATCTGGGGGCGGGCATCAAGCGCCCTATCCTGCGTACCTCGGGCCTGCTGATACGCTCCAACAAGGTGATGTATGACGTCGAGACCTATTCCGTCTTCGACACGTTCCTCGGCAAGGCGGTGACGGGGCCATTGGCCAAGAAAGGCGTGCAGCTGGAACAGGCCGGCGTGGTCACCACTGACTGGGGCACCTGGAAAAAGGCGCATCCGGAAACGACCGTGCTGATTGAGGAGCTGGCCCTGGGCCGTGACTTCAACTTCCGCAATGGCCGCGACGCGAATGGCCCGATCTTTCCGGTTGGTGACGTGGACCCTCGCCTGTCGGTGCACGAGGATATCATCGGGATCGTGACTGCCTCCGGCACGCCGGTGGCGTTCCAGCGCAGCACCGCCATGGCAGCCTTGCGTCAGGGCAAAGAGATCGCGTTCGAGAATGTTCGGCTCAAGCTGGACGCGGGCGGGATCAGGGCTGTTGACGCAGCTGGCGATGACCTTGGCAGCCACCAGGCATTCTGGTTCGCCTGGTCGCAGTTCCACCCTGATACGGAGCTTTGGACCGGCTGATACCTGCGCCACAGGACACGCAACAAAAAACGCCCGCTGGCTGCAGCGGGCGTTTTTCTATTCTGCGGTGGCCGGTCAGCCTAGCGGCGGATGCCCAGGCGCTTGATCAGGTCCTGATAGCGGGCCTCGTCTTTCGCCTTGGTGTAGTCCAGCAGCTTACGGCGCAGCGCGACCATTTTCAGCAGGCCGCGGCGGCCGTGGTTGTCTTTTTTGTGCGTTTTGAAATGCTCCGTCAGCGTGGTGATGCGGGAGGTCAGGATTGCGACCTGCACCTCGGGGGAGCCGGTGTCGCCCTCTTTCGTGGCGAATTCTTTCATGACGCGGGCTTTTTCTTCAGCAGTGATCGACATCGGGGTCTCCTTCAAAAGGTTAAGGGTTATGGCGCAGGCCGGGATGTCGTCCAGCAAGGCCCATGGAGGGTCGGCCCTATGGAAGCCGATGCGCGCGTATAGGAGGGTTTGGCGCAAAAGGAAAGTGTGAATCATCGCAGCGGCCTGCCATGCTATGCGGCAAGAATACGGCGAAACATCCCCGGTTTTATCACCTGTACCCCTCAGATCGGCAGTATTGTTGCCAATAGCGATACAATTAACCACGTAATTATTTGATACTATGGTTTAAATATGGCGGTGCGGCTTCCCTTTCCCACAAAATTCCATCAAAGTTCCCTGCAGTTTTGGCGAGTAAACGAGTACATCTGATGCTGATTGCATTCTCTATAATGGTGGTCTTCATGGGCACCAGTCTGCTGTTCCTCGCTGACGAGGGCGACGGCGAGCGGTTCGACAGCCTTGAAGGCACCGATGAACCGGAGACGATTGAAGGCACCGATGGCCCGGATCGTATCACCGCCATGAACGGAGATGACACGGTTTCTGGCGGAGCGGGCGACGACCTGATTTTCGGTGGCTTTGGTGATGACACGATCAATGGCGGGCCTGGCGATGACGACCTGCGCGGCCTGCCGGGCGGCGATTTCATTTCTGGCGACGGCGGCGATGATGTGCTGGCTGGCGGGTTTGGCGCGGACACCCTCTTGGGGGGCACCGGCAATGACCAGCTAGAAGGCGGCCCACAGAATGATTTGCTGTTTGGCGAGTTTGGCGCGGATGTCTTGCGAGGCGGAGCCGGGGACGACGTGCTAACCGGCTCTTATGATGGGGTCAGCGATGCCGAATTTGGCGGTCAGGACTTTGATGGTGCCGACCAGCTGTTCGGTGGCGATGGCGACGACGTCTTGCAGCTGGGCAACGGCGATGTGGCGGCTGGAGAGGAAGGCGAGGATGCGTTTGTCCTTGGAACCTGGCTCACCGATGACAACGGCGCGCGGATTACGGATTATAACCCGGACGAGGACACGATCACGGTGCTTTTTGAGGAAGGCACGCCACAGCCGAGCCTGTCCTTGGTGGTGTCGGCCACCGGTACTGATATTTTGGCCGATGACGCCATCATCGGCACTGTGGACAATGACGTCGAGTTGACGCTTGACGACATCTTTCTGGTGGCTGCGCCTTTTGGGCCTTCCGCGCAGCCGGCGGTCTGACGAACCAGCGCTAACCCGCTGCCGTCCACAGCTGCGGCTGCTGGGTGTAGGCGATATACAGCGGATGTTTGGGGTGGCCGGCTTTGCTGAGACCCAGGTGGTAAAGTGGCTGGCCCGTCCCCCGCATCAGCGTCTCTACCTCGGGGCCCCGGTGCAGATGCGCGCCATGGGTGCCCCAGGCGCAGACCAGCTTGCCGGCCCAATTGCAGGCATCAAGTATCGCCGCGTCATTGGCAGGCCCGACCGGGTCCGAGGCCTTGCGCATCTTGAAGGGGTCGGTGTCGCGCCAGGCGAAGATGTTGCAAACGCGAAACGCGCCGTAGCCAAGGGCGCGGGCGCGACGCTCGCAGCGTTCCACCGTGGGGTCGTTCTGCACTTCGGTCGCGGTCGAGGGGTTCAGCATCACAAAGGCGATGCGGCCGTCATCCTCCGCCCAAATGCGGGTCAAGTCGTAGCGGTACCGCTCGCAATCGGAATAGGTGGCAGTGCTGGCGGCGTCGCCTTTAAGGTGGGTGCGGGTGATCATGGCCCGCCTTGTGGCAGGCCATGCGCGGTGGTTCAAGCGGCGAGCGGCGCGACGCTGCGCTTGCCGAACGGGTTCATTTCAAGCACCGCCACCAGCACCATGGCGTAAAGGATATGCCCCCAAAGTGCGACATAGGTGATCCCGGTCCAGCCCAGGAACGGCTTGTTGCCTGCAATCAGATGCGCCACAAAATACAGCGCGAAGATAAAGAGGCCGACGCCATAGGCGATGGAGGTCAGGCCCCAATGCAGGTTCGGCATCAGCTTCTGCTGGATCGGGCGTGCCACCAGCACGTAGCCCAGTGAATAAACCATCAGCCCGGTCATGATATGGACGATGTCGCCAATGCCCTTGGGGGCCGCGCCGAAGACGGCTTTGATCGTGCCTTGCGCCAACCCGACCGGGGCCAGTTTCGCGTAGCCCAGAAGGGGGGAGAGGCCCTGGCCGAACAGGTCAAAAGCCAGCGTCGCCAGCGCGCCGGCGGTCAGCAGCGTCCAGATATTGTTGCGTGTATGGGTCATGGGTGGGGGTCCTTGGAAAGTTGAAAGCATGTGCTGGCAACAGGTCTATCCGGCGACTACCCCTGCCCGATACCCGCCTCACGCAGGGCTTATCGTGGCGCGGTTTTTGTGAGCGAAATTGTAATATTCAGGGTTAAATAGGCCGAGTTCTCCCGCATAATGCAGGAGAACTTATGCAAAAACGAACGATAATGAAATATATCAGCCTAATTTGTGCGGGTTGGCTAGGGATCAGGCCTTGAAAACCCGGCTCGGATGCAGTTCCCCGCCCTTGTAGCGCCCGACGGCGACGGCCTGACCTTCAAAGGACGCCCAAGCCTCGTCGCCGTAGGCAACGTCGCTGGCCAGCACCATGCCGGGGTTGCCGTTGCGCATTTTGGCGGCACCTTCTGCAGTGGTCGGCAGCTCTGGCAGGTCAGCCAACCCCAGCTCCAGCGGCAGCAGCATGTTGTCAAGCTCAGGCTGCTTGGCCAGCGCCTCGACCTGCTCAAGCGTCACGGCATCCGACAGCTCGAACGGGCCGGACCAGACGCGGCGCAGGTCACGCACATGGCCAAGACAGCCAAGCGTCGCCCCCAGATCGCGAGCGATTGCCCGGACGTAGCCGCCTTTGCCACAAGCCATATGCAGCGTGACATGATCAGGGTCGGGGCGGCTAATGAAGCTCAGGTCATCCACGTAAAGGGGCCGCGCTTCCAGCTCGACATCCTCGCCGCTACGCGACAGCTTATAGGCCCGCTGCCCATCCACCTTCACGGCGGAGAATTTTGGCGGCACCTGCATGATGTCGCCGGTAAAGCCTGTCAGCGCGGCGATGATCTCGTCGTCACCGGGCCGCAGGTCGGAGGTGTCGGTCACCTCCCCCTCTGCATCGTCGGTATTTGTGGCTTCCCCCAGCCGGATCGTGAAATCATAGGCCTTCAGCGCGTCGGTCACGTACGGCACCGTTTTCGTGGCCTCGCCAAGCGCGATGGCCAGAATACCTGTCGCATCCGGGTCCAAAGTCCCCGCATGGCCCGCCTTGTTGGCATTCAGCGCCCACCTGATCTTGCCGACCACATTGTTGGAGCTGATGCCTGCGGGCTTGTCCACGACCAGCCACCCCGAGATATCCCGGCCCTTCTTGCGTCGTCCCAAAGCGTGGTTCCTTATTCGCCGTCCACGTCGCGGCGCACATCGTCCTGGCGCAGCAAGCGGCTAGTCTCGTCCATCCGGTCAAAGCTTTCGTCCAGGACGAAGCGCAGATCGGGGGAGTATTTCATTGTCATCTCTTTGCTCAGCGCGCGTCGCAGTTCGCCCTTGTTGCGGGCAAGCGCCTCGATCGCCTCTTTGCGCTTCTCGCCGCCAAGGGGCAGTACGAAAACGGTGGCGATCTTCAGGTCGGGGGAGGTGCGCACCTCTGAGACCGTAATCGACATGCGGTTCAGATCGGGGTCATGAATGTCGCCGCGGTTCAGCACATCCGCCAGCGTGCGCCGGATCAGCTCGCCCACACGCAACTGCCGTTGGGACGGCCCCGCCCCGGAGAAATGAGAGTTCTTTGCCATGCGCTGCCACTTAAGCCCCTTGCGCCACGCGTGCAATGGGGCCTAGATCGACGGCGAGTTTCAAAAGGGAAGAATGCCATGACCAGCCTGCCGGGGATCGTCATCACAGGGGCGTCGGGCCGTATGGGCCAGATGCTGATTGCGACTGTGGCGGCGTCGGACAAGTGCAGGCTCATCGGCGTGACGGAACGCGCGGGCCATGCGTGGGTAGGCCAGGACCTGGGGCAGGCCATGGGCGGGGCGACCACCGGCGTCCCCGTGGTCAGCGACGCCATTGAGGTGGTGAAAGACGCGCAGGCGATCATCGATTTCACCTCGCCCGACGCGACCGTCGTCCATGCGGAGCTTGCCGCACAGGCCCGCGCGGTTCATGTCATCGGCACCACGGGCATGGATGACAGCCATTTGGCCAAGATCGCCGCCGCCGCGCGCCACGCTGCGATCGTACGGGCTGGCAACATGAGCCTTGGGGTCAACCTGCTGACCAAACTGACCCGGATGGTGGCGCAGGCGCTGGACGCGGATTTCGACATCGAGGTGGTCGAGGCGCATCACCGCCACAAGGTTGACGCTCCTTCAGGCACCGCCCTGATGCTGGGGGAGGCCGCCGCCGAAGGGCGGGGCGTCAACTTGGACGACGTACGCGACAGCGGGCGTGATGGCATTACCGGGGCCCGCAAACGCGGCGATATCGGCTTCACCGCCATCCGGGGCGGCGACGTGGTGGGGGAGCATGACGTGATCTTCGCCGCCGACGGCGAGCGCGTCGTGCTGCGCCATCTGGCCACCGACCGGGGTATCTTTGCGCGTGGGGCTTTGAAGGCCGCGCTTTGGGGGCAGGACAAGGGGCCGGGACAGTATGACATGATGGATGTGCTGGGCCTTTAGCAGATTTCCGCCAATCTCACTGGCGAATTTGAAACCAAACGGGGCCAGCCTGCGTAATGCTTGTAAACCCTCAGGAGCGTTTCTATGCCGCGCAACCACATCTTGCCTTCCGCTGCCGCCGCTCTGGCGCTTTGCCTCGCCGCCACTGCCGCGCAGGGGTTTGAGCGAATTGACGGCAAGGACGAGTTCATGCGGGTCGTTGACGGTAAGGACCTGCGGATCACTGGCATCCGGGTCAACGTGACGCGCAACGGCGAGATTACGGGCCGCGCTTTTGGGATGGGCGTCAAAGGCGAGTGGAATTGGCAGGACGGATTCTTCTGCCGTACCCTCTTCTGGGGCAAGCGCGACCTGGGTCAAAACTGTCAGAAAGTTAGCGTTCAGGGCAACACGATCCGCTTTCAGTCCGACCGTGGGGCGGGTGAATACGCCGACCTTTCGATCCGGTGATCCGGCGGCTTACCTTCAAGCCCACAAGCACGGCAGTTCAGAAATCGACCGCGATGCCCTTCCGCTCCCAATCGCCGTAACGCACGGGCTCAGGTCCGTCGCGGCCACCTAGCTCCTTTGGCAGTTCCGACTCTTTGGCGGCCATGCGTCGCGCCTCCGCCTCGGCCAGCGCCCGTTTTGCCGCCGGGGGCAGCTTGTCCTCTGGTTCTTTGCTCATAGCTGCTGATATACGCGGCGCGACAAAGGAGACAAGGCATGGCCGAGCAAGCGCCCGCGAAACCAAACATTTTTGCCGCGCGGGAGGCCGCATTGGCCTTGCTTCACGGGGTCACCGTCGACCATCTGCAATTGTCGGAGCTGACCCGCGCCACGGGCCCGCTTGCAGGCCTTAGCCCATCTGATAAGGCACGTGGCCAACGGCTTGCTGTGACGACCCTGCGCAACCTCAGCCGCGCCGACGCCCTGATCGCCGACTACGTCGAGAAGATGCCGCCCCCCGCCGCGCTAAACATCCTGCGGCTGGCCGTCGTTGAAATGATTGTGGAAGGGGAGGCACCCCACGGCGTCGTCGATTCCAGCGTGTCGCTCATGCGCCGCTCCCGGCAATCGCGCCGCATGGCAGGGCTTGCCAACGCGGTGCTGCGTCGGATCGCGACTGAGGGCGCTAACCGCTGGTCGGAACTGACTGTGCCCACGCTGCCGAAATGGCTGCGCCGCCGAATCGTCCACATCTACAACGAGGAAATCGTTCAAGCCATCGAGGCCGCGCATCTGGCAGGCGCGCCGCTTGATCTGACCTTGCGCGACCCGGCGGGGCAGGCTGACTGGGCTGAAAAACTTGGTGCAACTGTCTTGCCGACCGGGTCACTGCGGCTCGCCCGCGCCGGGCAGGTGTCGGGGCTAGAGGGCTATGAGACCGGCGATTGGTGGGTGCAGGACGCAGGCGCCGCGCTTGCGGTGCGGCTGCTGGACCCCCAACCGGGGGAGGCCATCCTTGATTTATGCGCCGCACCGGGCGGCAAGACGATGCAACTGGCCGCCGCTGGCGCGGATGTCACCGCGCTTGATATTAACCCCGCGCGCATGTCCACGGTCGAAGAGAACCTGACCCGGACAAGGCTGACCGCGACCCGCGCTGTCGCCGACGCCCTGACATGGGAGCCGCCCGCGCCCTTCGACGCCATTCTGCTGGATGCGCCCTGTTCTGCCACTGGCACCATCCGCCGTCACCCAGACCTGCCTTTCGCCAAGAACGGCAAGGACCTGGACGGGCTGTTCCAGCTGCAATCAGACCTCATCGACCGGGCCGTGGCGGCGTTGAAACCCGGCGGGCGGCTCGTCTTTTGCACCTGCTCGTTGCTGACGGAGGAGGGGGAGCGGCAGGCAAAGCTCGCCATCGAGCGTCATCAACTGACCGAAATTGCACCTGACCCCGACGCCCTTGGCATTGATCGGGGCTGGCTGCGCGATGGTGGCGGCATCCGGTTGCGGCCCGATTACTGGGCTGATCTCGGCGGCATGGACGGGTTTTTCATGATTTCGCTGCGCAAGCCCGGCTGAGCGGTGACAGGCGGGGCTGTGGTAGGCTATTATCAAGGCCAATAATAATACAGGCGAGTCGTCACACAGCATGAGTATCGAGGCCGATATGCCCGCGCCCACCAGTGACGGGCGCGCCCGGTCCCTTATGGGACGGGTCAGCAAACGTCTGTCCGCTGAAAAGGCGCCGGCGCCAGGCTTTGTGCATCTGCCGGAGCCGCGTCGCATGGGCTCTCACGCGGTTGGACGGCAGATGACGGCTGGGATATACCGGCTCGCCGGGCATCTGGTGCAGGAACCTGACACCGCGATCTGGGATATTGCGCAGCCCGATGACGCCTTTGTCGCTGAAATGCACAGCTTCATCTGGCTTGATGATCTGGCGGCCTTTGGCGGCGGCCCCGCGCGCAAACAGGCGCAGCGTTTCATTGCGGATTGGATCGACCGCTACGGCGACGGCGACGGGCCGGGTTGGCCCGCGGATTTGACCGGTCGAAGGGTGATCCGCTGGATCAACCACGCCTATTTCCTGATGAGCGGGCAATCGAGCGACGGAAATATTCGCTTCATCGCGTCGCTGAACCAACAGGCGCGGTATCTGCGCGAGCATTGGCAGGCGGCCCCCGAAGGACTGCCAACATTTGAGGCGCTAACCGCCTTGGTCTATGCCGGCGTCAGCCTTGGCGGCATGGCGGATTTGGCTGCCCCCGCCTGCAAGGCTCTGGGACGCGAATGCAAACGGGAGATCGACCCAGGCGGCGGATTGCGCAGCCGCGATCCCGAAGAGCTGATGGAGGTCTTCACCCTGATCAACTGGGCTGCCGACGCAGCTGCGGCAACCGGGCGTCAGGTTGACTCCGCGCATCACGCAGCCCTTGGCCGCGTCGCCGCAAATCTGCGTGCGCTCCGACACGCAGATGGCGGGTTGGCCCGGTTTCACGGCGGCGGTCGGGGGCTGGAAGGGCGTTTGGATCAGGAGCTGGCGCATGGCAGCGCGCCCCTGCTGTTGAAAGAGGGGCTGGCCATGGGCTTTGCCCGGCTTGAGGCACAGGGCACCACCGTGATCATGGATGCCAGCGCGCCGCCAACGGGGCTTGCCTCGCTCAACGCCCATGCCAGCACCCTAGCGTTCGAGCTGACATCGGGACGCCGGCCTGTCATCGTCAATTGCGGCCCCGGCGCGCGGTTCGGGGGCAAATGGCACCGGGCCGGTCGGGCCACGCAATCGCATTCAACGCTGGCCATTGAGGGGGCCGCCTCCGCCCAGTTGGAGGTGACCCGCAAAGGGGAACAGCTGAAAAACCCGCCCGAGCGGGTCAACGCTGACGTGACGCGCAGCGATGTCGGCATGAAGGTTGTCGCCGATCATGATGGCTACACCGCGCTATGTGGGCTGACCCATCAGCGCCGCTGCACGCTGAGCCCGGACGGGCGGCGGCTGAAGGGCGTGGACACGCTGAGCGCGGAAACGCGACAGGACCGTCAGGTCTTCGACCGCCGCTGCGGTATGTTGCAAAGCGACGCTATTGGTTTCGCGGTCCGTTTTCATCTGCACCCGGACGTGGAGCCCTCCCTTGATATGGGGGGCAAGGCGGTGTCGCTGACGCTGAAATCGGGGGAGGTCTGGGTGTTTCGTGCCGGCCCGGACGCCAAAATCACCGTCGAACCCAGCTTTTTCCTCGAAAAAGAGCGGTTGCAGCCGCGCAGCACGCAACAGATCGTTTTAACTTCGCAAGCGATGGAGTATGGGGCGCGGGTCGGCTGGGATTTGGCGAAAGCCAAGGATTTCTAGCCCGGCGCCGAACCTGCTGCGACCTGACCACCTGATGGGAATTCGATGACCGACCTTGCACCTCTCCGCCGTGCCCTTCTTTCCGTATCCGACAAAACCGGCCTGCTGGACCTTGCCTGCGCCTTGAGCGCACGAGGTGTGGAACTACTCTCCACCGGCGGATCTGCGGGGGCGCTGCGCGAGGCGGGGCTGGCCGTCACAGATGTGGCGGATGTGACTGGTTTCCCCGAGATGATGGATGGCCGCGTCAAGACCCTGCACCCGGCGGTGCATGGCGGTTTGCTGGCGCTGCGCGATGATGACGGCCATGTGGCGGCGATGCAGAAACACGGCATTGGCCCGATCGACCTGCTGGTTGTCAATCTGTACCCGTTTGAAGAAACGGTCGCCAAAGGCGCCGATTACGACACCTGCATCGAGAATATTGATATTGGCGGCCCCGCCATGATCCGGGCGGCCTCAAAAAACCATAAGTTCGTCTCGGTCGTCACCGATGTGGAGGATTACGACGCGCTTCTGGCAGAGCTGAACGCGTATGACGGGCACACCACCTACGCGTTCCGGCAAAACCTGGCGCTGACCGCCTATGCCCGCACGGCCGCCTATGACGCAGCCGTGTCCTCCTGGATGGCCGACGCTTTGGATCAGGTGCCACGCCGCCGCGCGGTTGCCGGCACCTTGGCCCAGACCCTGCGCTATGGCGAGAACCCGCATCAGCAGGCCGCGTTCTACACGGACGGCACCGCACGCCCCGGCGTCGCGACGGCGCGCCAGCATCAAGGCAAGGAGCTGTCCTATAACAACATCAACGACACCGACGCCGCGTTCGAGCTGGTAGCGGAGTTCGACCCCGCCGACGGGCCTGCCGTCGCCATCATCAAACACGCCAACCCCTGTGGCGTGGCGCGCGGGGCGACGCTTGCAGAGGCCTATCAACACGCCTTCCAATGCGACCAGACCTCGGCCTTTGGCGGGATCATCGCGCTGAACCAGCCACTGGACGGCCCCACGGCGGAGGCGATCAGCGCCATTTTCACCGAGGTCGTCATCGCCCCCGGCGCGGATCAGGCCGCGCTTGACGTGTTTGCCAAGAAAAAGAACCTGCGGCTGCTGACCACGGACGGGTTGCCTGACATCCGCAAGGGCGGGTTGGCCTATAGGCAGGTATCGGGCGGCATGTTGGTGCAGGATAAGGATGTGGGTCATATCGCCGCCAGCGACCTGAAAGTCGTCACCAAGCGCGCCCCGTCTGATGATGAAATCCGCGACATGCTGTTTGCGTGGACCGTTGCGAAACATGTCAAATCCAACGCCATCGTCTACGCCAAGAACGGGGCCACGGTCGGCGTCGGCGCAGGGCAGATGAGCCGCGTGGATTCGACCCGCATCGCCGCGCGCAAGGCTCAGGACATGGCCGATGTGCTGGGCCTCAGCGAAAGCCCGACGATCGGCTCCGTCGTGTCGTCTGACGCGTTTTTCCCTTTCGCGGACGGGCTGATCACCGCCGCAGAGGCCGGCGCGACGGCCTTGATCCAGCCGGGAGGTTCCATGCGCGATGACGAGGTGATCGCCGCCGCAGATGAACTTGGGCTGGCCATGGTCTTCACCCGCATGCGCCATTTCAGGCACTAAGATGCGTACCGTCACCCTCTGGGCCATCGTAGCCTTTGCCATCGACCAGATATCCAAACTGGTCGTCGTGCATCAGATGAACCTCAAGGAGGTGCTGTCCATCGACGTTCTGCCGCCGTTCGTCAATTTCCGCATGGGGTGGAACCGGGGCATAAATTTTGGCCTCTTCGGGGACAGCCCGGAGGCCGCGCGCTGGATCCTGATCGCGCTTGCCTTCGCGATATGCGCCTTCCTGCTGGTCTGGGCCAAGCGCAGCCTGACACGGCCCATTGCGCTGGCGGGGGTCGGCATGATTGTCGGCGGCGCGCTGGCCAATGTGCTGGACCGGGTGATCTACGGCGCGGTGGCGGATTTCCTGAACATGTCCTGCTGCGGGATCAACAATCCGTTCACCTTCAACATTGCCGATGTTTTCATCTTTGCAGGGGCCTTTGCGATCATCATATTTGACGAGAAGAAGCCAGGCGCAAAGTCCTCGTGACCCCGGATCGCAATTCGGCTAAACAAAGTCAAAAGACGCGGTGGAGGAAACAGGCATGACACGCAAGACAATGATCCTGACGGGATTGGCGGCGGCGCTCGCCCTGTCTGCCTGTGATCGTAACCGCGATCCCAAGCTGTTGCATGTGCGCTCCAACACAAGCGGGCCGGACGAATTTGCCATCGTGCCCAACAAACCGCTGGTGCAGCCCGAAAACCTGACCGTCTTGCCCACACCCACGCCGAACGGCACCAACCGCGCCGATGTGACGCCGCTCGCCGACGCGACCATCGCGCTTGGTGGCAATCCGCAGGGGGGCGTCACCGATAGCGCGCTGGTCGCTCAGGCTTCCCGCTTTGGGGTGGAGCCAGGTATTCGCACCCGCCTTGCCGAGGAAGATATTGAGTTCCGCCGCAAGAATGACGGCCGGCTGTTGGAGCGGCTGTTTAATGTGAACGTCTATTTCAAAGCATACCGCGAGCAATCTTTGGACCAATATGCCGAGCTTGAGCGGCTGCGCCGTCAGGGCGTGCGCACCGTGTCCGCGCCGCCCGAAGGGTTTGAGCCGGAGGAGTAACCGGCCGCCGTAGGCGGGCGCTGTTACATCTCTCACAAGGCCGTTGGGTTAGTTGAAAAAAGCGACGGTAGCCCCATAATTCTGGGTACGAGATTAACTGGGAAGGACCCCGATGCTGCGCACCTGCCTGATCGCTCTTGCCGCCCTTGTCGCCACCCCCACGATGGCCGCGGAAAATGTCACCACCTTCATGCTGGAGAACGGGCTTGAGGCCGTCGTGATCGAAGATCACCGCGCGCCCGTGGTTGTCCACATGTTGTGGTACCGGGCGGGTTCCGCCGATGAAGAACCCGGGGTGTCCGGCGTGGCGCATTTTCTGGAACACCTGCTGTTCAAGGCGACTGATAAGCTGGCATCGGGGGAATTCTCGGACACGGTCCGCGCCAATGGCGGGTCGGACAATGCCTTCACCTCCTACGACTACACAGGTTATTTCCAACGGGTTGCCGCCGACCGGCTTGAGCTGATGATGCAGATGGAAGCCGACCGGATGCGAAACATCCGCCTGACTGATGAAGACATCATCACCGAGCGTGACGTGATCCTGGAAGAACGCAGCCAACGCACCGACAGCGACCCCGGCGCCCTGTTCTCCGAACAGCGCCGCGCCGCGCAATATCTGAACCATCCCTACGGGGTACCGATCATCGGCTGGCGCCACGAGATGGAGCAGCTTGATATGGCAGACGCGCTGGAATTCTACCGCACTTACTACGCGCCCAATGCGGCCGTGCTGGTGGTGGCAGGCGACGTGGACCCGGCTGAAGTGGAAGAGCTGGCAAAGAAACATTACGGCCCTTTGGCCCCCACGGTTGACTTGCCCGTGCGCACCCGACCGCAGGAGCCCCCGCAGCTGGCGGAACGGCGGTTGCGCTTTGACGATCCGCGCGTCTCCCAGCCTTATGTGATCCGCACCTATATTGCGCCCGAACGCGACGCGGGCGACCAGAAAATGGCCGCCGCACTGACGGTGTTGGCCGATATCCTTGGCGGCAGCTCTGCCACGTCGGTCTTTGGCCGCGCGCTGGAGTTGGAGAACCCCAAGGCTGTCTACACGTCGGCCTTCTACAGCGGCCTCAGCTTTGACGACACGACCTTTGGCGTCGTCATCGTGCCGACGCCCGAATACACGTTGGAGCAGGCAGAGGCCGAAATGGACGCTGTCATCGCGCAATTTATGGAAGATGGCGTCGACCCCGCGCAACTGGAGCGGGTGAAAACCCAAATCCGGGCCTCGCAGATTTATGCCAATGACAATGTCGGCGGTCTGGCCCGTCGCTACGGCGCCGCGCTGACCTCGGGCCTGACGGTCGAGGATGTGCAGGCCTGGCCCGACGTGCTGCAAGCCGTCACCGAAGAAGACATCATCGCAGCCGCGCGGTTCATTTTTGAAGAACGCCGCAACGCCGTGACCGGCTGGTTCGAGAAACCCGCCCCTGAGGCCCTGGAGGTGACCCAATGATCCGCTTTGTCCTGACGGCACTGGCCTTCGTGGTCGCGGCCCTTCCCGCCCGCGCCATTGATATCAAAGAGGTCACATCGCCCGGCGGTATTACCGCCTGGCTGGTGGAGGAGCATTCGATCCCCTTCACCGCGCTTGAGATACGGTTCAAAGGCGGCGCGTCGCTGGACCGTGAAGGCAAGCGCGGCGCGGTCAATCTGATGACCGGGTTGATCGAGGAAGGCGCCGGCGATCTGGACGCGACAGGTTTCGCCGCCGCGCGGGAGGCCTTGGCCGCCAGCTACGGCTTTGACGTGGGCGACGACACGTTCAGCGTGTCCGCGCAGTTCCTGACAGAAAACCGGGAGGAGGCCGTGGCGCTGTTGAAGCTGGCCCTGAACAAGCCCCGGTTTGACGAGGCCGCCATCGCGCGGGTCAAATCCCAGATCGTGTCAGGCATCGGGTCGGACCAGAACGATCCGAACGAGATCGCGCAGCAAACCGCCAGCCGGCTGGCCTGGGGCGAGCATCCTTACGGCTCTGATAGCTCCGGCACGATTGAGTCGGTGACCGCCCTGACGCGTGATGACCTTCTTACGGCTTATAATGACGTGGTGGCACGCGACCGCATTTTCGTGGGCGCGGTTGGTGACATCACAGCTGATGAACTTGGCGGGATCCTTGACGACCTTCTGGGTGGTTTGCCCGAAACGGGCGCACCCTTGCCGGAGGCGGCTACCTACCTACCGGAAGGTGGGGTAACCGTTGTGCCGTTTGAGACGCCGCAATCTGTCGCCATCTTCGGCCATGAGGGGATCGAACGCGACGACGCTGACTTTTTCGCAGCTTTCGTGCTGAACCAGGTGCTTGGCGCGGGCGGCTTCGGCTCCCGGCTTATGCAAGAGGTGCGCGAGAAACGCGGCCTGACCTACGGGGTCTCCACCTTCCTTGTGCCAAAAGATCTGGGGCATCTTTATTTGGGGCAAGTCGCATCTGCTAATGACCGTATTGCAGAGGCCATCGACGTGATCCGTGACCAGTGGCAGCTGATCGCGACCGAAGGCGTAACCGATCAGGAGTTGGCAGATGCCAAAACCTTCCTGACCGGCGCCTACCCGCTGCGGTTTGACGGGAACGCGCGAATTGCTGGCATCCTTGCGGGCATGCAGCTGGATGGCTTGCCGATCAACTATGCCGACAGCCGCAACGACCGCATCAACGCGATCACGCAGGACGACATCAAGCGCGTGGCAGCCCGGCTTTTGCGCCCGGACGATCTGCATTTCATCGTGGTCGGCCAGCCAGAGGGGCTGCAAAGCACCAACTGATCTGAGATAGCCGAATCGGGCTTGGACGTGCTAGGTCTTGGGGTATGAACGCCCAAGACCGCAACATAAGCCCAAACCCACCTGCGATCAGGCAGTTAGACGAGATCGCCGTCAACCGCATCGCCGCCGGTGAAGTGGTTGAGCGGCCGGCCTCTGCCGTGAAAGAACTGATCGAGAACGCGCTTGATGCCGGTGCCACCCGGATCGAGCTGGCCATCAAGGATGGGGGCAAGACGCTCATCCGGGTCACCGATGACGGGCATGGCATGAGCGAGGCTGATTTGCCGATGGCGCTGGCGCGTCACGCGACCTCCAAGATCGACGGCACGGACCTGCTGAACATCCATACTTTCGGTTTCAGGGGGGAGGCGCTGCCCTCCCTCGGGGCGGTCGGGCGGCTGTCCATCACCTCCCGCGCGCAAGGCGCCGACGCGGCTATGACCATCGCGGCAAACGGGGGCAAGATCAACCCGCCCCGGCCTGCCGCCCTTGCTGGCGGCACCGTGGTGGAGCTGCGCGACCTTTTCTACGCGACCCCCGCCCGGCTGAAATTTCTGCGCACCGACAGGGCGGAAACGGGCGCGATCAACGACGTGGTCAAGCGCCTCGCGATGGCGGAGCCCTATGTCGGCTTCACCATCCGCGATTTATCGGGCAGCGATGCAGGGCGGGTCACCTTCCGGGCGGACCGCCAGACGGGCGACCTTTTCGACGCCATGGGCGCGCGGTTGCGCCAGATACTGGGCGCGGAATTTGCCGACAACGCGCTGCCAATTGATGCGGAGCGGGACGGTATCTCCCTGACCGGGTTTGCCGCCTTGCCGACCTACTCGCGGGGGGCTGCGACGGCCCAGTATCTATTCGTCAATGGCCGCCCCGTCCGGGACAAGCTGTTGGTGGGGGCCTTGCGCGGGGCCTATTCCGACTTCCTGTCACGGGACCGCCACCCGGCGGTTGCGCTGTTTGTTGAATGCGACCCCACCAGGGTTGATGTGAATGTCCACCCGGCCAAGGCAGAGGTGCGTTTTCGCGACCCCGGCGTCGCGCGGGGCCTGATCGTGTCGGCGCTAAAACACGCTTTGGCAGAGGCCGGGCATCGGGCGTCCAGCACAGTTGCAGACGCGACCCTTGGGGCTTTCAGGACTGAGACACAAACGCCTCGCAGCTACCAGATGGACCTGCCCTCGCAACGCGCGCTTCGCAGCGCCTACACGATGCAGGCGCCACCAGCAGGCGGTCTGGCGGAAGCGCAAGCACCCTTTGCCGAGACCCCGTTTGCCCCCACCTCAGCCCGTGTTGAGCAGGTTGAAGAGATTGCCGCGACGGATACCCCGCTTGGTGCCGCACGGGCACAGATACATGAAAACTACATCATTGCGCAGACCGCCGACGGGCTGGTGGTTGTAGACCAGCACGCCGCCCATGAGCGGCTGGTCTATGAAAAGCTCAAGCGGCAGATGGCGGAGAACGGCGTCCCCACGCAGGCCTTGCTGATCCCAGAGATTGTCGACCTGTCGGAGGGCGACGCGGCCTTGCTGCTGGACCATATGGACGGAATGGCCGCCTTCGGCCTGGTGATCGAGCCGTTTGGCAAAGGGGCCATTGCCGTACGGGAAACGCCTGCCATTCTGGGGGTCATTAATGCGCAGGCCTTGCTGCGTGATATCCTTGATGAGATCGCTGATCTGGGCGATAGCCAAGCGCTGACCGACCGGATCGAGGCGGTGCTGAGCCGCGTGGCCTGCCATGGCTCGATCCGGTCCGGGCGGCGCATGCAGGCCGACGAGATGAACGCCCTGCTGCGGGAGATGGAGGCGACGCCGCATTCCGGGCAGTGCAACCACGGGCGGCCCACCTATGTCGAACTCAAGCTGGCCGATATCGAACGGCTCTTCGGGCGCACATGATCCAGATCGGCACCTATCAGATTGATACCAGTGACCCCGTGACCATCGCGGCGATTGCGGCCATCTGCGCGGTGCTTCTGATCGTCCTTTTGCTTATCCTGTCCCTGCGCGCCGCCGCCCGGTCGGCAAGGGTGGCCGCCCCTTTAATGGGGCAGGTGGGTCAGTTGGCGCAGACGGTGCAAGGGCTGGGTCAAGGCCAGTCGCAACTCACCGGCGCGATTGATTCCGTGTCAAAATCGCAAGCCATGACACTGCAAGCGATGGAGGTCAGGCTGGCAGAGGTGCAGCAGCAAATGGCTGAACGGCTGCATGACAGCGCGCTGAAAACCGCCCGCTCCATGTCAGACCTGCAGGAGCGGATGAATGACACGCTGCACGGCTCCTCCGAGAAGACGACCAAATCGCTGACCCAGCTGCAGGAGCGCCTGGCCACCATCGACCGCGCCCAGACCAATATCGAAAAGCTGTCAGGCGACGTGCTGTCGCTGCAGGACATCCTGTCCAACAAGCAGACGCGCGGCGCGTTTGGCGAGATTCAGCTGAACGACATCGTGTCAAAGGCGCTGCCGGCGGATAGCTATTCGTTCCAGACGACGCTTTCGAATAACAAGCGCGCCGACTGCTTGATCAAGCTGCCGAACCCGCCGGGTCCCATTGTCATCGACGCGAAGTTCCCGCTTGAAGCCTATGAGGCTTTGGTGGCGGCCGAGACCAAGGAGGATCAGGCGCGCGCTCTGACGGCCCTTGGGCAGGCCGTCCGGGTGCATATCCGCAAGATTTCCGACAGCTACCTGATTGAGGGCGAAACCGCCGACGGCGCGCTGATGTTCCTGCCGTCTGAGGCCGTCTACGCCGAACTGCATTCCCGCCTGCCCAACATTGTTCGTGAGGGGTTCGCGGCCCGCGTCTGGATCGTGTCGCCCACCACCTGCATGGCCACATTGAACACCATGCGCGCCATCCTCAAGGATGCGCGCATGCGCGAGCAGACCGGCCAGATCCGCAAGGCCCTGCGTCAGCTGCACCGCGACGTGGAGATTATCGGCGAAAAGGCAGGCAAGCTTGAGACCCATTTGCGTCAGGCCGGCGATGATGTGGCCGGCGTGATCACTGCGGCAACCCGAGCGGGTAAGCGGGCGGACCGGCTGGACAATTTCGAGTTCGAAGAGCTGGAACCAGAGGGTCAGGCACCGGTCGTCGCGATCACCGAACCAGCGGAGTAGATTGCGTCAGCCACTAAGTGGATGAGGCTTTCGGCGCGTGATACTCAGCCTGCGTATTGGCCAATCCGGCAACGATGACAACCGGGGCCAACTGGGATATCACGCGCCGTCAGCACAGCGCTTCGGAGGTATGAGTTAGGGTGTAGCGAGTTGTGTCTCTTCAAACCATACCGGGGCGTCGTCTCTGTCTAACGCCCCACCGATGAAATAAAAATGCGCGACTGGCCGGATTTTCGCAAGTAATTGATACCTTACCAGAATTACGGCGGAATCAAGGCGAACCGGCTGGTTTGACCGCCATTGCGGCGGCATTGGGGCGGTGACAAGGTAACTCGCTTGTTTTTGACTGTTTAGGAGCTGTTTATAGGTTGCTGTTAGACGGCACCCCATGTGGAGATTTTTCCAAAGCCCTGCGCTTTCAAACAGCAGATTCGCCCTGTTCTTGTTCCTTGTCGTCAGTTGCGCGACGATTGCAGGGGCTGTGCTGTCAGACAATGCCGACCGGGATCGTATCCGGATCACGTATGAAGAATTCGTGCCTTACTCCTTCACCGATACGCAAGGGGCTGCGCGGGGCTTATCTATCGACCTGATGGAGCGGCTTGCAGCTGCCGCCGGATACGAGGTCGAGATGATCCCGTCCCCCAATCCAGCTGCAAGTATTCAGATGATTGCGGATGGTCGGGCGGATGTCACGGCCCTTCTGGCGTTGACGCCCGAGCGGTTGCAGATCGGTCTGCCCACGACAGAGCTTGGCGCGTTTGAGCTGCGCGCCTTCGTGCGTCACAATCATCCTGCCAATGCGCCGGTTGACCTTTCAGGTCTGGAAGTTGGCGCAGTCGGCGGCAGTTTCGCGGTGACCGGGGCACGGGAGATACCGTTTTCTGAACTGGTTGAATATGGCGAGACAGACAACCTGATCATCCCCTTGCTCACGGGGGAGGTTGAGGCGGTTGTCTCGGCGTCAGATAGCTTCCTGGGCCGCCTGCGCGAGGCCGAGGTTGAACAATATGTACGCAGTATCGACCCGCCTCTGATCTCGTCGCCCTACGGCTTCATCGTCTCCCCCCTTTGGCCCGAACTGCAACAAATACTAAACGAGACCATCGCCTCGGAACTGGCCGGCAACGAACTTTCGTTGCTACGTCAGTTATGGTTCGGGCGCTCCAAAACATGGAAAGATGACCCGCTGACATGGTGGATCGTGGCCGGAGGGCTCGCAGGGCTATTGACGCTTTCCTATGTCGGCTGGATCGCCCGCAGGCACCGGATGCGGTCTGAACGACTGCTGCGGGAAAGCACCGGCAATGATCTGTTGATCACTGCCCTTGATGAGGTCACAGCGGCCATCGTCATCTACGACGCCAATCTCAAAGCGATTCATTGGAACCGGGGTTTTGAGGGTATTTTCCCCGAGCTTACCGCGCGCCTCGAAGCGGGCATGACGATGCGCGACATGGTTAGAAGTACCCACCACCCTGCTTTCGGCAAGGGTGTCGACGCCAAGGAAACCGATCAGCAAGTAGACGACGTGATCGCTTCAGTTCAGGCAGGCACGTCGAAGGTAACCAAACTTCACACCGAACAGGGTCGTGTTTTTGAGGCGCGTGAATTCAAGCTGGGGGCCAATCACTACGCCTCTATCCGGGTCGACATCACCCGGCTGCAACAGCAGCAGGACACCATACTTGCACAGGCCGAGCGTCTGGAAGACGCGAATGAGCAATTGCAAACGTTTGCCGCCATTGCCGCACATGATCTTAAAGCACCTTTGAACCAGCAGAAGGCCCTGATCAGCTTCATAACCGAAGACCTTGAGGAGGTCGGGATTGCCCTGCCGGATGACATCCAGCATCAGCTGGGTCTCATTGAAAACGTTGCTGACAAAATGTCTGTGCTGATACAAGATCTGCTGCTCTATGCGCAGTCCGACAGTGAAAATAAGCAAGTCGACGTCATCCGGCCGGCTGAACGGTTGCCAGAGATCGTGGCGCTGTGCTCAGTCCCGGATGGGTTCGAGGTCGTCATTGCGCCCGACATGCCGGACATTCAGATTAACCCGGTGGCCTTCGACACCGTCTTGCGCAACCTCATTTCTAACGCGGTTAAGCACCATGACCGAGAGGTGGGTACCATCAGCGTGTCGGCAGAACGCACGGGCGATCTAGTCACGATGAAAGTCGCTGATGACGGTCCCGGTATCCCGCCTGAATTTCGGCAGACCATTTTTGAACCGTTCAAGCGCCTCACATCAGCTGTCGAGGGCAGCGGACTGGGCCTCGCCTATATTCGCAAAACCGTTGAAAGTTGGGATGGGTCGGTCACCGTCGATGCAGTCCCAACCGGTGGCAGCGTCTTCACGGTCGAAATCCCCCAAAGGCGTGCAAATGATCTGATGATTGGCCCGCGCCCGCCATCGCTTGCCGGGCAATCACAGAATACCCCTACATTCCCGCTGCCAAAAGCCATCGGCGCGTAGTATCAAGCTTCAGATGCGGACGAACTTCTGTACGATCCGGGGCACCAACCCCTGGAATTTCAGCGGTGCATCGGTTGCCGCCAGACAGATACATGCAACGCCTTCATCGGCAATAGGGGTATGCGCGTCCGCTTCAGTTGCGATCTCGATATCGCCACGCGCGAAATGCTCGTCCTGATCCCTGAAAGCCCCCCGCAGAACCAATGTTAGCTCAGTGCCGCGATGTCCATGATCGGGCATCTGGGCGCCGGCTGGAATATATAACAGCCGCACATTTGCTGATTTCGACGTCTTCAAAATGGCCTGCTTGACGCCCATGCCCACGGGGCGCCATCGGACGGCCGACAAGTCGCCGCCTACATACTCCTGCAGCGCCCTGGGAAAGATACCCGCCTCCGCCTGGAAACCGGACATATCGATTTCGCTGTCTATAGCCTCTGCTCGTGCCAGGACGTCTTCAACATCAGCCATGACCTCTGCTTCGCCGATCTCGGTTAAAAGACCTCCGCCGACGGCCTCGAATGCGCCAAGTCTTGCCCGGCACTCGTCGCAAAGCGAAATATGGCTTGCAACCACAAGGTTGAAGGCTTCCGGCAACGTGCCGGCGGCGTAGCTCATCAGCAACGCGTCTGTCAGGTGATGATTAATCTGGGTCATTGCTTTCACTTCATTGCGTGGCGCAAGCGGTCCAGCGCCAATCGAATTCTAGATTTGATCGTGCCCAGGGGCAGACCGGTTTCGGTAGCAATCTCGGAATGGCTGAGATCGCCAAAATATGCCTTCTGGATGAGCGACCGTTGCTTTTCGGGCAATGTCGCCAAAGCTGCGGCCAACTGCGCGCTTTCCTGTTGCAGACCAACAACATCGGCCGGCTCGGGGCTGGCTTCAGGGCCCCATGGCAGTTCATCCGGCTCTGGGCGCCTTTCCTTGCGCAGCAAATCAATGCGCCGATTACGAGCTATGGTGAAAATCCAAGTCGACACAGATGCGCGTGACGCATCGAAAAGATGGGCCTTACGCCACAGCGTGACCATCACGTCCTGCGTGCATTCTTCGGCCATCGCTCTGTCGGTCCCCGACTTCATCAAAAAAGCTTTCACCCTGGGACCAAAGTGACTGAACAGCGCGGCAAAGGCCTCCCGATCGCGGGAAGCCGATATCCGGCTCATGCAGTCCACCCAGTCCGTTTCTTCATTCATCTTGATCGACACACCCCGCCGCTTCGACTTGCTCGTCGGATAAGTCACTGACGCAACATGCTCGACTGCTTTTGGCAAGCCAATCGGTTTTTCGGCGGTTTCGACGTCGCTCAACATATCCTCTTTACGGGGCGGGTCCTGGGATGGATCAGATTTTTTCTCTTTAATCCAGCGGCGTGAGCTGCGCGTAACAACCTGCAATACCAATACTGTGCTGGAGAACTGAATGCCCTTTGAACACGCGCCTGCCGCGCCCAAACGAATTGCCGTGATCGGAGGGGGGATCTCGGGGATGGGGGCGGCTCACCTGCTGTCAAAAGACCACCATGTGACCCTTTTCGAATCCGAGAAGCGGCTGGGGGGGCATGCCCGCACCATCATGGCCGGAAAGAAGAGGGACCAACCCGTGGACACGGGATTCATCGTTTATAACGAGGTGAATTACCCAAATCTTGTAGCGCTCTTCCGTGATCTGGATGTGCCGACGGTCGACAGCGATATGAGCTTTGGCGTCTCGGTTAGAGGCGGCAAATTGGAATATGCGCTGACCAGCTATGACGCGATCTTCGCGCAGCGCCGCAACGTCGCAGACCCACGGTTTCTGAAAATGCTTCGCGACATCATGCGGTTCAATTCCCGCGCCCCGGAACTGGCAGAGACCTCTGACCAAAGCATCGGTGATTTTCTGGCAATGCTGGGGACCGGCAAATGGTTTCGGGAACACTACCTGCTGCCCCTGACCGGTGCCATCTGGTCAACCCCGCTGGAGCGTATGATGGATTTTCCCGCGCAGGCGCTTGTGCGGTTTCTAAAGAACCACGGACTCACAGGTTACCATGACCAACACCAATGGCGGACCGTGCTGGGCGGGTCACGTGAATATGTTGCGCGGCTGCACGCGCGGTTGGCAAAGCAAGGGGTTACCCTTCGGCTGGGGGCAAAAGCGACGGCCGTCAGCCGCTCCGAATTCGGGGCGCAGGTGGCGTGCAAAGGCGCGGGGCCCGAACAGTTCGACGAGGTGGTGTTCGCCTGCCATTCGGATCAGGCTCTGGCGTTGCTGGCCGATGCCTCAGAGGCGGAGCAACGCAACCTGGGCGCGGTTCGATATCAACCCAACACGGCGATCCTGCATGCCGACACGTCGCTCATGCCAAAACGGCGCAAGGTCTGGGCAAGCTGGTCCTATTGCGAAGACGCCTGCGGCGCGCGGGACGCGATTGACCTGACCTATTGGATGAATTCGCTGCAACCGATCCCGCATGCTGACCCGATGTTCGTCACACTCAACACGACCCGCCCCGTCCGGTCGGAGCTGATCTACGACACCAACACGTTCATGCACCCGGTTTTCGACCTCGCGGCGTTGCAGGCGCAACGTGACATCGCGGCGACGAACGGCACAAACCGGACGTGGTTCTGCGGCGCCTGGATGAAAAACGGCTTCCACGAGGACGGGCTGAGCAGCGGCATCGACGTCGCCAACGCTATCCGCGCAGCAAGCGCTGTTGCGGTCGCGGCTTGAGCGCAATTGACCATATCGCCGGGACGACATTCCACGGGCGGAAGGGCAACGTGTCGAATGCGTTCTCCTATGGCGTGGACTATGTCCTGCTGGACCCCGAAACCACAGCGTCAACGCCCGCGCTGTTCTCGCGCAACAAGGGCAATCTGACCTCCCTTTGGGACCGCGACCATGGCGGCGCGCCGAAAGGCGGATCTGGGGCGAGCTGGTTCCGCAAGGTGCTGGCCACCCACGGCCTGGCTGGCATTGTGGACCGCATCGCTTTGTTGGCGCAGCCGCGCGTGTTGGGCCATGTCTTCAACCCTGTCAGCTTTTGGCTGGGGTTCGACAGGGCAGGGGGCTTAAGGGTGGTCGTGCCGGAAGTCTCCAACACCTATGGCGACCGGCATTCCTACATCTGCGCGCATCCCGATATGCGGGTGATCACGCCCGCCGACACGTTGGAGGCGCGCAAGATTTTCTACGTCTCGCCCTTCCAGCCGGTGGAGGGGGGATATCGGTTCCGTTTCGACATCCGCGACGACAAGATCGGCATCTGGATTGACTATAACGCCGGTGAAAACGGGCTTCTGGCCACGCTTACCGGCGAGCGAAAGCCGCTGACGAACAGGTCCATTCTGGCCGCCTGCCTGCGCCGGCCTTTCGGGTCGCGCCGGGTGCTTGGGCTGATCCATTGGCAGGCCCTGAAGCTCTGGTGGAAAGGCGCGCTTTTTCGGACGCGACCCGAACCTCCCACCAAGGAAATTTCAAGGTGAGCGCCCCTGTCACCGCACGGGCGGCCCGCCTTCCGGCGTGGTCACTTTTCGGCGCGATTCTGTCCGGCGCAGGTTTGCCGATCTATATATACGCGCCGAAGTTCTACGCGGATAATTTCGGCATCAGCCTGACCCTATTGGGCGCGGTGCTGTTCGGCTTGCGGCTGCTTGACGTTATTCAGGACCCGGTTTTGGGCTGGGTGAGCGAGCGGCTTGGGCGGTTGCGTCGTTACGCGGTCTGGGTGGCGGGGCTTGTTCTAGCGGCGTCGATGTATGGGTTATTCGCGGTGGAGCCGCCGATTGGCCCTGTCTGGTGGTTTGGCCTGACTATCACTGGACTGTTTTCCGCCTTCAGCTTCATGACCATCAATTTCTACGCTGAGGGCGTGACCAAAGCCCGTGGCATGAATGATGGCCACACAAGGCTGGCGGCCTGGCGCGAAACGGGCGCGTTGCTGGGGGTCTGCTTGGCGGCCGTCGCGCCTTCCATTTTGGAGCCGCTGGTCGATGCCCCTTTCGCTATCTTCGCGGTGTCCTTTTGCCTGTTCGTGCTGGCCGCGCTGATCTGGATGACGCCAGAATGGACGGGCGGCGGCACGCAGGATCCCACCCCCATAAGCGCGATCCTGTCCGATCCGGTGGCGCGCCGGTTGCTGATCCTCGCGCTGATCAACGCGACGCCGCTGGCCGTCAGCTCCACGCTTTTTCTGTTCTACGTCGAAAGCCGCCTTGGCGCGCCGGGATGGGAGGGGCCGCTGCTGGTCCTGTTCTTCCTCGCGGCCGCCGCCTCAAGCCCTTTTTGGGCGTGGCTGTCTGACCGGGTCGGCCCCAAACGCGCGCTCTTGGGCGCCATGGGGCTGGCAATTGCCTCTTTCGCCGGTGTGTTGGCACTGGGTGAGGGGGATATCTGGATATTCGCGCTGATCTGCGTAGCCTCGGGGGCTACGATCGGCGCTGACCTGACGCTTCTGCCCGCGATGTTTGCGCGGCGCATGGCGCAGATCTCACCAAATGGCGGGCAGGGGTTCGGGCTGTGGTCCCTCGTGTCGAAATTTACGCTCGCCTTTGCCGCTGCCGTGCTGCTGCCGATCCTGCAGCTTTCGGGCTTCACCTCGGGTGCGGCAAATAACCCCGACACGGCCCTTGCAACACTGACCTACCTTTACGCGTTGGTGCCCTGCTTTTTGAAACTCGTAGCCATTGGCCTTTTGGTCGCCACCCCTTTGGAGGACTGACGAATGGACGTTCTGACCTACCTGATATTCGGCGCAATTGTCGTGCTTGCACTCATCCTGCTGCAGCAAAGAAAGATGTCATTTATCGCCCAGCATCCTGATGACTATGACGCCATTGGACCCGCGATAAACCTGCGTGAACACCTCAACGGCCCGCTGCTGTGCGAGGGTGTTATCTACGGGCCAATGGGACGGGTAACTTCGCGCTTCACGGCCGAAATGGACGTCACATGGGACGGTAATGTCGGTACTATGGCGGAGCGTTTCACCTATGACAGGGGTACGGTTCAGGACCGCTGCTGGACCCTGACGCTTGGCAATGACGGCTCCGTCAAGGCGACGGCGCCAGATGTGATTGGCGAGGGGCGCGGCATGGCCAAGGGCCACGCGCTGCAGCTGCTTTACAAGATCAAACTCAGCGACGAGGCGGGCGGCCACGTGCTGGACGCGGTCGATTGGATGTACCTCGTTGAGAACGGCACCATCATGAACCGCAGCCAGTTCCGCAAGTTCGGGATCAAGGTCGCCGAACTGGTGGCCACGATGCGCAAGGTTGACGTCGAGCTGAAGGAAGCCGCGTGAGATCATTCAAAGGCAAACGCTACTGGCTTGTCGGGGCCTCCGCCGGATTGGGGGAGGCCTTGGCCCATAAGCTGGCCAATGCCGGGGCAGAGGTCATCGTTTCTGCGCGGGGGGAGGATGATCTGAAGAAGGTCGTGGCCGACCTTGGCGCGCCGGCCTCCTACGTGACGGTTGACGTGAGCGACGCCGACGATGTGGCGCGCGCCGCCAAAGAGGTGGGCGAGATCGATGGTTATGTGCATCTGGCGGGCGTCTACTGGCCCATGGGCGCGCAGGAATGGGACGGCGACAAGGTTGCCGCGATGTTCGACATTAACATGACCGGGATGGCGCGGGTATTGGGGCATGTCGTCCCGCCCATGGTGGCCCGCGATCATGGGCATGTCGTTATCACCTCCTCATTGACGGGGTTTCGCGGGTTACCAGGCTCCATCGGCTACACCGCGTCCAAGGCAGCAGCGATGAGCCTGGCGGAATGTATGGAATGCGATCTGCGTAACACTGGCGTTGACGTCCAGGTGGCCAACCCCGGCTTCATCAAGACGCAGCTGACCGAGAAGAACGATTTTAACATGCCTTTCATCATGGAGCCGGAAGAAGCGGCGCAGATCATGTTTGATCATATGAAATCGGGTGGCTTTAAGCGCAGCTTCCCGACGCTTTTCAGCCTTGTGTTTCGCGGCAGCCAGTTTCTGCCCGATTGGTTGTATTTCCGGGTTTTCGGACGGTAGCGAACGTGCCTCCGGCTTGCGCCGCTTTTCATTGCCTCCTCCGGGCACCGCTCTATGATTGGGCAGGAATAGCGAGGGGAGCGCGAGCATGAGCAATAGGCTTCTGGCCACGGGCATCATCGGAACCACCGTTGCGGCCTTGTGCTGTTTTACTCCGTTCCTGCCGTTCATTCTTGGTGCGCTTGGATTGTCCGGCCTACTGGCTTTTCTTTACAATGACCTAATTCTATTGCCGCTATTGGCGGGGTTCATTTTGTTGACGGGGTACGCACTATGGCGACGCAAACAGGCGAAATAAGTCTCGGGTCCGATCTGACATGCCCTCACTGCGACCACACCGCATCTGAGGTCATGCCGACCGACGCGTGTCAGTGGTTCTACGAATGCACCTCCTGCCACACAGTTCTGAAGCCAAAACCCGGCGATTGCTGCGTGTTTTGTTCCTATGGCACCGTCGCCTGCCCGCCGATACAGGCGGGTGAAAGCTGCTGCGGCTAGGGAGGTTCTGACCGGAATGCCGCAAATGCGCGGGTCCGTGTCGCCTGTGGTAGGCTGAATCTCCGGCCATTTCGGGCTAGTCTGCCGCCCAAGGAGATCCGCGCATATGTCAGACAAGATTTCATTCACGCTCGACGGTACCGAGGTCGATGCGACGCAGGGCGAAACGATTTGGGAAGTGGCCAAGCGGCTTGGCACGACCATCCCGCATCTGTGCCACAAGGATGCCAAAGGGTATCGCTCTGACGGCAATTGCCGAGCCTGCATGGTCTCCATCGACGGGGAACGTAATCTGGCGGCCTCCTGCATCCGCGAACCGGGCGAGGGCATGGTCGTCTCGACCCAAGGCGCGCGGGAGACCAACGCGCGGCGCATGGTTATGGAAATGATCGTCACCGACCAGCCTGAGCGGGACGTGGCGCATGACAAGTCCTCCCACCTTTGGGACATGGCGGAGGAGCAGGGCGTCACCACAAGCCGCCTGCCCGAGCTGGAAAAAGACCGTGTGCCGCTGCTGGACAATTCCCACGTGGCGATGAGCGTGAACCTTGATGCCTGCATCCAATGCGGCCTGTGCGTGCGCGCCTGCCGCGAAGTGCAGGTCAATGACGTGATCGGGATGGCCGGTCGCGGGCATGACGCCTACCCGGTTTTCGACATTGACGATCCCATGGGCGCATCCTCCTGTGTGGCATGTGGTGAATGCGTGCAAGCCTGCCCAACGGGCGCGCTGATGCCGGCCACGGCCGTGGATGAAAACCAGCAGGGCGATTTGAAAGCCTATGACCGCGAAGTGAAATCCGTCTGCCCCTATTGCGGTGTGGGGTGCCAGTTGTCCTTCAAGATCAAGGACGACAAGATCGCCTGGGTTGATGGCATTGACGGCCCCGCGAACGAAAACCGGCTTTGCGTCAAAGGCCGCTTTGGCTTTGATTATATCGACCACAAGCACCGGCTGACCAAACCGCTGATCCGCCGCGCGGACGCGCCTGCCAAGGGGCTGAATGTCGACCCCGGCAACCTGTCCACCCATTTCCGCGAAGCGACATGGGACGAGGCGCTGGATTTTGCCGCCAAAGGTCTGAAAGGCCGGGGGCGGGAGATCGCGGGCTTTGGCTCCGCCAAATGCTCCAACGAGGAGGCGTATCTGTTCCAGAAGCTCATCCGTCAGGGCTTTGGGCATAACAATGTGGATCACTGCACGCGGCTTTGCCACGCGTCCTCCGTCTCCGCCTTGTTGGAAAACGTGGGCTCCGGCGCGGTGACCGCGACGTTCAACGAGATCGAGAACGCCGATGTGGCCATTGTCATCGGTGCCAATCCGACTGAGAACCACCCCGTTGCCGCGACCTATTTCAAGCAATTCACCAAGCGTGGCGGCAAGCTGATTGTCATGGATCCGCGCGGCCAGGGGCTGAAACGCCACGCCACCCATATGCTGCAATTCCGCCCCGGCGCGGATGTGTCGATGCTGAACGCGATCATGAACGTGATCGTGGAAGAAGGGCTGTACGACCAGCAATATATCGATGGCTACACCGAGAACTGGGAAGAGATGAAGGCCCATCTCGCCGATTTCACGCCCGAAAAGATGAGCGAGATTTGCGGCATTGCCCCCGACATTCTGCGCGATGTCGCCCGTATCTGGGCGGGCGCCAAGGCCGGGATGATTTTCTGGGGCATGGGCGTATCCCAGCACATCCATGGCACCGATAACTCCCGCTGCCTGATCTCGCTGGCGCTGATGTGTGGCCATGTCGGGCGTCCCGGCGCTGGGCTGCACCCGCTGCGGGGGCAGAACAACGTGCAAGGTGCCTCAGACGCCGGGCTGATCCCGATGTTCCTGCCCGACTACCAAAGCGTGACCGATGACGGGGTGCGCAGCGCCTTTACCAATGTCTGGGCCTCTGATGACTTCTCGAACGAGAAGGGGCTGACGGTCGTTGAGATCATGCACGCGATCCATGATGGCGACATCAAGGGCATGTATGTGCTGGGCGAAAATCCGGCTATGTCTGACCCGGATGTGGACCATGCCCGCGCCGCATTGGCCAAGCTGGACCATCTGGTGGTGCAGGATATTTTCCTGACGGAGACGGCCAATTATGCCGACGTGATCCTGCCTGCCTCCGCCTGGGCGGAGAAGACCGGCACAGTAACCAACACCAACCGTCAGGTGCAGATGGGCCGCCCTGCCGTGCCGCCCCCCGGCGAGGCGCGCGAGGATTGGTGGATCGAGACCGAGCTTGCAAACCGGCTTGGTCTGGGCTGGACCTACACCCACCCGCGTGAGGTCTTTGCGGAGATGAAGTTGAATATGGGGTCGCTCGACAACATCACCTGGGAGCGTTTGGAAGGGGAGGCCGTGACCTACCCCTCGCTTAGTCCCGAAGATCCCGGCCAGCCGATTGTGTTTGGTGACGGCTTCCCCCGCGCTGACGGGCGCGCGCGGTTTACGCCCGCCAATGTGATCGCGCCGGATGAAAGCCCGGATGCGGAATACCCGTTCATTCTGATCACCGGCAGGCAGTTGGAGCATTGGCATACCGGCTCCATGACGCGGCGGGCCAGCGTGCTGGACGGGTTGGAGCCTGAGGCGAACTGCTCGCTGCACCCGAAGACTTTGCGCAAGCTGGGGGTCGAGCCCGGCGGCATGATCCAGCTGACCACACGGCGCGGGTCGGTCACGGTGATGGCGCGGGCCGACAGGGCGGTGTCAGAAGACAACGTGTTCCTGCCTTTCGCCTATGTGGAGGCCGCGGCGAACATCCTGACGAACGCGGCGCTGGACCCTTACGGCAAGATCCCGGAGTTCAAATTCTCCGCCGTGCGAGTCGAAAAACCGGCCGAGGCCGTCGCCGCTGAGTAGCGGTTTACCAATCCAATGGGGCGGCTCCGCGACTAGGTGCCGCCCAAAAATCCCCGGATCACCGGCAAAAGCATCGCCGAAAGCGCGCCGACAACGGCCCCGATCCCAAGCCTGACATATAGGCTTCCCAGCTGGGGCGCGAAAACGCCTAACAGCCCGCAAACCAATGCGTAAAAGAGCAAAGCAATGATATCCATAAGCGCAGCTTAGCATGGGATTTCGGCGCTGTCTCATGGGCGGCATTGCGATTATATGAACGTTTGTTCAAAAAAACATTTGACGGAACAGGAAGCGGCGGACAGTATTGGTTAAGGCGGGACGCAGAGCTCGTCAGGTGACAGGTACTGGGAGGATACGTTGGCGCCCGCAACTCAACACATTCCGCAGACCATTCCGCAATTGCTTTCCCGCAATGTCCGGCAATTCCCGGACAAACCCGCCTACCGGGAAAAGGAATTCGGAATTTGGCAAAGCTGGACATGGGCCGAAACCGCAGCCGAGATTGACGCGCTGGCGCTTGGGTTCCTGACGCTTGGCGTTGCCGAGGGTGATCATATCGCCATCATCGGTCGCAACCGCCCCTACCTGTACTGGGCCATGGTCGCCGCGCAGAAATGTGGCGCGGTGCCCGTGCCCCTTTATCAGGACGCCGTCGCCGAAGAGATCGCCTACGTCCTTGATCACTGCGGCGCGCGGTTCGTTATTGCCCAGGATCAGGAACAGGTCGACAAGGTCGTCGAGGTTCAGGACCGCCTGCCGGGCATGGAGCATATGATCTATCTCGACCCGCGCGGGATGCGGAAATACGACCATGCCAAGCTGACGCAGTATCAGGATCTTCAGGAGAAAGGCCGCGCCGCGCGCGCCGAATTCCAGCCCGAGATTGACCGGCGGCTGGCCACGCAAACCAGCGATACGACCTGCGTCATGCTGTACACATCGGGCACAACCGGTCGCCCGAAGGGCGTGGTGCTGTCGAACCGGAACGTAGTCGAAACCTCCCGCGCCTCTTCCGAGTTTGACGCACTACGCCCGGGCGACGAGATCCTGGCGTATCTGCCAATGGCCTGGGTTGGGGATTTCATCTTCTCCATCGGGCAGGCCTATTGCACGGGCTTCTGCGTGAACTGCCCCGAAAGCCCCGACACGATGCATCACGACCTGCGGGAGATCGGGCCGACCTATTATTTTGCCCCGCCCCGCGTGTTCGAGACGCAGCTGACCAACGTCATGATCCGCATGGAAGATGCGGGCCGGTTCAAGCAGTGGCTATTTCACCATTTCATGGCCCATGCCAAGAAGGTGGGCCCTGCGCTGCTGGACGGCAAGGCCGTCGGCGCGATGGACCGGCTGAAATACAAGCTGGGGGAGCTGATGGTTTACGGCCCCTTGAAAAACACGCTTGGCTTCAGCCGGGTGCGGGTGGGCTACACCGCCGGTGAGGCGATCGGCCCCGAGATCTTCGATTTCTACCGCTCGCTTGGGATCAACCTGAAGCAGCTTTACGGCCAGACCGAGGCCTGTGTGTTCATCACCCAACAACCCGATGGCCAGGTGCGGTCTGACACGGTCGGGGTGGCCTCGCCGGGTGTCGAGCTGAAAATCGCTGAGAATGGGGAGGTGTTCTACCGCTCCCCCGGCGTGTTTGTGGAATATTTCAAGAACGCCGAAAGCACCAAGGATACTAAGGACGGCGACGGGTGGGTCGCCACCGGTGACGCGGGCTTCATCGAGGAAAGCTCCGGCCACCTTCGCATTATCGACCGCGCCAAGGATGTGGGAAAAATGGCGGACGGGGCCTTGTTCGCGCCCAAATACGTCGAGAACAAGCTGAAGTTCTTCCCCAATATTCTGGAGACCGTCGTTTTTGGCAACGGCAAGGACCGCTGCACCGCTTTCGTCAATATTGACCTGACCGCCGTCGGCAACTGGGCGGAGCGCAACAACATCGCCTACGCGTCGTATCAGGAGCTTGCGGGACATGAGCAGGTGCTTGCAACGATCAAATCCCATGTGGAGGAAGTGAACGCCTCCGTCGCGCAGGACCCGATGCTGGCGGGCTGTCAGGTGCACCGGTTCATCGTGCTTCACAAGCAGCTTGACGCCGATGACGGAGAGTTGACCCGGACCCAAAAAGTGCGTCGCCGCATCATTGAGGAGAAATACGGCGACCTGATCCGCGCGCTCTATGACGGGTCCGAGACCGTCTATACCGAAACCGAAGTTACCTATGAAGACGGGCGCAAAGGGTCGATCAAGGCGACCTTGCGCATTTGTGATGCCAAAACCTACCCCGTAGGTGACAGTATGAACATGGCGGCGGAATGATGCTGCGCGACGCTCGGTTTCACCTTCGCCCCGCCCACCATCCCGGGAGGTTTGGCATATGAAAGACATGGCAGCAGGAAATTACCTGACCGATGACGGCCGCCAGATTGGCGGTGTGTTGATGGAGATGCGCAACATCACCCTGCGCTTCGGCGGCGTGGTCGCGATCAAGGACATCTCGTTTGATATCCATGAGGGCGAGATACGCGCGATCATCGGCCCCAATGGCGCGGGCAAATCCTCGATGCTGAATGTGATCTCTGGTTTTTACCACCCGCAGGAAGGCGAAGTGTGGTTTCGCGGCGAAAAGCGCCCGCCGATGAAGCCCTACCAGGTTGCCTATCAAGGCATTGCCCGCACGTTCCAGAACATCGCCCTGTTTAACGGGATGAGCGTCTTGGACAACGTGATGACCGGCCGTTTGACGCGGACCAAAACCGGCCTGCTTGCCCAGGCCATCTGGAAGGGTAAAGCCGAAGCCGAAGAGACCGAGAACCGGGAATTTGTTGAGAAGATTATCGATTTTCTTGAGATTCAAGCGATCCGCAAAACCCCCGTCGGCCGTCTGCCATACGGGCTGAAAAAACGGGTGGAGCTTGCCCGCGCCTTGGCCGCGGAGCCCAAGCTTTTGCTTCTGGACGAGCCGATGGCCGGCATGAATGTCGAGGAGAAGGAGGACATGTCGCGCTTCATCCTGGACGTGAACGACGAATTTGGCACCACCATTGCGCTGATTGAACATGACATGGGGGTGGTCATGGATCTGTCTGACCGCGTCGTCGTGATGGATTACGGCAAGAAAATCGGCGACGGAACCCCCACGGAGGTGCGCAACAACCAAGAGGTGATCGACGCCTATTTGGGGGTGGCCCATGATTAGGCGCGAGGCAATGACACGCATGCTGGCGGCCGCTGGTATGTGCCTTGTCATGACCGGCGCCGCTCAAGCAAAATCGGTCTGGGACGTGTTTCACGACCGCTGTCTGGTTCCCATGGAAGGGGTGACCGGCCCTGATCTGACCGGGCTGCCTGACCCGCGCGCCATCTCGGAAGAACCGCTTGGCCTGATGTCGGGCATGGTTGGCCGCGAGTATGTGATTGAGGGCCTGCCAGCGATCCTGGTCGTGACCGATGACGGGCTGACCTGCATGGTGATCCAAACCGATAGCCAGGGCGTCGACAGTTTCGCGGCGGCTGAGGCCTGGGCAGATAACAGCCGGACCAGTGGTCGGTACGAGGATATCGCCGCTATTCAAATGGGCGTGCGCAATTTCAACCTGGGCAGCACCGAATGGCGCGAACCGCGCCTTGATGTGTTCGGGGCGTCGCGCGACGATGGCGAACGCCCGTTCTTCTATGTGGTGGAGACCGACCTTGAGGTTTAGCGGCATCTGTCTGGCCCTTACCCTTTTAGCGGGCGCGGCGCGGGCGGATGCGCTTGACGCTTTTATGGAGCGCTGCCTTACCCCGCTGGAAAATGTCGCCGCGCCGCAGCTAGACGGGCTCATTGATAGAGACCCTGAAGACGGTTTTCTGGTCTGGCAGGGCCGCGAGGGGTGGAAACTGCGCACCGCCAACGGATTGGACACGCCCGAGCTTTGCATGATCAGCGAGTTCGAATGGACCGACGAAATTGACAGCCGGATCATGGCCTGGATGGACGACGCTCTGGCCGAAGGCCGCTATGAGGTGTTGCCCAAGGTCAGCCTGCAATCGCCGACAGTGCTGCGCAGCGTGCATTGGCGGGAGCCGCGCATCGAACTGGTCGTGCAACGCTTCAGCCCCGAACATGGCGCCTTCATGATGGTGAGGGAGACCGACCTTGAAGCGTAGCGGTGCCCTATTATTGTTTGTTGCCATGACGGCGGCCGGCGCGGCCTCCGCATCGGAGCAGAGCCTGAGCGAGGCCCAAATAGCGCGCGTGACGGGCCTTCTTGAGACCTGTGTGGCCGCGCTCAGCAGCGAAAGCAGCGCCGGGTTTGACGGGTTCAGCAAGCAGGATGGCTTCGTGCCGGTGGCCTATCTGAGCTACGAACAATGGTCCGCGCCGGAAGGCGATTACGACATTATCTTCGGCCAGCGCGGCGATAAGAGGGGCCGGCCTTTTGTATGCGACGTTCTGCGCAACGCCGATGGTGGCAGCTTCCTGACCCAGGATCCGCTGGACCGCCGGCTGGTGGCCTGGATCAACAAGCTGCCCGCGACCGAAATTGCGGGCATCCGTTTCGCGCGTGACGCAAGTTTCAAGAACGATATCAATGCCGCCCGCCTGTCTGCCTGCATCGGCGGGCAGCGCATGGTCCTGCGCGGCGACATTACCAACAAAGGGGCGGCCCGGCTGGGCGTCGCGCCCCCGCTCAGAGAGGTCGTGCAATGCTGAAACCGGAGGGTCGCACCCATGCCTGAACAACTGCTATTCGCCATGGAGGTCACGCTGAACGGGCTGATGGCCGGTGTGCTTTACGCGCTGGTGGCCCTTGGGTTCGTGCTGATCTACAAGGCCTCCGGCATTTTCAATTACGCCCAGGGGGTGATGGCCCTTTTTGCCGCCTTGACCCTTGTTGGCATCATGGAGGGGCAGGTCCCCTTTGCCCATTTAATTAACGCGATATTCGGGACGGAGATACACCATTTCGGCTGGCATGTGCCGGCCTTGCTGGCCATTTTTCTGACGATGGTGGTGATGGTCGCGCTGGCCTGGGCCGTGCAACATTTCATCTTCAGGCATCTGGTCAACCAAGAACCGATCCTGCTGTTCATGGCAACCATCGGCCTTGCCTTCATGCTGGAGGGGATCGGCGACATCATGTGGGGCGCCGAGATCAAGAAGCTGGATGTGGGGCTGCCGCAGGGCATCAATGACTGGATTGACGTCACCACGTTGGAGGCGCTTGGCTACGGGTTCTTTATTGACAACCTTGATATCTCTGCCGCGATTGTGGCGGTGGTCCTTGTGGCAGCCCTTATCGCGTTTTCGCAATATACCAAACAAGGCCGCGCCTTGCGGGCGGTGGCGGATGACCACCAGGCCGCGCTGAGCGTCGGCATCTCGCTGAACTTCATCTGGATCCTCGTGTGGTCCATCGCAGGCTTCGTGGCGCTTGTCGCTGGCATCATGTGGGGCGCGAAATCTGGGGTGCAGTTCTCCCTCTCGCTGATCGCGTTGAAGGCGCTGCCGGTGCTGATGCTGGGCGGCTTCACCTCGATCCCCGGCGCCATTGTCGGCGGGCTGATCATCGGGGTGGGGGAGAAGCTTTTCGAATTCGGAATAGGCCCCCTGGTCGGCGGCGCGACGGAGAACTGGTTTGCCTATGTGCTGGCCCTGTTATTCCTGGTGTTCCGCCCGCAGGGGCTGTTTGGGGAGAAGATCATTGAGAGGGTTTGAGATGCTGCGGCTGAGTGACCGCGCCCCGCTGCGCGTGACGACACCCACCCACCCGCTGACCTTCAGGAGGAGTTTCTGAGATGTTCTACCGTGAAGCAGGCGATTTTTCGACCACCTACCCGCAGGACAGCCAGACCTTCCCGATCAAATTTGATCGGTATCGATACTACGTGGTGCTGGCCGTGGCCTTTGGGATCATTCCGTTCATCATCAACGACTACTGGGCCAACGCGGTCATGGTGCCGTTTCTGATCTACGCGATTGCGGCGATCGGGCTGAACATTCTGACGGGCTATTGCGGGCAGGTCTCGCTTGGCACGGGCGCGTTTATGGCTGTGGGGGCCTATAGCTGCTACAAGCTGATGACGGCCTTCCCCGAGATTTCGATGCTGATCCACATACCGCTGGCCGGCCTGGTCACGGCCGCCGTGGTGACCTTGTTCGGGCTGCCCTCGCTCAGGATCAAGGGGTTCTATCTGGCGGTGGCCACACTGGCAGCACAGTTCTTCCTTGTGTGGCTCTTTAACAAGGTGCCGTGGTTCTACAACTACTCCGCCTCGGGCCAGATCTCCGCGCCGGAGCGCAGCGTGTTCGGCATCATCATCACCGGACCGAATACCGAGGCCTGGGCGAAATACCTGATCTGCCTCGTCTTCGTCACCATCTGCGCCATCATCGCGCGCAACCTCACACGCGGCTCGGTCGGGCGGCGCTGGATGGCGATCCGTGACATGGATATCGCCGCCGAGATTATCGGCGTGAACCCGATGAGCGCCAAGCTGACGGCCTTCATGGTATCGGGGTTCTTCGTGGGGATCTCGGGGGCGCTGTTCTTCGCGGTCTATCTGGGCGCGGCCGAAGTGGGGGAGAGCTTCGGCATCGACAAGTCGTTCCTGGTGCTCTTCATGATCATCATCGGCGGGCTTGGCTCTATCTTTGGCTCCTTCGCCGGGGCGGCCTTCATGGTGCTGCTACCTGTGTTTTTGAAAAACGTGCTGGTCGGCGGGCTGGGCTGGCCCACGGACCTTGCCGCGCATCTCCAGCTGGTGATCGTGGGCGGGCTGATCGTGGCCTTCCTGATCGTCGAGCCTCACGGCCTGGCGCAGCTATGGCGGCTGGCAAAAGAAAAACTGCGGCTCTGGCCGTTTCCGCATTAACCTCATCAACCAGAGGCGGGGCCAAAACCCGCCCACCACATCTGTATAATCCTAGGGAGGAAACAAACCGATGAAACTGACGACAATGACAATAGCGGCTGTGATGGCTGCATCTCCGGTGATGGCGGACCTTGTGTTCCCGTCGCTGAGCTACCGGACCGGGCCATATGCGGCGAACGGCATCCCCTTTGCGGATGGCTATGAGGACTATTTCACCTTGCTGAACGAACGTGACGGCGGCATTGGCGGCGTCCCGGCACGGGTCATCGAATGCGAGACCGGCTATAACACCGAAAAAGGCGTGGAATGCTACGAGGCCACAAAAGGTGAAGGCGCGCTGATCTATCAACCGCTTTCGACCGGCATCACATATCAGCTGATCCCGAAAGTCACCGCAGACGGCATCCCGATGCACACGATGGGTTACGGTCGCACCTCGGCCAAGAACGGCGAAGTGTTCTCCAACGTGTTCAACTACCCGGCCAACTACTGGGACGGGGCAAGCCACGCGATCAATCACATTCAGAGCCTGGGCGACATCTCTGGCAAGAAAATCGCGCTGGTCTATCATAACTCCGCCTACGGTAAGGAGCCGATCCGGACGCTGGAGGAGCTTTCCAAGAAGCACGATTTCGAGCTGATGCTGGTCCCTGTCGACCACCCTGGTCAGGAGCAGAAGTCGCAATGGCTGCAAATCCGCCGCGAAAAGCCTGACAATGTGATCATGTATGGTTGGGGCGTGATGAACCAGGTGGCCATTCAGGAAGCCGCCAACATCCGCTACCCGATGGAAAACTTCATCGGCATCTGGTGGTCCGGCTCGGAAAATGACGTGCTGCCTGCGGGCGACAAGGCCAATGGCTACAAGGCGCTGACCTTCCACAATGTGGGCGACGACTACCCGATCTTCGACGATCTGCGGAAATATGTCGTGGATGCGGGCAAGGCTGCGGGTGCCGGCGACCAGGTCGGCACAGCGCTTTACAACCGTGGCATGTATGCCGCGATGCTGGCGGCTGAGGCCACCAAAACCGCGCAATCCATTCACGGCGTGTCCGATATCACCCCTGCAATGATGCGCGACGGTATGGAAGCGCTGGAGATCACCGAGGCCAAGATGGCCGAAATTGGGCTGCCGGGCTTCGGGCCGGAGTTCAAAGTCTCCTGCGAGAACCATGGCGGCAACGGCCTTGGCGCCGTGGCGCAGTGGGACGCCTCCGCCAGCGAGTGGAAGCTAATCACGGGCTTCGAAGGCTCGGATCAGGAGGTTGTGCAGAAGCTGATTGAGGAAGACTCGGCAGCCTTTGCGGCAGAAAGCGGCATCGAGGCCGGCTGCTCCTAAACCTTCACGACACCCCCCGGCCCGCTGGCATATCCGGTGGGCCGGGGCATCTATTTCAGAGGCTTGGCTTGGACCCTTATGGCGCGCGACGGACAAAGCTTAAACGCGATGAGGTGGCTGCGCGCCGCCCTCCTGCCGCTTTGCCTGGTGCTGCAGGCCTGCGCGAGCGTCGGTAACGGCGCGGAGGTGACGCGGCAATGCACGGGGCTTTTGCCGCTTGAATTGCCCCCGGCGGACACGCCGGTCACCCAGGCCGCCTCTCCCCCGCTGTTTGGCCCACTTGAAGATGACGGCTTCGAGAACATGATGGGCCGTATCCTTGAATCGAACCTTGAGGAAATCGCACCGACACCCGCCCGCCGCGCCCGCCGCCCGGTGGTCGACATCCACATTCTGGCGCTCTCTACCGGCGGGCAGTACGGCGCCTTTGCCGGCGGCTTTCTGGAAGGTTGGAGCGCGCGCGGCGACAGGCCGCAATTTGATCTGGTCACCGGCGCAAGTGCCGGCGGGGTGCTGGCGCCGATCATTTTTGCAGGTAAAGCTTTCGATGACCGGCTTGCCCTGACCCGCAACATTGGAGAGGCCGATGTGGTCACGCCGAACGGGGTCATCGGGGTGCTTTTTGGCCGCCCGTCGCTATACGGGACAGGCCCGTTGGAGGCGCGCGTCTCGAATGCCATCACGCCCGAGATGATGGAGGCCATCGCGCAGCGCTGGAAACAGGGCGACGAGATCCTTCTGGGGGCCACCGACCTGCGCACCGGCCGGTTCGACCAGCTCCATGTCGGCGAATTCGCGGCCCTGTCGCCGCTGAGCTTTGCAGAGAAGCGCGACTGCCTGACCGATGCGGTGATGGCCACCAGCGCCATTCCCGGTCTGTTCCCGCCGCGCCGGATTGGTGCGGCTCTTTATGCCGATGCGGGCCTGCGCGAACATATCTTTCTGGCCGATGTCGCCCGTGGGTTGGAACGCCAGGCGGTGGCGGAAAACGCCCGGCTGAATGTCGAGGTGACGCTGATCATCAACTCGGACCTGCGGGTGCGCGAGGCCGATATTGACGAGAACCTGCAGGAGATCGCCACCCGCAGCTTTGATCTGGTGATTGACGAGGGGCTGCGGAACTCCGTCCTGTCCACGATCGATTTGGCCGAGACTTCCGGGTGGCGTCTGCGCGCGGCGCGCATGCCCGATGTGTCGGGGCTTGACTGTTCGAAGGCGGAGCGGGAGCTGCTTTTCTCCCCCTGCATCACGGACATGCTTTACCGCGCCGGGCAGGCGGCGGCGGCGGGCGCTGATCCCTTCATCGGCCCTGACGAATTGCGCCGCCGGATACTGGAATTTTGACGAGAGGAACGTGATGCTAGACAGCAGTGAAACCCAGTCCAAGACCTTGTTGGAAGTCAACAATATCGAGGTGATTTACAACCACGTCATCCTTGTTTTGAAAGGCGTGTCGCTGAAAGTGGCCGAGGGCGGCATTACCGCGCTTCTGGGCGGCAACGGCGCCGGCAAGACCACGACGCTAAAGGCGGTCTCGAACCTGCTTCATTCGGAAAGGGGCGAGGTCACCAAAGGCTCCATTGCATATCGGGGCGATAGCGTTGCGGGGCTCGACCCGGCTGACATGGTCAAACGCGGCGTCGTGCAGGTGATGGAGGGGCGTCACTGTTTCGAACACCTGACCGTCGAAGAAAATCTGATGACCGGCGCCTATACGCGCGGCGACGGTCGCGGCGCAATCGCGGCGGATCTGGAAAAGGTCTATGCCTATTTTCCTCGGCTGAAGGAACGCCGGACTTCTCAGGCAGGCTACACCTCGGGCGGGGAGCAGCAAATGTGCGCCATCGGCCGCGCGATGATGGCCCGGCCGGAGACCATCTTGCTGGACGAGCCGTCCATGGGTCTTGCCCCGCAGCTGGTGGAAGAGATTTTCGGCATCGTCAAATCCCTGAACGAGCAGGAAGGCGTCTCCTTCCTGCTAGCTGAGCAGAACACAAATGTTGCCCTGCGGTTCGCGCATTACGGCTATATTCTGGAATCGGGTCGCGTGGTGATGGACGGCCCCGCCCAGGAATTGCGGGAAAACCCGGATGTGAAGGAATTCTACCTTGGCGTGAGCGAGGAGGGACGGAAATCCTTCCGCGACGTGCGTTCCTACCGGCGGCGCAAGCGCTGGCTGAGCTGATGGTCTTTGAGTATTTTTGCCAAAACGAAGCGGGGCGGTAATGCAGTTTTTTGACGAACTGGAGACGCGGTCGGCAGATGCGCGGGAGGCGGCGCAGACGGCCCAGCTTGCAGCCCTTGGGATTGCGGATCTGGCGGCCCAACCGGTTCTGCGCAAATCCGAGCTAAGCGATAAGCAAAAAGCCGCACCGCCTTTCGGGGGCCTGCATGTCGGTGAGGTCGCGCATGTGTTTCAATCGCCAGGCCCGATTTACGAGCCGGGCGGCGTTAGCCATGACTGGTGGCGCTTTGGCCGGTTCCTGCATGCCGCAGGCGTCGGGCGCGACGACATCGTGCAGAACTGCTTTGGCTACCATCTGACCCCTGCCGGGATGATGTTTGAAAACGGCGCGCGGGCGGTTGGCGCGCGGGTACTGCCTGCCGGCACCGGGCAAACCGAGCTTCAGGTGCGCGCCGCCAAGGATATCGGCTGCACCGCCTATGCGGGCACACCTGACTATCTGAAGGTTATTCTGGAAAAAGCCGACGAGATGGGGGAGGCGCTGGCCTTCACCAAGGCCTGCGTATCAGGCGGCGCGCTGTTCCCGCAGCTGCGCCAAGCCTATGCTGATCGCGGTATCACCTGCCTGCAATGCTACGCCACCGCTGATCTGGGCCATATCGCCTACGAATCCCCCGCGATGGAGGGGATGCTACTGGATGAGGGCGTGATCGTTGAAATCGTGACGCCCGGAACCGGCGACGCGGTGCCCGAGGGCGACGTGGGGGAGGTGGTCGTGACCGCGCTGAACCCCGACTACCCGCTGATCCGGTTTGCCACCGGCGACATGAGCGCCTTCATGCCCGGCCTCAGCCCCTGCGGACGGACGGGCAAGCGCATCAAGGGCTGGATGGGACGCGCCGATCAAACCACCAAGATCAAGGGCATGTTTGTGCGCCCCGAACAGGTGGCAGAGCTGGTCCGCCGCCATCCTGAGATCACCCGCGCCCGTGTCATTGCCACGCGCGACGGCGATGCGGACGGCATGACTGTTCGCATCGAGGCCCCTGCGGACGCCAATTACGACGAGGCTGTGCGCGCCATCCTGAAGCTGCGGGGCGATATCGAAATCGTGCCAAGCGGAACCCTGCCAGTCGACGGGGTGTTGATCGAGGACGCGCGCAGCTATGATTGAGCCGCAGAAATAACCGGAGCCTCTTCTCATGCGACCCTATGCCCTTGCCGCGCTGTTGGCGCTGACCTCTCCCCTTGCCGCTGCCGCTGCCGCTGCCGATGTCGCTTTGCTGGTCGCCAATGAGAATTACGACGGTGGTCGCGACATCCGCGCGGCAGACGATCTTCTGGACGCCGAAGACGTGCTGCGCGAGGCTGGGTTCGACGTCATCGTGGGGGAGGATGCCAGCGCGTCCGAGCTGCGCGGCCTGATCAGCGAGCTTCAGGGAAAAGCTGATGGCACGGGGCGGATCGTGATTGCGGTGTCGGGTCATTTTGCTGGCACTGGCAGCAGCGGTTGGGTCTTCGGCAGCGACGCCGATGCGCCTGACGTGCTGAGCGCGGGCGCGCAGGGTGTATCGCTTGATGTGCTTGCAAGTGTGGCCGCGGCGGCCCCGGGTCAAGCGGTGGTGATGTTGGGGACAGAGAAGCGTTCGTTTGATCTTGGTGCGGACCTCGTCCCCGGCATCGTGTCACCAACCGCCCCGCAAGGCGTCACGATTGTCAGCGGCGACGCTGGCCAGATCGCGGATTATCTCAGCAACGGGTTGCTGGAAGAAGGCGAAAGCATCGTCGGCAGCCTGCAAGCCTACCCTGAGCTGACGGCAAGCGGCTTTCTGGCGCCTTTGATCCCGTTCATGGGCGGCGCGCCTGCGGAAATCGTGGCTGACCCCGACAGCGCGGAGCGCGCCTTTTGGGAGGCGACTACCAAGATCAACAGCCGGGCGGGCTATCAGGGCTACCTGAACAGCTACCCGAACGGGCTGTTCAAATCCGAAGCGCAGCAGGCCATCGCCGATATCGAGGCCGCACCGGCGCGCGAGGCAGAGGCCCGCGAACAAGCGCTGAGCCTCAGCCGCGATGACAGGCGGGAAATCCAGCGGGCGCTGACGTTGTTGGAATATGACCCGCGTGGCATTGATGGCATATTCGGTCCCGGCTCCCGCGCGGCGCTGACCCGGTTCCAGCAGGCCAACGGGTTGGAGGCCACAGGCTTCGTGACACGCGGCTTGATGGACCGCCTCGCCCTGCAGGCTGAACGGCGCAACGCAGAGCTAGAAGCCGAGGCCGAACGCCGCAAGGTCGAGATCGAGCGTCAGGACCGCGCCTATTGGCGGGAAACAGGCGCTTTGGGCGATGAGGCTGGTCTGCGCGCCTATCTGGAGCGCTACCCCGATGGTGTTTTCGCTGAGATCGCGACCGTGCGTCTTGCCCCCTTTGAGGAGGCGCGCCGCGCACAAGCGGCAGAACAGGACCGCGCGGATTGGGACGCGGCCCGGTCGGTGGACACGATCGCAGGCTATGAAGGCTATGTGCAGGCCAACCCGGAGGGCGCTTTCGTTACCCAGGCCAATGCGCGGATTTCTGAACTTGAGTTCACCAACCGCAACGCCGCCGCCTTGCAGGCCGCGGAACGTAACGAGCAGCGGTTGGGTCTCACCGATGGCACGCGGCGCCTGGTCGAGGACCGTTTGATGCGGCTGGGGCTGAAGCCTGGACCGATTGACGGGGTGTTTGACGAACGCACCCGCCGCTCCATCCGCCGCTATCAGGAGGCGAGGAAGCTGCAGAAGACCGGCTACCTTAACCAAGGCACGGTGGTGCGGCTATTGGCAGATTCCGTCCTCAGATAGCGCCGGGCTGTCGCGAACAGACCAGAAGGGCACCTCTCATGTATACATATTGTATTCAAGGGAGGTGCCTGAATGGCTGTGACCGCGAAACAAAACTGCCTTGATGACCTGCGCCGCCGGATCATGACGCTGGAGCTTGCCCCCGGCGCGGATCTGGACGAGCAGCGGCTGGTGGCGGAATACGGCATCTCCCGCACGCCGTTGCGCGAGGTCTTGCAGCGGCTCGCAGGGGACGGATTTGTTGTGACCTCGCAAAACCGGGGGGCCAAAGTGACCTCCCTTGATCTGGAGGTGCTGAGGACCTTCTTCCAGACCGCGCCGATGATCTACGCCACCACCGCGCAGCTTGCTGCCGAAAGGCGCAACGCAGCCCAGCTTGCCGCGCTGAAAGAGGTACAGAGCAGGTTCAAACAGGCGGCGGCCAGCGAAGCCGCCATGCTCAACCACCGTTTCCATGAGTTGATCGGGGAAATGGCGCATAACCCGTATCTGATGCCAGCGCTGACCCGGATGCTGATCGACCATGCGCGGCTTAGCCAGACATTTTACCGCCCCGCCTCGCCGGCAGAGGAGGCTTTGGTAAGCCAGGCA